>NZ_JBHSED010000015.1:0-222085 GCF_042651945.1 Cohnella boryungensis | reverse complement strand
GTGGCGTGTGGCGTGTGGCGTGTGGCGTGTGGCGTGTGGCGTGTGGCGTGTGGCGTGTGGCGTGTGGCGTGTGGCGTGTGGCGTGTGGCGTGTGGCGTGTTAATTGTAATTTGTGCAATTAATCTCGGTCAAGTCCTTGCAACCAATTCGTTAGTTGTATTTTGTACAGCTACTTCGGACAATTTACGTCACGCTAGCGAAAATGAATCCACTTAATTGTAAGAAATGCAACTAACCCGACTTTTTGACGATTTCATCCCTTATTAATTGTACTTTTTGCAATTAGTGTATGAATGCACCAAAGTACGGACATTCCCCGAACGGGAGCCCCTGCCACGTCAAGCCGAAGTACGGCGGTCCCCCGTACGGAGAGCCCCTTGTTCCCGAACGGGAAACAAACACAAAAAAACCGCCGAGCGGGAAATCCGCCCAGCGGCATAGCTTCTTACAGGCCAAGCCATTGCTTAAACAGTTGCTTGGTGGTGTCTCTGTTCATCGCCGCGATCGAGGTCGTCAGCGGGATGCCTTTCGGGCAAGAACGCACGCAGTTCTGCGAGTTGCCGCAGCCCTCAATGCCGCCTTCCTCCATCAAAGCCTCCAGACGCTCATGAGCGTTCATCTCACCTGTCGGATGAGCATTAAACAGACGAACCTGGGAGATCGGAGCAGGACCGATAAAGCTGTTCCGATCGTTGACGTTCGGGCAAGCTTCGAGGCACACGCCGCACGTCATGCATTTGGACAGCTCATAAGCCCATTGACGCTTGGATTCCGCCATACGCGGCCCTGGACCGAGATCGTACGTTCCGTCGATCGGAATCCACGCCTTCACTTTCTTCAAAGCGTTAAACATCCGTTCGCGGTTAATGACGAGATCGCGCACAACCGGGAACGTCGCCATCGGCTCCAGCCGTATCGGCTGCTCCAGCTTATCGATCAACGCGCTGCACGCCTGGCGAGGCTTGCCGTTAATGACCATGGAGCAAGCGCCGCACACTTCCTCCAGGCAGTTGGACTCCCAGCATACCGGGGAGGTTTTGCCGCCCTTCGCATTTACGGGATTGCGCTGAATTTCCATCAGAGCGCTGATTACGTTCATGTTGGGGCGGTAAGGAACTTCGAATTCCTCCGTGAATGGGGAGGCATCCGGACGCTCCCGACGCGTGATGATAAACTTGACTTTACGTCCCGTTGCCGTTGCAGTAGTAGCTTCCGCCATGGATTAGCCCTCCTTCTTCTTGTTGGTGGAATAGTCGCGCTTCCGCGGCGCAATCAAGGATACGTCAACGTCCTCGTAGGAAATCTGCGGACCCTCAGGCGCAAAAGTCGCCTTGGTCGTCTTCAGGAAGTTGTCGTCATCGCGATCCGGGAAATCCGGCTTGTAGTGAGCGCCGCGGCTTTCGTTGCGCAATAATGCGCTGACCGTCATCGCTTCGGCAAGCTCAAGCATATTCCACAGCTGGCGGGTGAACGCCGCTCCGGAATTGTTCCATTGGGCCGTATCGTTGATGTTGATTTTTTTGTAGCGCTGCTTCAGCTCTTTGATTTTGCCTACGGTTTCTTCGAGCTTTTTGTTGTAGCGAACAACGGTCATGTTGTTCGTCATCCACTCGCCGAGCTCCTTGCTCAATACATATGCGTTTTCCGTGCCGTCCATTTTCGTGATCGCTTCGAACTTGCCGGCTTGCTTGCTGCGTTCGCGCTCGAACACGCTCTCCGACACGTCCTCCGCCGACTTCTTCAAGCCGCGCACATATTCGATGGCTTTCGGTCCGGTGACCATGCCGCCGAAAATGGCCGACAACAGAGAATTCGCGCCCAGACGGTTCGCGCCGTGATATTGATAGTCGCATTCTCCGCAAGCGAAAAGCCCGGGAATATTCGTCATTTGATTGTAATCGACCCATAGACCGCCCATGGAATAGTGAACGGCAGGGAAAATCTGCATCGGAATTTTCCGCGGATCGTCGCCCGTGAACTTCTCGTAGATCTCGATGATGCCGCCGAGCTTCACGTCCAGCTCCTTCGGATCCTTGTGCGAGAGATCAAGGTACACCTTGTTCTCCCCGTCGATGCCCAGCTTCTGGTTGACGCACACGTCGAAAATTTCGCGGGTCGCGATATCGCGAGGCACCAGGTTTCCGTAAGCCGGATATTTTTCCTCCAGGAAGTACCACGGCTTGCCGTCCTTATACGTCCATATCCGACCGCCTTCTCCGCGCGCGGATTCGCTCATCAGCCGGTTTTTGTCGTCTCCCGGAATGGCCGTCGGGTGAATCTGAATAAATTCCCCGTTGGCGTAATGAACGCCTTGCTGATACACCGCGCTCGCCGCCGTACCCGTATTGATAACCGAGTTCGTCGTTTTGCCGAAAATAATTCCCGGACCGCCGGTCGCCAGAATAACCGCATCTCCCCGGAACGTGACCGTTTCCATCGTGCGCAGATCCTGCCCGGTGATGCCGCGGCATACTCCGTCGTCATCCAGCACGACGGAAGTGAATTCCCAGTGCTCGAACTTCTGAACGAGACCGGCTACTTCCCAACGCCGAACCTGCTCGTCCAGCGCGTAAAGCAGCTGCTGTCCCGTCGTCGCGCCGGCGAATGCCGTACGGTGATATTGCGTTCCGCCGAAACGACGGAAGTCGAGCAGACCTTCCGGCGTACGGCTGAACATAACGCCCATCCGGTCCATCAAGTGGATGATTCCGGGCGCCGCTTCGCACATCGCCTTAACCGGAGGCTGATTCGCAAGGAAGTCGCCTCCGTATACCGTATCGTCGAAGTGCTCCCAAGGGGAGTCCCCTTCGCCTTTTGTATTTACCGCTCCGTTAATGCCGCCTTGGGCGCATACGGAGTGGGATCTCTTAACCGGAACAAGCGAAAACAGATCGACGCGCATGCCTGCTTCCGCCGCTTTGATCGTTGCCATCAAGCCCGCAAGTCCGCCGCCGACAACGATTACTTTTTGAGTCGCCATGTGTATGTTTCTCCTCCCTCTAACCTATCGATACCGAACCGAGCGCCGTCGCCGCAGCCGAAGCGAATTCATCGCTGCGGAACGCGACTAGGGACAACAGGAACAGCGCCGACAGAATCACGAAGATGACCATGCAGATTCTGGAGGATACTTTTTGCGCGCGCGGTCCGATCGTGATTCCCCAACTAACGAGGAAAGCCCACAAGCCGTTCGAGAAATGGAATGTCGCCGCGAGAACGCCGATAACGTAAGCCGTAAACGCAACCGGATTGGTGACGATGCTGTTCATATGCTGTCCCAGCTCTTCATGCGAAACGTTCCCTATTGCGAGTTGAAACCGGGTTTCGTAAAAATGCCATGCAACGAAGATCAGCGTTACGACCCCCGTAATCCGCTGCCAGGTGAAAGCCCAGTTGCGGGCGTAGCTGAATCTGCCCGTGTTCGTGTTCGATTGATAAGCGATGTACAAGCCGTATACTCCGTGAAAGAGGATCGGCAGCCAGATCATGAACAGTTCAAGCCAGAATACAAGCGGCAAGCTGTTCAGTAGATCCGTGCTTTTCTTGAAGCCCTCCTGCCCGCCTTCATAAGCCGAGTAGTTCGTCAACGCATGCTCAACAATAAATAAGCCGAGCGGAATTACGCCAAGCAGCGAATGAAGTTTTCGCGGTAAATAAGAATTACCTTTCATGTCTGTGTTTGGTCTCCTTTCGCAACCGTGCTTCGACTCGTATGACTTGCGCCCCCCTATGTTGGCATTCGTCACCATATAGTCACCGCTTTTAAGGTTACTCTATTTTCGCTTATAATGGAACTGCTTATTTAATATTATAACTTATAATCATTCCGCATAAGAGAAGGAGTCCTCCCATGCTTGAAGACATGCGTATGTTCGCCGCGATCGTAGAGCAGACGAGCCTCAACAAGGCGGCCGAGCGCCTCAACGTTTCGCAGCCCGCTCTATCCCGCCGTCTCTCTCGTCTCGAGTCCGAGCTTGGAGTCGATCTGTTCCGAAGGATCGGCAAGCGACTTGAGCTGACTTCCGCAGGACAATTGACCTATGAATTCGCATTGGACCTGCGGCGTTTCCACGGCAGCTATCTCCAGAAGCTCAACGCATACAAATCTTCCGAAGCGCAGGTCGCCACAATCGGAGCCAGCTTGACGACGCTTCAGACGACTCTGCCGGATCTGATTACCGCAATGACGGCGAAGCATCCGCATCTGGAGATTAAAGCGGTGACCGGCAAATCCCATGAGATCGCCGAACTGGTCAAGGAACGCAAGGTGGATTTCGGAATCGTCGCTTCCTCCGTGATCGATGACCACGCCCTTACCAGTTTACCCTTGTTCGACGATCATCTTATGCTCGTCCTTCCGCGAACGCACATTATATTAGAAAGAACGCATTTCAATATCTCCGATCTTCAGGGGCTGCCGATGATTTTGTTCGCCCCGGGGACTTGGTACCGAACGATGACCGACGAATTATTAAAAAAACATAACCTTAAGCCGGATGTGCGCATGGAAATCGACTCATTCGAAGCGATTATCCGCTTGCTGTCCGCTTGCCGGGCTGGAACGCTGCTGCCCAAATCCTACCTGCGCGAGCAGGTACTCATCGACAACGATTTGTTCCTGGTGCGAATCGAAGAGCTTGAGGAGACTAAGCGGACGACGTTTCTGATCCACGGCAATCCGGCCTGGCTTGCGCCTTCCACGCGCTATCTGATCGAGGAGACGAGCGCCTATTTCCATCGCCGTGCGAACCGCAATAAGGATTCTTAGAAAAAATTAAGCATTCGCCGCTTCCTAAACTTTCCGGTTTTAACCCCCTGAACGCTGTGATACCTTTTACAGGGAGTTGGGGCGCCTTAAGCCAAAGGTGTCGCAGCTCGCCAATACAGCCAGGTTCAGGAGGACAAGGAAAATGAACAACCGTTGGACAAAGCTAGGCACGCGCTCCGCCGCGCTGGTACTTGGAGCGGCATTGCTCATCCCGGGACTGACCGCTCATGCGGCAACTACTTATACAGCTAAAGATTCCGATACATTCTGGAAACTCTCCCGCCAGATGAATATTCCTTTGCAGCAATTGATGGACGCCAATCCCGGCATCGATCCGCTCAATATCTATGCGGGGCTGAAGCTGACGCTTCCCGGATCGGCCAATGCAAGCGTTCTCAAGAGCACCGCAAGCAAGTCCGTCGCCCAGTCGATTGCGACGGCATCGGGCCAAGCGCTGGCGTTCTCTAAAGTGCTTGATATTAAAGCGACCGCTTACTCGGCTGCCGCCGAGGAAAACGGAAAATGGGGCGCCGTGGATTATTTCGGAGATCCGCTCAAGCTGGGTACGATTGCGGTAGATCCGAACGTCATTCCTTTCGGGACGAAAGTCTATATCACCGGCTATGATTTCGCCGGCTTGCCTTCCGGCGGCATGACCGCGACCGCATCCGATGCGGGAGGGGCGATCAAGGGCAATCGCATCGATATTTTCGTCCCCGGCTCGCGTCAATTCGTCTCCGGTTTCGGCTATCAGAACGTCAAGGTCTACGTGCTGGATTAAAAGCCGATCCCCCCATTTGCAGATCAGGCTGCCCCGACATCTTCACCTGCTCGGGGCAGCCTATTTTTTGCGGATTTCGCCGCGTTTCTCCGAAAGCTTCAGAAGCTCCGTCAGCGTAACAGGCTCGTAATGATTCTCCCGCAGCCAATCGATAATTCTCGGCAGCGCCCTGACGGTACCGGACAGACTTTGCCCCGTTCCGCCTCCCGCATGCATTAGAACAACCGATCCCGGCTTGACCGAGCGGGTTACGTTGCGGAATATTCGGCCGGCCCCCAGTTGACGCCAGTCGGACGAATCCACGTTCCAGTTCACAACCGTATAACCGCGCCTCTTGGCCCACTCCAGCTGCCTCGGAACGATTTCCCCGTATGGCGGGCGAATAAGTCTCGGCCTGAAGCCCACGATGCCTGCGATCTCTTGCTCCGCCCGGGAAATCTGCTCCTTCATCTTCTCCAGGGACAGCTTGGAAAAGTCCGGATGGCTGTAGGAATGGTTGCCGATGTTGTGCCCCTCTCGATGAATCCGCCTCACCAGCCCCGGATGCTTGCCCGCACGGGTTCCCACCACGAAGAAGGTCGCTCGCACCCTCTTCGCCTTCAGGATGTCCAGCACCTGAGGCGTAAACCGGGGGTCGGGAACGTCATCGAATGTCAACGCCACCTTGCGCGACTTTCCCGATGCCGACAGCACGAATACGCCCTCATACCGGCGCTCCATCTCGCTCCAGCTGATCCCGGAGGGCTTCGCGCTAGCGGCCCCTGCGGCGAAGCATTGGCTCCACAAAACCAAAAGGGCGACAGCTCTCGCTATCCCCCTTGCCGTTTGTCCAAGGCGCGACCTGGTCATCGCCATACCTCCCCCATACCGCTCGTCTTACCGTTAGCCTGAGCGATTGGGATTGATTTCATTCACACCGCGTTGATCGATTCCTGGAACTGCTCGATCTGATCGTTCGTACCGATGACGACCATTACGTCTTCCGTCGCCAGCACATCCTTGGCTGCGGGAGCGATAATAATTCCCTTCGGCTTGTTGATCGCCACGATGCTGCACCCGAAGCGCCCCCGGGGATTGACATCGTCCAGCGATTTGCCCGACCAGCATTGGGGAACCGCTAGCTCTGCAATCGTATATTGCTTGGACAGCTCGATGTAATCAAGCAGGTTCGGGGAGACGAGCTGATGCGCCACGCGCACGCCCATATCCCGCTCGGGGTAGATGATTCGGTCCACTCCCATTCTTTCCAGCACGCGGCCGTGCAGATCGGATACCGCCTTGGCGACGACCTTCTTGACGCCCAACTCCTTCAGCAGGATCGTGGCCAGAATGCTCGCCTGGATATCGTCGCCGATCGCGACGACGCCGCAGTCGAAGTTACGGGCGCCGACGGATCGCAGAACCTCTTCCTCCGTCGCGTCCGCCAGCACCGTATGCGTCAGCACGCCGGAAAGCTCCTGCACCTTTTCTTCGTCGCGATCGACGCCCAGCACCTCATATCCAAGCTTAATGAGCTCCCGCCCCAGACTGGAGCCGAACCTCCCAAGACCAATGATGACGAATTGATTCATTTTCATCTCTTTCTCCGTCCCCTACCCGATGATGATCTTGCCTTCCGCATGCCGGTAAAGCGGCCTGCCCGCCTTCGGGCCCAATGCATAGGTGAGCGTCAGCGGTCCTAGTCGCCCGATAAACATCAGAAAAATGATCGTCAATTTGCCGGCCGTCGTCAAATCTCCCGTAAGCCCCATTGACAAGCCGACCGTTCCGAAGGCGGACGTCGCTTCGAACAGGATTTTCAGAAAGCTGGCATCCTCCGTCGTCGCCAGTATCATCGTGCCGAGCATGACGATTCCGATACAGAACAGCGTAACCGTGACCGCTTTGTACACCCGCTCCTGCGCAAGCCGCAGACGGAACAGAACGACGTCCTCCTTGCCGCGAATCATGGCCAGCACCGCTCCCACCAGCACCGCGAACGTCGTTGTCTTGATGCCGCCCCCCGTAGAGCCCGGAGAAGCGCCGATAAACATCAGAATGATAATGAAAAATTGGGTCGCCTGGCGAAATTCCGAGATGTCCACCGTAGTTACCCCGCCCGACCGGGTCGTTACGGATTGAAACAGCGCGACGAGGAGCTTGTGCCCGAAATTGTCGCCCCCGATCGACTTGGTATTCGTGAATTCAAAGATGAAAATAATAAGCGTCCCGATCAGGATCAAGGCACCGGATACGGTAAGCACCACCTTTGTATGAAGCGAGAACTTTCTTTTGTGCCGCAGATCGAACAAATCGGCCAGCACGATAAAGCCGAAGCCTCCGAGAATGATCAATACCATCGAGACAACGTTCATGAACAAATCGGTGGAATAGCTGGAGAAGCTGCTAAAATCTCCCGACAGGTCGAAGCCCGCGTTGTTGAATATCGAGATCGAATGAAACACCCCATGATAGATCGCTTGGCCCAGCGGCATATCGATCGCAAACCGCGCGCTAAACAGCAAGGCCCCGACCGTCTCCAGCGCCAATGCGTAGAGAATGACCTTGCGCACCAGACGGACAAGTCCTTCAATGCTGCCCTGATTGAGCGATTCCTGAAGGATCAGCCTTTCCTTCAAGGAAATTCTCCTTCTCAGAATCAAGGCAAACAGCGTCGCCATCGTCATGAAGCCGATTCCGCCGATCTGGATCAGCATCAGAATGACCCAGTGCCCGAACGTGGAGAAGTGCGAACCGGTATCGAACAGCACCAGTCCGGTCACACACGTCGCGGAGGTCGCCGTAAACAAGGCGTCCACGAACGACAGCGGCTCGCGGTCAACGGTCGAGAGCGGCAATCGCAGCAGCACCGCCCCGAGGAAGATAATGAAGGAGAAGCCCAGCAGCAAGGTTCTGGGAGGCGAAGCGTTAATCCATTTCAAGGCCTTTTTATACACGGTACCACCCTCAAATTCCCGTTTTCGCAAGCTTTGGCGCAACAAAAAAGCACTGGAACCCCAGTGCTTGTAATTTCGCACACGATTCCTGTTCGGATATAGCCTACGAGGTTAGCTGTCGGGTTCGGGCTCGAACAGGCTGCCCTATCCATCGCAACGATCGCGCGAAGTGGAATTCACCCCTGGATTTTCGAATACAATGTAACTTGTACAAGAAATCCGTTGGTTCCCCCATTTTCTGCATCAGAAATTCGGCTATTCAAGTTGGAAAAATGACGTACCTACGCATTATAGTCTTTACTTTCAAGGCGGACAACATCAAAAAGGGGGCAAACCGACTCGTTTGAACGATTATTGGAGAGGCTTTCCGCATGTTCTGGCACCGGGCTGTCATTATCGTTCCTTTTGCTTTCATTTTCGTTGAAAATGCGAGATACTTAATGAAAAATCAGGCTTGCGGCTAGATTAAGCGGGCTGTAACCGTTTTTTTGAGCTTTTTCCGCCTAAGGAGTGAAGACTGTTGAACCCTCAAGATCGCATGAACCTCGATAAACGATGGGTATGGGCCGCCGCGGTCGGACTGGTGATTTTCCTGTTCATTCAAGTATTCCCGATAACGGGTCAATTGTTTGCCGTCTCTTCCTCCAGCGTGCTGACGCGCGCGGAAGCCAAGCAGCAAGCCTTAAAGCTCGCCGGCGATAACTTCGGCCTCCGGCCGGACGAAATCGACTCTACGACAGTCACCCACATGACCGATAGCAAAACGACCGGCTATTTCTCGAAGAACAAGCTATTAAACGTGTATGACAAGCAGTGGGCCGATTTCGCGCCTACCGACGTCTACGCGATCAAGGTCTATGCTCGCGGCCTGGAAGGGGCCTTGGTCCTCTCCATCGATATGGAAAACGGTCGCCTCGTTTCCTGGCAGCACCTTGTCGCCGGCTCCGTTTCCGCCAAACCGCAGAGTTCGGAAGTAAGCGAGCTTACGGAATCCCGTGCTTCCCGGGCGCTGAATTATGCGGCCATGTGGAGCATCGACACTGAGCGCTGGGAATGGAGCGGCGTTGCATCCGCAAGTAACGTTTTCGAATTTGTTTCCCGTCAGTCGCCCATCGGAGAAGCCCAGCTGCGGCTGAGAATCGCTGTGCCGGAAGGCTACGAGCCATCCAGCTCGGCGAAGCCGTCGTGGCAGGGCGGTTCGGTGACCTATAGCGTGGATTTGCCCGCATCCTTCAACGAATACATGAAGCAGCAGCAAAAGTGGGCCTCCCTCCTTTCCGCCTTCGGCTTCATTTTGCCGCAAGTGCTGATGATGATTCTTGCCATCATCTACGCCGGCACGCTTGGCGGTCTTACCTCGTACCGCAGGGGGATCTTTTTGGCAGGTATCTATTTCGCGCTATACGCGAGTCTGACGTTTAACATGATTCCCGGCCTTAGGGCGGAAACATGGGAATCGGGTATTCGCATCGGAGATCAGGTCAATCTGGTCTTTAGACTCGTGACGTTCGGGGTAATGGCTTTATTCACGTATTTCTCCGCCGTAGGCGGAGACGGGCTGTGGAAATCGATGGGGCACACCTTGTGGCCGAGATGGCAGGAACGCGGTTATGGCGCGGCCGTGCTGAGGAGCATGAAGGAGGGCTATTTCCTGGCTTTCATTCTGCTGGGAAGTCAATCGCTTATTTTGCTCGCGCTGGAAAAATCGCTGGGCTCGTTTGCCGCCTCCGATGCGGCGCAATCGATGTATAACATGAGCATTCCCTTGCTGCTCCCGCTGCTGGCCTGGTGCGCCGGCATTTCCGAGGAGCTGCAAAGCCGGTTATTCGGCATCGGGCTGTTCCGCAAATGGTTTGTCGGCCTTGCGCGGCTAATTACCGGGAAGTCGCCTTCCCCGCGCGCAGCCGCTATTCTGACTGCGGCAGCGATCGTGCCGCCCGGCTTGATCTGGGCGCTCGGCCATGTCGGCTACGCCATCTTTCCGGTCTATACCCGCGTTATTGAGCTTGTACTCATGTCGTTCTTGTTCGGCTGGTTCATGCTCCGCTTCGGCGTGATGACCGTAATCTTCGCCCATGTTACCCTCGATGCGGTGCTGATGGGGATGCAGATGATGTTCGACGGATTGCCGGGCGACTTTGCCGGCGGCATGTTCAGCCTAGTCTTCCCGGCGCTTGTCGGTATCGTTATCTGGAAGCTTCACGGGGGAGTTCGATTGCGAACCTGAAACGACCGGCATCGTGGTCCAGCGTTACGCTGCCGCCGTGATGCCGCACGATGCTTTGCGTGATCGCCAAGCCCAGTCCGGCTCCTGCTTCTATCGCCTGGCCGGTTCTCGAGTCGTCCGCCTTGTAGAAGCGCTCGAACAAATGAGCCTCCTGCTCCTTCGTAATCGCCGCGCCTTCGTTCTCGACCGCAATCGTGACCCCGCGATCCTGCGCCGTTAACGCGACGACGACCAAGCCCGGCTTGACCGAAAACTTCATCGCATTCATCAGCAGGTTGTCGATCGCCCGCCGCATTTTCTCTCCATCCAGACGGATAAACAAAGGACTCTCCGGAATCCGGGCTTCGAATACGACGTCGCTGTCCAGGGCTAGCGGCTGAAGCTCCACAAGCATCTGGTCCAGCATTTCCCGCAAATCAATCGTATGAAGCTCAAGCTCCGCTTCGCCTTGGGTCAGCCGCGTATACTCGAACAGCTGATCGATAAGCGTCTTGAGCTGCTTTGCTTTATTGTGGGTATTGCCGATGAAGCGCTCGTACTCCGTATCGTCCCGATACGCCTTCTCCTGCAGCAGCCCCAGGTAGCCGATTATACTCGTAAGCGGCGTTCGCAGATCATGGGAAACTCCTGTGATCAGCTCCATCTTCGATTTTTCTACCTGCCGCTCCTTTTCGATCAGGCTTTCCAGCTTTTCGGCCATGGCATTGATATGCCCGGCTATTGCGCCGAGCTCGTCCCTGCGGACGACGGGGATACGGTATTGCAAGTTTCCCCCGGAGATCACCGTCAAACCCTCGGACAGCTTCTGCATATAGCGAATCGTGCGTCGGGTCAAGAGGATGAACGCGACAGCGAATGTGGCCAGGAAGGCCAGAATAGAGACTGGAATATCAAACAGCATGCCAATCGGAACCGAAATGGAGACGATTGAAGCCAGAAGTATGCATGCAACGAACGTCCAAACCATCTGCAGACGGATGCTGTGGCGTCCGGACAGGACGGCCCATACGTTATTTTTCAACTTTGTAGCCGACCCCCCATACCGTCTTGATATAGCGGGGCTCGCGAGGGTTTTCCTCGATTTTCTCGCGGATGTTGCGAATATGAACCATGACGGTATTGTCGGAATACCCTGACGGCTCCTCCCATACCTTCTCGTAGATTTTATCCGCGTGGAATACCTGCCCCTTGTGGCTCGCCAACAATTCAAGAATGGCAAACTCCAGCGGGGTAAGCGTCACTTCCCTCTCCTTCACGAAAACAAGATGCCGAGCCGGGTCGATCTTCAAGTCCTGTACGGAGATAATGCTGCCGGAATCAGCCTCGACCGCCCGAACGGACCGTCGCAGTCTCGCCTTGACTCTCGCAATCAGCTCCAGCGGACTGAAGGGCTTGGCCACATAGTCATCCGCTCCGATCGATAATCCCGTAATCTTGTCGATCTCCTCCTGCTTGGCCGACAGCATAATAATCGGGATATCGGACGTTTCCCGTATTTTCATGCAGGTGCGAATGCCGTCCATATCCGGCATCATGACATCGAGAATAACGAGCTCCACCTTATCCGCATCCAGTATTTCCAAAGCCCGGCGACCGTTCTCGGCTTCAAGAACGCGGTACCCTTCATTGCGCAAGTAGACATGGACGACGTCCCGAATTTCGGAATCGTCATCGACCACCAGAACGGTATTCAGGTTCATAATCCGTTTTAGCTCCCTCTCCCGTATTCCTTCTCTTATTTTATAACATCGCAAGATGCCTCCTGTCCTTCCGTTGTCCGCGGTTTGCGCGGAAGGCCGCCCGTTCTTGCGGCAAGCAGACGCATCAGCTCGCCCGCCAACCAGAATACGAGCTTCGCAGCCAGCAGTCCTCCCATCACATCTGCGAACACATGCTGTTTAATATAGACGGTCGAAGCAATAATGCTGACGGCGACGACGGCAATCGGAATTTTCGCGCGCCACTTCAACGCCCTCGAACCATAAATCATCAGCGCGCTGGTCAGAACGTGGACGCTGGGAAAGCAATTGTACGGCTGATCGTTGGCATAGACGAACAAAACCAGTTGGTTGAACATGCCCGTCGGCTCCACCTCGGGTCGCGGCACCGTTGTCTGGAACAGCAGAAACACCAGATTGGACAATAACAAGCCAAGGCACAGGGAGAGCAAGGTTCGGTAATATTCCAGCTTATCCTTGCGAAGAATGAGAACCATGACGAGCAGCAGGAACGGATACCATAGGGCATAAGGCAGTGAAAATTCGGGGACGAACGGGAAGCTGCGGTCGACTTCGGTTTCCAGAGAAAGAGCGGTTCCGCCCGCCCGATTTTGCAGCACATAGAGGATGTTGATTGCGGGGATGGCCAGAAGACCCAGCAGAGGCTTATAGGCTCCCAAGCGGGAGCCCGCATGCCCGTCGTTTATTCTTGCGATGTTGCTCATGTTCATCTCCTCCTGCAATCGGTTGATGAACACAGCGTAATAGAGAAGAATTAGGATTCTCTCGAGAAATTAATGAAGAATTTCTAAAGAAATGCTCCCCTTTCGGGCACGCTTGAGTGTCCAGCCTCCAACCGCCTACTTGTTGTCCGGCGAAAATCTCCGCAATAGATTACTCCTCGTGCAGACAAGCATGATCGGCGTAAGCTTCTCCTTACAGCGGTCGCTCCGCTCAAGGCCATCGGGATGAAGAAAAAAGAGCAATAATTTCAAGTAAACCGCAGTGATCCGTTCAAAACGCTTGGAAGGAAGCCGGCGCTGCTCGAATCCCAAGCCGTGAGTCAGCCCTCTGTGCAGCAGCGTAACGCCCAGCAGCGCCTTTACGCGCGTCAGCTCCGGACGCTTGTCCAGTGCCGCAGAGATTTCCTTGAGCGACGTACGCGCCAGGCGGGCTGTCTGAAGCGCGGCTCGCCCCGCTCCCGCCTCGCGGGTAAGTCCGAGTATCATCTGATTGTTCAAGTGCAGCTCGCCGACGAGATCGCCTTGTTCGATTCGGGTGCCGTCTTCGCAGTCGAAGGACGGCCCTTTATATTTTTTTACAATCACTTTGCACATGCCGGCATCAATCTTGCCCTCGCTATTCAAGCCCATGATCCAGAGCATCACTTTCTCCCACGCCATCCAGATTCTCTGCCTGGCCGTGCAGCCGCTGCGTTTTACGAGTGCGATTCCTCTTGCTAGTGTCGCGCGATCAGTGGACCATTTTACTTGATTCTCCATTCTTGGGTATACCGCCTTCGCTTGGAATTCGTCGTCATCGTGCATTTACCCCATTGTACCTTGATAAGGGCATCGCTTCCATTGTTTTTCGTCGGGTAAGCTCCCTATCTTTTGTCCAGCCTCTATTAGACTCAAGTCTTGGCCCTCTCCTAGCCGCCTTGCCCGGTGCGCGAGCCCATAGAAAAAGAGGGCCCTGCGCCGCCTTTAGGGCCCTCTTCTAATAGCGATTCTATCCGCTTATTCCGCGTTCAAGGCATCCAGTATGCGCTGAGCCAGCGCCTCGCCGATCGAAACGGCGCGAAAATCCTCCACCGTCGCCTCTTTGATCGCCTTCAGCGAGCCAAAATGGCTCAACAGCTGCTTGCGCCGCTTTTCCCCGATGCCGGGAATCGCATCGAGGCGCGAAGCGATCATCGATTTGGCCCGCTTCTCCCTATGGAACGTAATCGCGAAACGGTGAACCTCATCCTGAATGCGCTGCAGCAAATAAAACTCTTGGCTGTCGCGAGGCAGCGGAACGACCTCCGGCGGATCTCCGACCAACAGCTGCGATGTCCGGTGCTTGGCATCCTTCGCCAGGCCGCATACGGGAATTCCCAATCCGAGCTCGTTCACCAGCACATCCAGCGTCGCCGCAATGTGGCCTTTGCCTCCGTCCACGACGATCAGATCGGGCAGCGCGGCGCCTTCCTTAAGCAAGCGTTCATAGCGGCGACGAACAACCTCTCTCATCGATTCGTAGTCGTCCGGCCCCTCCACCGTTTTCACGTTGTATTTGCGATATTCCTTTTTGTCCGGCTTGCCGTTCGTGAAGACGACCATGGCGGATACCGCCGAGGTGCCCTGAATGTTGGAATTGTCGAACGCCTCGATGCGGCTTGCGCTCGGGATGCCGATCCATCGCGCCAATCCTTCCGCCGCCTTGCCGGTGCGGGACTCATCCCGCTCAATCAGCCGGAATTTTTCCTCCAGCGCCACGCGGGAATTGTCGCACGCCATTGCCACCAGCTGCCGTTTGGAGCCCCGGCGGGGAATCGCCACCTTGATTTTCAGCCAGCGCCGCAGCGATTCGCCGACTTCCGCAGCCTCGCCTTCCTCAGCGGGCTCCTGCTGCTCCTCTGCGGCCGAAGCTCCCGCTGCTGCGTATGCCGTCTTGGTCTCTGCGACAATCGCTGGAGCGGCCTCCCGGCCGGTCTCGCCAGTCTCAGGCTCCTCCCCCGGAGGAACCGGCAGCAGCACCTCGCGCGGCAACGCCGGATTGTCGCTGTAATATTGCGTGACATAGCTGAGAAAATCCTCGTAGGCTTCCCCGTAAAACGGGAAAACGGACATATGCCGCTGATTCATTTTGCCTTGGCGCATATAGAGAATTTGCACGCACATCCAGCCCTTGTCGACCGAATAGCCGAACACGTCGCGATCCATCGCATCGGACATATTGATGGTTTGCTTCTCCATCAGCGCCTCGATCGCGACGATCTGATCGCGGTATTCCTTGGCCCGTTCGAATTGCAGCTCTTCCGCGGCCTGCTCCATCTTGCGCTTGAGCTCCTTCTTGATCTCCGAATGTCCGCCGTTCAGAAACCGCGAGATTTCTCCGATCATCTCGTCATAGGTCGATTGCTCCACCGGATATTCGCAAGGAGCGACGCATTGGCCCAGATGATAATACAAGCACACTTTTTCGGGCAGCGTATTGCATTTGCGGAGCGGATACATCCTATCGAGAAGCTTCTTCGTTTCCTGCGCGGCGAACGCGTTCGGATAAGGCCCGAAGTATTTCCCCCTGTCCTTGACGACTCGCCTCGTTACCTCCAGCTTCGGATGCTTTTCGTGGGTGATTTTCAAGTAAGGAAACGACTTGTCGTCCTTGAGCAGCACGTTGTATCGGGGAAAATGCTCCTTGATCAGGTTGCATTCCAGAATAAGCGATTCCGTATTGCTGGCCGTAACGATGTATTCGAAGTCCCGGATTTCCGAGACGAGCTTTTGCGTTTTGCCGTCGTGGCTTCCCATAAAGTAGGAGCGGACGCGGTTTTTGAGCACCTTCGCCTTGCCGACGTATATGATCTTGCCTTCTTCGTTTTTCATTAAATAGCAGCCCGGCTGATTCGGCAGCAGCGCCAGCTTGTTGCGGATGTTTTCCATCGCTTTGTCCCGGCCTGCGGCGGAAATCGGGATATCCAAGAAAGGTACCTCCTCTGTTCGTTGCCTCGTGTCCGCCATGGAGCAGAACACTCGTTCCTCCCATTGTAGCACATCCCGGACGTCGTCCGCCTTACCGGTTTTTCGCGTTTTCGCAAACTTGTCACCGATCTGGTAGGGGGAGACTTTACAACAAAAAGCGATCTTGGGTATACTGTAGGTATTGAATTCGTCAGGAGGCTTCCCATGGAGAACGTTAGAGATCCCCGCCAGCACATTAACGAAGAGCCGCGCGACGATCTGATGGATACGGCTGTCGGCTTCGGCGTCATGTTCGGCTTTATGTTCGTTGTGTTCACCGCTGCGGTAGTCGTCAAATTCATCATCTCTTAATGTAGCGGGTAAATAATCGAGTAAAGCCGCCAGGGAGCGTCCTTGGCGGCTTTTGCGTATGCTATTCGGTAAGAGGCTCCTCAGACGGGAACCCGTTAACTGCTGCGAATTAGGCCATGCTCAAGATGGCTTGAGCACCTGGCTTGCTTCCTTCCTCGCCGGGCGAGCAACGTCGTCGTAGCGCTTGCGCTCCTTGCGTTCGATCTGGACGATACGCCCGTCATGCACGACGATGTTGACCTCGCCGTATTCCAGCCCGTTAACCTGCTCGGCTATTCTTCCCAGCCAGCGTTCGTCTACTTCTACCGGTTTTGCCATTCTGTTCTCCTCCGATTCATGCGTTATTCTGCGCGGCTTTAGCGCTCTTGCTGACTCATGCGGCTCTCCAGCAGGGATTTCGCGACCAGCGTAATTATCGCGAGCACCATCAATAGCGAAGCAACGGCGAACGACGCGCTGAACTGGTATTCGTTGTACAAGATTTCGATGTGCAGCGGCAGCGTGTTGGTCTCTCCGCGAATATGGCCGGATACGACGGATACCGCTCCGAATTCCCCCATCGCGCGCGCATTGCAGAGAATCATGCCGTACAGCAAGCCCCACTTGATATTCGGAAGCGTAACCTTGAAGAATACCCGCCAGCCGCGCGCTCCGAGGCTGACCGCCGCTTCCTCGTCCGTGACGCCTTGCGTTTCCATCAATGGAATAAGCTCGCGCGCGACAAAAGGAAACGTGACGAACATGGTAGCCAGCACAATACCCGGCGTTGCGAAAATAATGCTGATATCATGCTCCTCCAGCCAGGGGCCGAGCAAGCCTTGAGCTCCGAACAACAGCACGTAGATGAGACCGCTGACGACCGGCGATACGGCGAAAGGAAGATCGATTAGCGTGACAAGCAGGTTTTTGCCGCGAAACTTGAATTTCGTAATCGCCCACGCTGCGGCCAGCCCGAATATCGTATTCAGAGGCACCGCCAGCAGCGCGGTAATCAGCGTCAGCTTCAATGCCGACATCGCGTCCGGGTCGGACAGGGCAGATAGATAAGCGTCCCACCCTTTACGGAACGATTCGGCGATTACGGCAGCCATCGGCAGCAGCACAATCAGTGAAAGAAAGAGCAGCGCGACGCCGATGAGCACCCAGCGGACGATCCGAGGCTCGGAAAGATGCGGCTGGACGATTCGGCCTTTAGCCGACTTTGGATTGGTCACAATACCCGCCATCTTCGATTACCCTCCCTTCACTGTGCGCAGGCGGCGATTGCTCCACCGTTGCAAAATGTTGATCATAAGCAGCAGCGCGAACGAGATCAGCAGCAGAACGACGGCGACCGCCGCGGCCTGGGCATACTCGTACTGCTCCAGCTTCGTGATGATCAGGAGCGGAGCGATCTCCGTCTTCATCGGCATGTTGCCCGAGATGAAGACAACCGAGCCATACTCGCCGATGCCGCGAGCGAACGCCAGCGCGAAGCCCGTCAGCAGCGGAGGAATCAAATCCGGGAGAATAATTCTGAAGAACGTTCTTGCCCGGTAAGAGCCAAGCATCACCGCCGCCTCTTCCATGTCGGATTCCATATCCTGGAGCACAGGCTGCACCGTTCGCACAACAAACGGAATGCCGATGAAGATCAGCGCGATCGTGATCCCGATCGGAGTGTACGCCACCTTAATGCCGAGCGGCTCCAGCAAGGAGCCGACCCAGCCCTTCGGCGCGTAGATCGTCGTAAGCGCAATGCCTGCGACCGCCGTCGGCAAGGCGAACGGCAGGTCGATCAGACCGTCCACGATCCGTTTGCCGGGAAAATCGTAACGCACGAGCACCCAGGCCAGAAGCAAGCCGAATAACAAATTTACGATTGCGGCGATGAATGCGGTCGTCAGGCTCAGCCTGTAGGAGGCGACGACGCGCGGATCGGATACAGTCGACCACCATTGGGCTGCCGATAAATCGGCGGATTTGATGGCCAAGGCAACTAACGGGATCAGTACGATCAAGCTCAAATACAAAATCGTAAAGCCCAGGGTGATGGGTAGACCCGGAAGCACCCGTTCGTTCTTGCGAAATCTGATCATGTTGCCGCCTTCCCCTTTCCCGGCCCTGAGTTAGGATCCCGGGGTATAGATTTGGTCGAACGTGCCTCCGTCGGCGAAATGCTTCGCCTGGGCCTCTTTCCATCCGCCGAAGTCCTGGTCGATCGTCAGCAGATTCAATTCTCCGAATTGATCCTTGTACTTGTCTGCGACGGATTGAAGGCGCGGACGGTAGAAGTTTTTGGCGGCGATTTCCTGCCCTTGCTCCGTGTACAAATATTTCAGATACTCCTCGGCAGCCTCGCGCGTGCCTCTCTTGTCTACAGTCTTATCGACTATGGCTACCGGCGGCTCAGCCAGAATGCTGATAGTGGGCGTGACGATCTCGTAGTCGTCCCCGAACTCCTTCAGTGCGAGATACGCTTCGTTCTCCCAGGCAAGCAGCACATCGCCGATTCCCTTCTCTACGAACGTCGTCGTGGAGCCCCGCGCTCCCGTATCCAGGACAGGTACGTTCTTGAACAGCTTCTTGAGGAATTCCAGCGTCTGTGGCTCGTCATAGCCCAGCGTTTTCGTCGCGTAGCCCCATGCCGCCAAATAGTTCCAGCGGGCTCCGCCGGAGGTTTTCGGATTCGGAGTAATGACCTGTACGCCGTCCTTGATCAGATCGCCCCAATCCTTGATTCCTTTTGGGTTGCCCTTACGAACGAGGAACACAATCGTCGAGGTGTACGGCGTACTGTTCTGCTCGAACGTTTGCTGCCAGTCGGGCTTAAGCGCTCCCGCATCGGCAATCGCGTCAATGTCGTAGCCGAGAGCAAGCGTGACGACGTCGGCGGTCAATCCGTCGATCACCGCGCGGGCTTGCTTGCCCGAGCCGCCGTGGGATTGCTTGATCGTAATATTGCCGCCGGTTTTCTCTTTCCAATATTGAGCGAAGCTCTTGTTGAACTCTTCGTAAAGCTCGCGAGTCGGATCGTAGGAGACATTAAGCAGTTCTATATCCTTGGGCGCTTCCTTGGCGGGCGAAGCGGCGGCCTCCGAGGAAGCCGGAGTCGTTGCAGCGCTTTGGGACGACGGCTCGTTGCTGTTTTTTTGAGAACCGCACGCCGAGAGTACCGACAGGATCAGAGTCGCGACCAGAAGCACACGGAGATTTTTTAAAGCTTTCATTTTCATCCACCCCAACATTTCATAAGTTTTTTCTTCGCGGGAACCGGATGGCCATTCCGGTTCCCTTTTTCTAAACCATACTTTTCTCACATGACTTACAATTCCTAGCTGTATAGTTGGTTATTGATGAGATCATAACAGCCGAACTTGCCGATTGTCAATAAGTGTCTATCAAAAAAACTAATAAATAAATTTTGTCCTTGTCCTAAAACACCTTTGACAAGCCTGTTCTGTCCGCCAAGCAAAATACAAAAAGGGCGATGCAGATTGTCTGCATCGCCCTCAGAGCGCGTTTCTCCAGCTATCCCGTTATGGCTTCAGGCCTCGATGATTTCGTCCGCGGACGTGGATCACATCGACGAAGGGACGGATACGGTCCATGAGCCGCTGCCCCTTATGCATCTCTTCGCCTTCCTTGTGGGTGAAGCTGAAATGCCGCTCCAGATCCTCCAGATCGTGATTGGAGGTGTAGAAGGTGGGCTTGCGATTCATCCGGTAATTCAAAATCGCCCCCAGCACATGATCTCTGACCCATGGGGTCAGATTTTCCGCGCCGATATCGTCAAATACGAGCAAGTCCGCATCCTTCATCAGGGAAACGACTTCCTTCAGCTTCTGCGCATCGAACATCATCGCCTTGGCATCCTCGACGAATTCGGGCATATAGACGATGACGCCCGAGAAGCCCTCCTTGGCAAGCCTTTGCAGCAAGTATCCGGCCAAGTACGTCTTGCCGGTGCCGAAGTCGCCCTTCAAGTACAGCCCCGTCTTCTGCAGCCCGTCGCGAATGGTCGACTGCACATAGGCTTGAAGCTGATCGACGGCCATTGCCCTGTTCGGATCCAGGCGGATCATTTCTTCCTCGTCGTAATCGTCGCCCAGCGCCGTCTCGTCTACGAACAAGCTTGTAATGCGCCGCTGAATTTGCTCCTGCTGCTGATTCGCCGTCCATTTGGAGCAAGGGGTTTTATAGTCATTGATCTGCCATCGGCCGTTCAACTGCGTGCAATCGATCCCGGTAGAATGGCCCTGCATATCGTTCGGACAGGCTGCCAAGCCCGGACAGGACCGACAATTGCGGTATTCCTTCGTCATCTGATAAAGCCGGTTCAGATTGAGCCGCAGTACGCTTTCGTCGATATCGGGATACCGTTCGCGAAGCTTGAGGACAAGAGGGTCGCGAAGCACCTGACTTGCGATGTCGGCGGAACCGACCTGTCCGAAGGGAAGGCGCCGCAGCGCTTCGCTTAAAGATTCCATCGTCTGTCTCTCCTTTCGTTCGCTTCAATCGCAGGCCTTGCTAATTGTTTCCCTTTAGCTCCCGAGCTCTGGCCAGCATTCGTTCCATCTCTTCCGGCGTAACCTCTTCCGACGGCCCCGTATCCTTGACCACGGACATGGCCGGCTTGCGACGCGACGAATTGCGGGCTTGTCCGCCGCCGGAGCCGGAACCGGCGCGCGCGGGCTCTTCGCCCCGGCGCTTGCGTTCGAGCGCGGCATTCAGCTTCTCCTGCTCGCGCACGTATTGAATAGCCTTCTCGAAGGTATCAATGCCCTTGGCCAGCAGATTAGAAGCGATCGCGTCAACGAACGACGACGTGAGCCGCTGTGAACGGTCCAAGGAGAAAATGTAATGGATCAGGACATTGATAACCGGCTCTGGCAGCTTATAACTCAAGTCAATGCGCTCGAATACCCGGACGAAAACATCGGGCACCTCCCCCGGAAAAAAACGGGCCAGCATCCGCGTATAAGGCTCCCGGCGAAGCATCTCGTTGTACCTGGCAAGCGTAACCTCTTCCTGAAACCGCTCGGGAATAGCCAGCATAGACGCGGCGGAGCTTCCGGCCGCTCCTTCCGACTCCGGCGCAGGCGCGCGCTCTTCGCTGCGGGCTATGAAGCGCTCCCGCTCTTCGGCTCGCCGGCGATCCTGCCTGTACATCAAGTTGGCCCGGTGCTGCAGCTCGTCCCAGATGAGCGTGCCGTCGGGACGGAACAGGCCGTCCTCATCCAGCAAGCGGCAAATCTCCGGTACCTCCAGATTGAATTTGTAAGCCAAATAGTTAATCTGGGCCATCGATTCGGGCGCGCGGTTCAACCGTTCCACATAGACTCGGTTGGCGGAGCCGCGAGGAAACCTCAGCATCATCTCGCTATGGCGAATGCGCTCCTGAGGCTGGAAGGAAGCCCGCTCCTTCGTCACGGCGCTTTCCGTCCAACCGGCCTCCAGCTCGGGCTCTACGAGGCCCGGGCTGATGCGGAAAATTTCCGAGAAGTGCACCGTGGCCTCTTCCCGGTTGACGAAGCGCGCCAGCTCAGGCGGGGGCTCGATCGCAAAGCCTTCGCGCAGCTCCAGCAAAGCGCTCTTGCCTACCTTGTCCCGCAGCAGCAGGGAGAGATGCTCGTTAGAGAAAAACTCCGCCGCATCCAGCGGGCGCATAAGTATATACTCATATATTGACTCTTCCGTCAGCGGATTGTGATGCCGATAGACCTGCAGCAAACCTACCGCTTCCAGCCGGGAAGCCGCTTCGACCGTCGCTTGCCGGCCGGAGGCGTTCAATTCAAGCCCCAGACCGAGAAAGAGCTTGCGCTGCGATTCCAGCGGGGAGATGCCCGTTTGCTCTTCCGCCAGCTGATGATAGAGCAGCGGATACAGCGCGGTCGAGACGGCCCCCACCATCGGCTGATAGAGCGAAGTAAACACTTTGCGGTCCAGGGCGCTCAACGCATAATTCCGGCGAACGACAAAACGGTGGTTTTCCGTAAATTCCATTAAATTCGACACGCGCATCGCGGGATCGACAACTCTTTTCCTCGAATAATGATGGTTCTATTGTAGCACAAAATAGCGGCCGTCAGAGAGAGCCAGAATAAAGAAGACCCCGCCGGCGCCAATCCGCAAGCAAAGTCTTCGATTCAGGCATCCCGTCCGCCTTGCGGCGCTGCCTCGTGAAACACCCATAGACGGTATCCGATATAATTGACGGCAAGGGAGAAGGCCACCGAGACGATCTTGGCTATCGCCAGCTCCGCTCCCCCATGCTCAAGGCCCAGCAGAACGGCGGTCGCCGCCGCGAAGGACAGCGCATTGATCGCGATAAACCGCGTCAATTCCGCTCCGCTCCGCTTTCCTTTCACCTTAAACGTCCAGTAGCGGTTCAGCAAGTAGCTGTTCGCCACCCCAGCCATGTAGGCTATGGCTTGCGCCCAGGCGGAGCCGAGCCCGAAGCCATAGATCAGGGCGCAAAAAACGGCGAAATCCACTCCCGTGTTCATAAGTCCCACGACAGCGAATTTCGCCACCTTTAATCCTTCCGATAATCGGAGCATGGAACTCCTCCCGACTTCTCGCGGCGCCGCGCCGCGCTCTAGAACATCTTGTAGCCGCCGCGCCGCAGCGCCCGAATCGCCCAACCGCTCATATATGCACCCGCGGCTCCGGCCACGATCAGAATGATATCCGAGACCAGCAGCGATTGTATATTTTCGGTGACGCTCAGGTCATCCTGCCACAATTGCCAGATGCCAAGCGGCGTCACGACGATGATGAACAACCAGAGCGGAAACCAGGTCGTCTTGATCAGCATGTTCAGTATAAACCCGATGCCGAAAAACAACACAAGGCAGAGGAGCGATCCGACAATCGCGAACAACACTCCGCCGACAACTCCACCCATCATATGCACTAACCTCCAAGTGAAAGAACTGGCCTTGAATGGAACATCCATTACCAGTTTACAAGCTGGCCTTCCGGCAGTCAACGAGCAGGGTGTGAATGAGCTGTGAACAAAATCGCGAAAGCCCGAGAATGGCTGGCTGCACTGCCCCGAATCGTTTGCCCCTTTCGCGTCAATTGGGCTACAATGGGAGAAGAATGTCGGACAAGGAGTGATTTCATCATGAGCGAAGCCGCTCAAACGTTAGACGGATGGTACGCGCTGCATGATTTGCGCACGATCGATTGGCAGGCCTGGAACTCCGCGTCTTCGGACGAGCAGGAAGCCGCTCTGGCGGAGATCGCCAAGCTGTATGCGGAATGGGAAGCGGTTGAGACCCGGAAGGAAGGCAGCTTCGCCTTTTATTCGGTCATCGGTCAGAAAGCGGACTTTGTTCTCATGCATCTGAGAGAGACGCTTGAGGAATTGAACGAGATTGAGAACGCCTTTAACCGTTCCAGCTTTGCGCGCTTCACTCGCAAGGCCTATTCCTACGTCAGCGTCGTTGAATTGAGCAACTATATGGGAACCCCCGGCGTAGATCCGATGCAGGTGCCGGAGATCGTCGCCCGGCTGAAGCCGACTTTGCCGAAGAGCAAGCACATCTGCTTCTACCCGATGAACAAGAAGCGGGACCTTCAGGACAACTGGTACATGCTGCCGATGGAAGAACGCAAGACGCTGATGAGAAGCCACGGCATGATCGGTCGGGGTTACGCGGGCAAAGTAAAGCAAATCATCTCCGGCTCCGTCGGTTTTGACGATTGGGAATGGGGCGTGACCCTGTTCGCCGACGATGCTCTGCAATTCAAAAAGCTCGTCTACGAAATGCGGTTTGACGAAGTCAGCGCGCGTTACGGCGAATTCGGCTCCTTCTTCGTCGGCAACCTGCTGAACGGCGAAGCGCTGGCCCGGTTGCTGCGGGGCTAACGGCACTAGCTTATCTTTAAAGGTCCGCGCGATCTCAGCCTGTCGGCTGGAATCGTGCGGACCTTTTTGTCACTGCATCATACGCTGCGGCGATCTAGAGCTGATCTCTTAGCAGATGCTCCCCCGCGATTCCCGGTGTCGTCATCTGGATCGGATCAAGAATTTCTTTCATTTCCTCCGGAGTCAGCAGCCCTTTTTCCAATATCAGCTCCCGGAGCGAGAGGCCTGTTTTCGTCGCTTCCTTCACCAACTGGGCGGCCACATCGTATCCGAGGTGCGGGTTCAAGGCAGTGACGATGCCGAAGCTTTGCTCGACATAGGCCTTGCAGCGCGCGCGGTTCGCCTCCATTCCTTCCAGCGCGAACCGATTGAATACATCAAGGGCGCGCTGCAGCACCTGAAGCGATTGCAGCAGATTAAAGGCAATGACCGGGCCCATCACATTCAATTCGAACTGCCCCGCCTCGCAAGCCATACAGACGGTATGATCGTTCCCCATCACCTGAAACGCCACCTGATTGACCACCTCGGCCATCACGGGATTTACTTTGCCCGGCATAATCGACGAGCCCGGCTGTCTGGGCGGCAGCAGAAGCTCGTTTAAGCCGACATGCGGACCGGAGGCCATGAGCCGAATATCGTTGCATATTTTCGACAGGTTCACGGCGCATACCTTAAGCGCAGCGGACAGCTCCGTGTACGCATCGGTGTTCTGCGTCGCATCCACGAGATCGTCCGCCGAGCTGACCGGAACTCCCGAATCCTCTGCAAGATGCTGGACGACTAGCCGAATATATTCCACGGTCGCATTCAGACCGGTGCCCACCGCTGTCGCGCCCATGTTCACCGCGAGCAAGCCTTCCGTCGCTCTCCGAATACGGCCGATATCTCTTTCCAGCACCTTGCTGTAGGCCCCGAACTCCTGTCCCATGCGAATCGGCACAGCGTCCTGCAGATGCGTCCGCCCCATCTTGATCACATCGTCGAATTCCTTCTCCTTGAGCGCGAAGCCTTCGCGCACTTCCTCCATCGTGGTCAACAGCTGTTCCGCAAGACGGTAGGCAGCGATTCTAAGCGCGGTCGGTATGGCGTCATTCGTCGACTGCGACATGTTTACATGGTTATTGGGGCTGCAATGGAAATAATCCCCCTTGGACAGGCCTCGGATTTCCAGCGCCCGATTCGCCAGCACCTCGTTCATGTTCATGTTGATGGACGTCCCGGCGCCGCCTTGAATCGAATCCACAATAAACTGATCCGACAACTGCCCTCCGGCAACCTCCTCCGAAGCCTGTATGATCGCTTGTCCAATCTGGTGAGGCAGTCGTTTCAGCTCCATATTGGCTTTCGCCGCCGACTTCTTCACTCTTGCGAGCGCAATGACCAGCTCAGGATGCACGGGAACGCCCGTAATCGGAAAATTTTCCACAGCCCGCAAGGTCTGAATGCCGTAGTATACGGATTCAGGCACTTCCTTGCTTCCAATCGAATCTTTCTCCACACGTCCGGACATAGCAAGTCTCCTCCTCCAAGATGTATACCCCTATTGTACACCGAACTGCGGACAGGCATAGCCTAAAAAATAAAGAACCGATGCCGGCTCCCTTTACAGGAACAGCCGATATCGGTTCTTGCCGTTATTCATCATCATCTACAGCTTGCATCTGGGCTTCCCATTCCGCGCGGCGCTTCTCTTCCAAGTACTCTTGCGTCATCCGGTCGCGAGCCCGTCCCTTCTCCTTCAACCGTTCAATGCCCGGCTGAATAAGAAGGTCTATCTCGGCTTGCACGGTGGCGACAAGATCGTAGCGGCGCTGCGACTCCAGATAGGAGCCCACTTCCATCAGCGCGTTGTAGCGGTCCAGTTCCTCGCGCGTCAACAGGCCCCGGACTTGCACGCTGCAATGCCTCATTAGAGGAACTTGCCTTTGCGCAGCACAAGCGGAATGCCGCCGATGATGAACAGGTAACGAAGATCGATCGCTTTCTTCAACAGGGCAGCCGTACGGCCCTTGTACTTCTTCCCGAACGCTACGCCGATAGCTTCGCCTTTGCCGAGCGATGCGACCGCGCCCTTGTTATGGAACACGAACGACTTCAACGGCTGATTGCGGATCGAAGCGACCAGATTGTGGGCGCAGTTCACTCCTTGCTGCATTGCGATCTGAGCAGTCGGCGGATAAGGACGTCCGCCTTCCTCGTTGAATACAAGCGAGTTGTCGCCCAGAATATAGATGTTCTCGTGGCCTGGCGCGCGCAGGAACTCGTCCACCTTCACGCGGCCTCTCATCGTCTCGATGCCGGCCTCTTCGATCAGACGGTTGCCTCGAACGCCGCCCGTCCAGATCACCGTTTGAGATTTGATTTCTTCGCCTTCTCCGACAACGACGCCGTCTGGCGTACATTCTTTAACGGCCGTGCCGATACGGAAGGTAACGCCCTTCTTCTGAAGCACTTGCACCGCGTACTCGACCAGCTCGGGATCAAAGCCCGGAAGCGCGGTCGGAGCCGCCTCGATGTTGATAATCTTCACGAGGGCGGGATCGACGTCGAACTGCTTGCACAGCTCCGGAATGCGATCCGCAAGCTCGCCGAGGAACTCGATTCCCGTAAAGCCGGCTCCGCCGACGATAAAGGTCAAATAATCCGTACGGTGCGGCTCGCGCTTGAAGCGCGCGAACTGGTATTCGATATGTTCGCGAATAAGGCGAACGGAGTTGATGCTGCGAATGTTCATCGCATTCTCGGCCAATCCGGGAATGCCGAAGGTCTCAGGCTCGCCGCCGAGGCCGATGATCAGATAGTCGTAGGAAAGCGTTCCGTCTTCCAGAATGACCTTGCGGTCCTGCGGACGGATTTGCACAACCGTCGACTTGACGAAATCGATCTTGAACTCGTCGATCAGCTTGGAGATGTTGACCCGCGCGTTCTCCGGGTTGTCCGTTCCCGCCGCTGGCATGTGCAGATGCGTTGTAATGTAGTGATAATCGTGCTTGTTGACCAAAGTGACATCCGCTTCATTATAGTTTAATTCCTTTTGCAGACGAAGCGATGTCAATACACCGCCGTAGCCCGCTCCAAGAATAACGATCTTTGGTATACTGCTCATTGATGATCCCATCCAATCCTTTGTGTGTGATTAGTTTGTGAAAAATTACACAATATTCTCTCCGTTAATCCACTTCACAAAACTCTCAGTTGATCATATCGGCTTTTCTAACAATTTTCAAGGTTCATTTTCACGAATATATTTGGACATCTTTACAAAAGCCTTTTCATGAAGCAAGATTATAATTGATACGTTTAGATCGTCACATAAGGTACCCTAACGGAGGTGTAAGCTTGAACTCTAGCCAACCATCGGTCGTCGACGTCGCCATTATCGGCGCGGGGCCTGCGGGAATGTTCGCCGCTTTCTACGGCGGCATGAGGCAGATGTCCGTAGCCCTGATTGAAAGCATGCCGCAATTGGGCGGCCAGCTAGCGGCGTTGTACCCCGAGAAATACATTTACGACGTTGCCGGATTTCCGAAGGTCACTGCTCAACAGCTTGTGAATAATCTGAAAAGTCAGATGGATCTGTTTCAGGCCGACATTTATATGGAAGAAAAAGTAGCCAACGTCATTAAGCTGGAAGAACGTCTCTTTCAGATTGTTACCGATAAAGCCGTTCACCATGCACGCTCTGTCATTGTGACGGCCGGCGTTGGCGCATTCGAGCCCCGGCGTCTGGAGCTTCCCGAGGCGGGACAATACGAGAGGTCCAATCTGCATTACTTCGTGAGCGATCTGGAGCGATTCCGTGGCAAGAAGGTGCTGCTAAGCGGAGGCGGAGACTCTGCCCTCGATTGGGCGCTTATGCTGGAGCCGATTGCGGAGCAGGTAACGCTTGTCCACCGCAGAGATAAGTTCCGCGCGCACGAGCACAGCGTCGAATTGCTGAAGAATTCGCGCGTTCAGGTCATGACCCCTAAGGAAATAACGGCGCTGCATGGCGAAGGCTCGATCGACCGAGTTACGCTGACGGACGTCAAATCGGGCGAAGTGACGGAGCATGAGGTAGATGCGGTGATCGTCAACTTCGGATTCGTGAGCTCGCTGGGACCGATTGCGGATTGGGGCCTGAATATCGAGGGCGGTTCCATCGTCGTCGATTCCCGGATGGAGACGAGCATTCCCGGCATCTTCGCGGCCGGAGATATCACCACCTATCCCGGCAAGCTTAAGCTGATTGCCGTCGGATTCGGAGAAGCGCCCACCGCGATCAATAACGCCAAGGTTTATGTCGATCCCGGCGCCAAGCTCTCCCCCGGGCACAGCAGCAATATGAAATTGTAGCGCAAGGCATGTCTTTATCGACAATAAGGGCATCCTACCAAAGGAATACCGGAAGCGATCCGGTGCCTAAGGAGAGGATGCCCTTTTGATTTGTCCGATCTGCAATGCCTTAAGCCTCCTAATCGTTTCTTGTCCGAACTGCGGTGCCCCGGCCGAAGACGAAGGTCGTTCGGACGATTGGGCCGGTCCCTACTCCCCCTACGAACCCGATCTGATCTCCTTTCGGGAAATCTCCGATTCCGAAGGAACGACCTGCCAGCATTCCGTCCGCTGCGTCGGCTGCCATTTCTCTTTTCTGGCCGAAATCCCCGCCTGGCATATTTAGATGAACCGTTCTTCCGGAACCGAAAGCTTCCTTCTGCGAATTTCCGATCTTAGCATGCGCACGAATTCTCTCTCCAATCGCATACGCAATGCGCTGCGATAAGCGTCCAGCAACATTTCATCGGTTAATTGCGGCAACATCATCCACACCCTTTCCTTTACGTTGTGAAGGCATCATAGCATGCCTCTCAACGCGTGGACAAGCTGACAATTATCCACAAGGCAGTGTGTGTAAGTTGTGTATATTTTGTTGAAAAATGCTTGTAGACCTTTGTCGGCAATGTGTTTATTGTGGACGAAGTTATACACAGATTTTCTACGCGGAAAATAATAAAGAACTTTCATAACCGCAATTTTCTCTATTAGCGGATTCTATAGAAAAACTTGTCGCAACGGGCGATTTACTGCGGTCGTGTATTGACCTCTAGAATCCAAATATGTCCCTTTCGGTCGATTCCGTAGTCGTAGCCCAACTGCCCGATACCCGGAAAACGGCTCTCCAGCAGCGTTGTGGAAGCATTCGTCAAATGTCGCATCTCGCGTTTTTTCGCTTTGACCCATTTTCCCGACAAGGAACGGCGAATTCCTTGGGCTGCGGACATTTGGGTGCCGCCTCTGCACAGATTAGTGACGAACAAGCCTCTTCTCGCCAGCCTTCCCAGCATCGATCGATAAGTCCACTGGCCGTTTTGCTTTACATATTTCACGCGATAATCAATCGGACGTCCGCCGATCGTCGCAAGACGAATGCCCTTCTGGATCAAATAGGAGCGTTTCAGCCTGGTTGCGTTCAAAGCCCGCATCAAGCCCTTGAAGGACGAGAACGTGCGGCTTGCGGATTTATACGTGAGCCGATAAGAAGAACGGATTTTCTCGATCTTCATCACGCCGATTCCTCCGCCTCCGCAAACCGGCTTGACGACAACCATGCCGTAACGGTTCGTCATCGCGCGCAAATTCGCCGAATTCAGCAATCGAGAAGGCGGAATATGTCTTGCGATATAAGGGTTGGAGAGCAATGCGTTCGTCTTTTGCCACTTGCTTGCCAATTGTCGACTGATCGTAACCTCCATCGATCGAGGCCCCTTTCCTGAGGGTATATTTATACATACTCAGGTAGACGGACAGGTTCTTGGATAGATGTCGCCGGAGATTCGCCTCAATTTCCCCGCCGGGCAGACGTAATCGGACAATGTCCTCGCAGTTGGAGAGTGGGACAAGAATCGACTCGCGCCGTTGTTGTCGGCGTGGTTCAAGGCTTTGCGTTCCCCCTGTCGGATATTCGCGAAGGTGCCGCGTCATCTCTCCATGAATACGGGCGGCGATTTGCTTGATTCCCGAATGGCCCCTCCTTCCTTGGAGACGCCGTCATTTCAGGCTGAGCCCGACAGCGGTTGGCCAGCGGAAAATCGGGAGCTTGCAGGCGAGCTCGTCCTCCCCCCTGATGCCCGCCTTGTCAGTCAGCTGCCGATCGAGTCGAACGAAGCTGCCGGATTTATCGCCGTCTGTCAAAGCGATATCCACATAGACGAGCTGCGTCTCTTTTATCGACATGTCTATTCGAACAAAGGCTTCGCGCTGGTCGAGTATAGGCAAGCCTCCACAGTAAACCTTGTTGGAGGCACCTTCGCGCACAGCATCTTGGTCAGCATCGCTCCAACGGAAGACGGCGGCGGCGGATCGACGGTCGTCATTACTTATGGGATCAGACGCGACCCGATACTCCCTGAAGGCATGGCTCAGAAAATCAATCTATCGTCTTGACTGGAACAACTCTGCCCGAAAGAACGTTGAGTAATAATCATCGAGACGCTTAGCCAAATGACGGGAAAGCAGCACATTGTCGCGGATTTGCTTGAATATATATCGAACAACAACCAAGAAAGCTGCTAACTGCATCGCGTCAGATTGGCAGTACGGAGGTTATGCGTAATGATTGAGGATAATGTGAAGGATTCCGATCGGCTCGCAGAGTGGTACCCCCGAAATAAAGAAGAGATCGGAGAGCTTAACGAAAAGTCCTCGGTTAACTTTTACGGAGTGGCCGGAATACTTATTGCTGTTCTCGGTGGGATAGCCGGGGGTGTTACGGCAATGTACGTGCTGTTACATGCGATTCCGCACGGATTCATCGTTATGGGGATCGGCGAGATACTACGGCATCTTAACAAGCTATCGGCCAGAAAATAAACGCAAAAAATCGGCCCACCCACGGAACTTAATCCGCAAGTGAACCGCTCATTTATTTCCGCGCAAGAATAATCGTATTAAGCCACGTCAATTCCGAAATGGTAATCGTACCCTTCTGCTCATTCGTCACCCACTCGGCGCCAATCGTTCCCGCAGCAACTAACCGTACGCCTGTTTACTTCTATTTTGATGATGAGATATAAGGAGCGGCTCTTGTTTCACGTTAAGCTGCGGATCTACGACGTGATGAGTAATTTCGTCCGCGCGGCTTGTTCGTTTTATGTGGTATAAGTTGGGTTATATTTCAGCCCAGGGGCTTAGGCTCTTGAGCTTTTTTGTTTGTCATACGATTGCCACCAGTAGATGAAAGGACAAATAATTGGAGCAAGGAGTTGAAGAAAATGCCTGAAATGACGCCGTATGTCGGCCTGAAGAAGCCATTAGCGAGCGAAACAGCGGACATATCCATCATTAACGACAACATGGATATGATCGATACGGCTCTGGGCGATCTATCGGCGGTCCCCACGACGGCCAAAAACGCAGCCGGAGCGATTGCGGAATTGTACGAGACGATTCAGGACATCGACGTGGATATCCCTGACGGATCAATCACTCCGACAAAACTCTCGTTTGATCCGGCAACGCAAGCGGAACTTGACGCACACGCCAACGCTACTGGCGTCCACGGCGCGACGTCGGCAGCAACGGCCAGCCGACTCATCATTCGCGATTCCAACGGACGGGCACAAGTTGCAAATCCGTCAGGAGCGGCAGATATAGCACGATTTGATACTGTGCTTACTAAATTTGGAGCGCTGGGCACCTCCGGGATATTGGACTGGAATGATGCGAGCAATACGCAACCCGGTACGGGGCCGACACTATTGCTAGGAACGGCGACGAACGGACCAGGCGGATCAGGTTATTACCACCCGTTTAACTTCGAGTACGGCACCAAAAACGGATCAGGGCAAATTACGCAGTACGCGATACCTTATGCTCAGGAAACGGTACTCAATGCTGGACTGCAATATCGTGCGAGATACAGCGGAGTTTGGACACCATGGTACAGGTTATGGGGTGACGGACAATTGCGGATCAACGCGGGGGTGCTGGAATATTACAATGGATCGGGGTGGCAATCGATGGCAGCCGTTAAAAGTGTGCAACGCGGCACCACTGCGTTACCAGCATCAACAGCAACAGCAACAATTTCCGCAGTAAATATGGATAAAACTCAAACTAATCTGCTATCCATTGTGCCTAACAATGACATTTTAATCAGACTTGCGTCTAGTACCTCGATTCAAATCGTTCGAATTTCTGGGTCTGGTTCAACGTCAATAAGCTGGGAAGTCATTGAATACTATTGATAGGAGGTTTGCAAATTGTATAGATACGCACAAATTGACGACACAGGCGTGTGTGTCAGCGTCTCGCAATTATCGGGAGAGGTTGACGCAACGCATATGCTGCCGCTTGGGTCTGATGACGATGTGCAGCCGGGAGATTTTTATGACGGTCATTCATGGGTGCGACCTGATCCGCCAGTGCTGAAGCCTGATCGAATTGCGCAACTAGAAACTGAAAATCTCGAATTGAAGCTCGCACTAGCCGAACTAGCCGAAGCTCAGCAGACGTACAACTCGCGCTGGCCAAACTGGCTGAAATTTTAACGGGAGGTCCATGACCGTGGCAAAAATCTACTATGACCTGATCAAAGCCGGATTGCGTACGATCGACGACGTGCCGATCCGCTGGCGGGATGATGTGCAAAACATGATTGACGTGGATACGCAAGGCTCCGTAATTTAGATGGGGCCTATTAAATTGACCGCATTGAAGTCCGACCGTCGATAGCTGGCGATCGATATCAACAACGGCAAAAACATTCTATTAACGATCAGCCCGGGAACTTAGCCTCTCGGGCTTACACTATAAACTCCACAAACTCCGGACTCCGCAGCATCCCCGCCCGTGTCCAATTCTGGAACCGCTAGTGCTTTGCGCAATCCTCTACCCTCTTAGCGCTTATTACGAGCGAATGCGCCTTTTCAAGCTGAATATCCGGAAAACTTTTTACGACGCGCTGGCCGGCTTGTATGCACCCCTCAAGCTTCTTTAGCAACACAAAACGACCTCCATCACGGTTTAGTCGCGGACTAAACATCGTCATAGAGGCCGTAATCCATTACCCACAATCGCCAAAATCAGCAATTCCACGTAACAATCCGCAATCCTCGCGCCTGTTTCCGTATCGGCGACCGGTTAAATCACCGGATAAGCAACCGGGCTAAAAAGTTGGCTCAGCAAGGCTCAGCCGCAGGATTGCCCGCTTCCGTCGCCGTTCTGAAGCTCGAGCCGCAGCCGCATGTCGCCGTCGCGTTCGGATTGTGAATGGTAAAGCCCCCGCCCATGGCGGATTCCTTCCAGTCGATCTCCAGGCCGTTCAAATACTTCATGCTGTCGCCGTCAACGACGACCCTCACGCCCCGGATTTCCATTTCCTTGTCGCCTTCATGAACCTCGTCGTCGAAGCCCATGCCATATGAAAAGCCGCTGCATCCGCCTTCCTGAACGCCGATACGCAGAAATAGATTCGGAATTTCTTCCGCGGCAAGCATTTCTTGAATTTTTTCCGTAGCCGATTCGCTGATGTTCACCATTCGGTTCCCCTCCTAAGTGCTACCGTTCTCTCTTTAAGTATACTCCAGAGAACGTCAGGCCTCAAGAGAAGCATCGCCTGCAACCGGCTGCGAGATCGCCTTCAATTCGATTCGGCAGCGGAACTGCCCTTTTTCGTTGTGCAGAAACTCAGCCAGCTTCCGAAACACATGAGCCAACTCGTCCCCTGTCGATTCGGTATCGAGCATATAGCGGAATTGGTCGGCGGACAAGCTTCGCCCCTTGCCTTGACCGGCTTCGCGGAGCGTCTCGGATACCTGCATTCTTTTCCATTCCTTGGCGGGCTCGAACTTGTCGGAGCGGCGCACGATCTGCTCGTAGATTCTTTGCTTCTTAAGCCACATGTAATATTGGATCGGATTGGTCAAATTCCAGGCCTGGCTTAAATCCTTGATGGTATAAGCGGCCCTGTATTGCTGCAGCGTTTGGATTTTTTCGGATTCGTCCAGCTTTTCCAGCTCGCTAAGGGGCAAGATTTCCGGTTTCAGTGGAATGCACCGCCTCGTTCAAAAGTTTCACTACCTCTAACATAACCATAATTTACTTATTATTCAAGTTGATTCCCTCTTTTACCAAGCTTTATACCTTTTCTATTTCCAGTTGCCGAGCCGTAGGTTCAGGTTTATAATGTTTACAGTTGTTCACCTATTGATTTTATACGCTTATCGCTCGAAAGTTATTTTTTTCACAAAAAGCTGAACCATTCCTTTCATGATTTGTTCCAACAGATTACGGGCTACAGGAGGCGTATGTCATGACTCTCGTTACGACGCACCCCGATCGCCGTATGGCGGAAATCGCCGACAAGATCCGGAGCGGAGAACGCTTGTCCCTGGAGGACGGAGTTTTTCTCTATCAATCCGACGACTTGCTTACGATCGGGCAATTGGCCAACGAGGTAAACGCGAAGAAAAACGGCAAAAAGGTTTATTTCATTGAAAATATGAGCCTTTACTTCACGAACGTCTGCGAAGCGCATTGCGCGTTCTGCAATTTCCGCAAGGATGAAGGACAGGAAGGCGCGTATACGCTGTCCCCGCAGCAAATGATCGAGTACGTCGATCAGCATATTCATCCGGGCGTTCGCGAATTCCATATCGTCGGCGGTCACAATCCCAACGTGCCGTTCGATTATTACGTCGAATCCATACGGGCGCTTAAGAAGCAATACCCGAATGTCACGATTAAAGCCTATACGGCCGCAGAGATCGATTTCTTCTCCCGCATCTCCGGTCTGGATTACCGTCAGGTGCTTGAGCGTCTGATCGAAGCCGGACTAGAGACGTTGACGGGCGGCGGCGCCGAAATCCTATCCGATCAATATCGGAAAAAAATGCGGGTCACCAAAGCGAATATCCAACAATACCTGGATGTTCACCGTACCGCTCACAATCTCGGACTTCGCACCCACACCACCATGTTGTACGGTTCGGTGGAGTCGCTGGAGGAACGCGTGCAGCATATGCTGCATATCCGCGAGTTGCAGGACGAGACGAATGGCTTCCAGGTCTTCATTCCTCTTTCCATGCAGCCGATCAGTCCGAAGGCGAGCATTCGACGCCGGAATTCGGCCTACGACGATCTCAAGGCAATCGCGATTAGCCGCCTTATGCTGGACAACATCCAGCACATTAAAGCTTATTTCATCAACATTGGCACCCAGCTTACCCAAGTCGCGCTTGCGATGGGCGCTTCCGACGCCCACGGGACGATCGTTCGGGAGAAAATCAGCCATGCGGCAGGCGCTTTGACTCCGGCCGGCATTACCCGGGAAGATTTGGTCTGGTTAATCAAAGGCGCAGGCCGCATCCCGGTTGAACGCGATACCTTCTATAACGAAATCAAAATATACGAGTAATTTGGAGTTCCCCGTCGGGTAGACGGGGGCTCTTCTGTGTCATACTAAGGCTAACCGACTTCAAAGGAGATTACTTATGAGCAAGGTCGTTATTTTAGGCGGAGGATATGGAGGAATGATGGTCGCGCAGGAACTGCTGGAGCATGTCCCCAGCGATGTCCAAATTGTGCTTGTCGACCGTATGCCCTACCAAGGCTTGAAGACGGAATACTACGCATTGGCGGCGGGAACGGTCTCGGATCTGGAAATCCGCGTGAACTTCCCTTCTCACCCGCAGCTGCAGCTCTTGTACGGCAACATCACCGATATCGATATAGACGAAAATCTCATCCATATTTCCGGGCAGGAGTCGGTTTCTTACGATTCGTTGGTCATCGCCCTAGGCTGCACGGATAATTATCATCACATTCCGGGCGCGGCCGAATATTCCTGCAGCATCCAGTCGCTTTCGGCAACTCGGCGCACCTTCCAGCAAATTAACGATATTCGTCCCTACGGGCAATTAACCATCGTGGGCGGAGGACTCAGCGGCGTGGAGCTGGCGGCCGAGCTGCGGGAAAGCCGTTCCGACATCAATATTCGCATTCTGGATCGGGGAAACAGCGTATTGTCCGCCTTTCCCGGCAAGCTGCAGGAATACGTGGCTTCCTGGTTCCGCCATCACGACGTAGAGATGCGTTCCCATATCAGCATTACCTCGCTTGAGCAAGGCGCCATTCACAATGGAGACGAGCTCATCGCAACCGATGTAACCGTCTGGACCGCCGGAATTCAGCCTGTCGAGCTGGTGCAGAGATTAAACCTTCCCAAAGATCCTCAAGGAAGACTCATCGTCAATGAATTCCACGAGCTGCCCGATGCGCCCCATGTCTATGTCATCGGAGATTGCTCCAGCCAGCCGTTCTCCCCCAGCGCCCAATTGGCGGGAGCCCAAGGCAAGCAAGTGGCCGAGGTCATCCGGGCTCGTTGGCATAACAAGGAGCCGAAGCTGTCCAGGCTCAAGCTGAAGGGCGTGCTCGGCTCATTGGGCAAAAAAGCCGGATTCGGCTTGATGGGGGCAACGCCGCTGCTCGGGCGCATCCCCAGAATGCTCAAAAGCGGCGTACTCTGGAAGAGCAAGCGCCACTTCGGTTAGAGATCATCCAGCAGCTTATCCAGAGCTTCCCGATGCTTCGCTTGCTGGCCTATGGCTTCCAGCACAGATTCGTAAAGCTCCTCGGCCGTCTCGGCTACGACGCTCTCGCCGTTGACGAGCGCATAGGGAGACAGGAAGCATTCTCCGCAATTGCCCAGGCAGCCGTACTCGATGACTTCCACGTCCGGAAGCTCTTCAAGCTTGCGCAACGCCTGATCCGTACCGTGATGAGCGTTGCTTACGCAAAACTCGACGACGTTCATACGATTCATTTTCCTTTCCTTAAGCGAAATGCTAACAAGCGTCTGTTTGAAAACGCGTCTTTTTGTACTATAATAGAACTTGAAAGGAGTGGATGGCCATGAGTACAAATGCTTCAAGCAGTACGTATGATGAAGTCATCGACGTTCTCGACAAATTGCGTCCGTTCTTGCAACGCGACGGAGGAGACGTTGAACTCGTCGACATCGAGGACGGCATCGTCAAGTTGCGTCTGATGGGCGCCTGCGGCAGCTGCCCGAGCTCCACGATCACGCTTAAAGCCGGGATCGAGCGTGCGCTGCTGGAAGAGGTCGAAGGCATTCAGGAAGTCGTTCAAGTGTTCTGATTTTCCTTCTCATCAGGAAGTGTCGAAGGTCCTGCCGATTCCCGGCAGGGCCTTTTGTCAATTTTTGACGCTCGTTCGAATCGGATCGAGGCCGCCTGACACGTCAATCGTATTGCCTGTAATGAAATCCGACTCCGGCATGCACAGAAAGGCGATCATCCGCGCGACATCCTCGCCGGTGCCCGGGCGCCCGCGAGGAGACTCATCGTCGATCACGCCTGCGACGTCGACGATGCTTTTCTCTTTGTTGCCGCCCCGGATATCTCCCGGACAAATCATATTTACCGTAATGCCGCTTGCCGCTTCCTCTACAGCAAGCGTCTTCGTGAACGATACCAGGCCGACCTTAGCCGCCGCATAGACGGCCCGGTGCGGCCATGAACGCGCCTCCGAAGCATGCCCGAAGCCGAAGTGAATGATTCTACCCCACTGCCGCTCCCTCATGCCGGGAAGCACCCGATGATCCATCAGCATCGTCCCTACCAGGTTGCCGTTCATCAGGTAGTGGATATCCTCTGTTTTGTAATCCGCGAACAGACGCCGCTCCCGAATGAACGGACCCGCATTGTTCACAAGAATATCAATGCCGCCCAGCTGCCTCTCCACCTCGGATACGAGTCGTTCGGCATCGTCGGCTTTGGCGATATCCGCCTGGACGGCAACAGCCTTTCGTCCCAAGCCCGCAATCTCCTCTACGAGGCATTCCGCCTCATCCCGGCTCGCCACGTAATTAATGGCGACATTGCAGCCCTGAGCAGCCAGCTCCAGCGCCGTTCTGCGTCCCAAGCCCTTGGCGCTTCCGGTAATTAACGCAACCTTGCCCAGCAGCTTCATGCGGCTTCCCCTCCGTTACCGTCGCTCGTTTACTCCATCTTACGCAAATACTCGCAAGCGTATCTCGCGGATACCCGCAACGAACCCAGAACCATCTCCCAGCCTTGCTCCAGATCCGCCATATTCGCCGCCAAATCCTCAAGCCTCTTGCTGTCCCCGTTGTTCGCAATGCTCTGATGAAGATCGTCCTTCAGCTCGGCGTTCATCTGGTGGATTTCCAGATTCCTGCGATTGCGCAGCCGGCTCATCGCCCCTTGATGACGCTCCTTGAAATCGTTCAACGGCTTCATCAGACGGCTGTGCAAGCCGTGCTCGCGAAGATTTCTCAGCATCGTAAAATAGGAATAGCGGGATTTCATCCGCTCCGTGCGAAGATTCAGGAGCTGGTTCAGAAGCGTTCCCAGCTTGTCCAGCACCGCGAATATACGAATGTATGCGTTTTTATCAAAATAGACATGACGGGAATAGTTCAATCGATCTTCGGGCGAAAGCTCGTCTATTCGCGTTTCCCGAATGAGCATTGCGTAACGTCGGGCCGCATAGCAGCTTTGCTCCAGCTCGTCCAGAGAACGAATAAGTCCTTCGGCGCTGATGGCGTAAGTATAATATCTTCTCGATTGCTCGCGTTTGCGTTCCGCAATGCCGGAGCACAGACGAGCAAAGGTTTCCAGCGTCTGGACGGTCTCCAGCGACGTTCCCGCCCACTCCCGCGGGCTTTCTCCGAACAGCATTCTAAGCAAGAAGCGATCCCTCCACTATTCGGATAACAATCTCTATTGTAACGCAAAAGAGACGGCGCGCTCAACCGGGCTGCCGATGCCCTGCGCCGTCTCCCGATCTCTAACCCTTCCAGCTCGCCGAGGCGAAATATTCCTTCCAGCGGCTATCCACCAGCTCCACGATGTCGTCCCGGGGGAATAGCTCGTCTGGATATCCCGGCTTCATGCGCGCATCAATGACAATCGGCAGCCGATAGCCGATATGATGCCGGCTCGCATCGCTGACCGCATAAATATCCGCCGCCGGATTAAAGCGCGTGAATGTCGCCCACAGAAACGCCGTCTGGCCGTCGGCAATATCCGCATCGTCCGCGATGACGATCAACGGCCATGGGCAGCCCTCCTCGGACAGCCGCTCCGCGAGCCGGGAGCCCAGCTCCGGATCCTCCGAGTAAGAGGCGCCTTCAACGACCAGACAGCCCTTGCAATACGGCTTCAGCTTGCGCACGCCCGGAATCGGGCCTCCGGTATATTCGCCGGGCAGCTCGCGCACAGGAGCGCCTACGCCGAGCAGAACGGCCTTGCTGCCGTGATTCAATCGCGGACCGGTATAATCGAGCGTATCGTGCGAGGTTTGGTCGAACACGAACAAATCCTTGAACGGGTCGAATCTCTCCAGCACCGTCTCCAGAAGCAGAGGGAAATCCGCGAGATCAAGCGTCTTGTCCGTCAGAATCAGGAACTTGGTCAGCGACAGCTGCCCTTCCCCCAGAATCCGGAACGCCGTGCCCAACGCTTCCCGGGAATAGCTCTCGCGCACGACAGCCGCCGCGAGCGCGTGAACGCCCGTCTCCGCATACGCCCACAGGCTGCGCACGCCCGGCATCACCATCGGAAACGCCGGCGACAGCAATCTCTGCAAGTATTCGCCGAGGAAGTAGTCCTCCTGCTTCGGCTTGCCGACGATGGTGGCCGGGTAGATCGCGTCCTTCCTGTGCCAGACATGATCGACGTGCAGGACCGGGAAGTCATGCACAAGAGAATAATAACCGAAGTGATCGCCGAATGGCCCCTCCGGCCGGCGCTCATGCGGCTGTACTCGGCCTACGATGGCGAATTCCGCCTCTGCCGGAAGCCGATGCCCGCCAAGCGGATTGTCCGCCAACGGAAGCTTGCCGCCCATAATCATGGAAGCAAGCAGCAGCTCGGGCATATTTTCCGGCATTGGAGCAATCGCGGCGGCGATCAGCGCGGGCGGCCCGCCCAGAAATACGCTTACCGGCAAGGCAGCGCCTTGCTTCTCCGCTTCGTGGTAGTGGAATCCTCCGCCCTTATGAATTTGCCAGTGCATCCCTGTCGTACTGTCATCGAATATTTGCATGCGGTACATGCCCAGGTTATGGTTTTTACGATGGTTCGGATGCTCCGTATACACGAGGGGCAGCGTGACGAACGGACCTCCGTCCTCCTGCCAGCTCGTAATCGCCGGAATGCCTGCTAGCGGCTTTTCCCTGCGGGATACCTGCAGGATTGGCGCACGCTCTCCCGGAACCTTCTTGAAGCCGACCTTCAACAGATCCATAAACATGTTCTTCTGTCCCCATAGCGACGAAAAAGACGGCGGTAGAAGAGAATCGACCGAGCCGATCAGTTGCTTAACTAGCTGCTCCGGGCGCGGCCCGAAGGCCAGATCAACCCGGCGAGCCGTTCCGAACATATTCGTGAGCACCGGAAAAGCGCTTCCCTTGACATTGGTGAACAGCAGCGCCGGCCCTTCCTGCTCGATAACGCGACGGTGGATTTCCGCGATTTCCAGAACGGGGTCCACAGGAGCTTCGATAACCGCCAATTCATTGTTTTGACGGAGAGCTTCGATAAAAGGTCTCAAGGAATCAAAAATCATTGTCTAACCTCCGAGTGGCTGCTTTGGATAGACTGCCTCATTCGAATCGCCAGCAGCACCAGCATGCTGAACAGCGCCGAAATGATAATCGTATGCAATAGACCGGTAAAAATATAAGCATCTTCGTTGCTGAGCGTGAAGGAAAGCAGGCCTCCGCTCAGAATCTGCAGCACGACGAGCGCTAGAGCTTTGTTGCCGATGGAAGTCAGCTCGGAGGATTTCCCCGAAACTTTGCGCACGTAGTAAACGAGAATCGCGATCATGACAAACAGTGCAAACGCGGCGACTCGGTGCGCGAAAGCGACAGCGGTTGCTCCGGACAGCTCCGGCACGATGTCCCCGTTGCAGAGCGGCCAGCCTTCGCAGCCTCCCCCGGAGCTGGTGTGCCGGATGTAGGCGCCCAGGTAAACGACGCAATAGCAATAAACCAGCAGCGCGATCAGGCTTCGGTACAGCGTTCTGATTCCCGCTGCGGCTGACGAAGGCAGGGACGCAGGCCTGGCATCGCTCGATGTCTGTCCGGACTGCTCCTGCGTCCAGCGCTTGGCAAGCTTGTACAGCAGCCAGGTGCAGGTAAAGGCGAACAGGGAGATGCCGAAGTGCAGCGCCAAGACGAGGGAAGACTGCTCCCATACGACGGCCATGGCTCCCAGAGCCGCTTGCATGACCGTAAACAGCAAAGCGCCTCCAGCGTAGAGCAAGCTTTCAGAGCCGCGGGCCGGCTTCCAGTAATAGGTGGCTAGAAACGTAGCCAGCACCAGAAGCCCGACGAGCCCGCTCACCATCCGGTGGGTATATTCAACAAAGGATTCTACCGTATAGGCAGGTACGAATTTGCCGTTGCACAACGGCCAATCGGTGCCGCAGCCGCGGCCTGAATCCGTATTCGTGACGAGTACGCCCGCAATAAGTACCAAAAACATGCCGATGCATGTCGCTAGGGCCAATAATCGATATCTGCGTAGAGTCATGTCCATCCCCGATTTCATGTGAAAGTTGGCGCAAGGGGCCAGTTCCCATTATACCGAACAGCCAGTTTCAAAGCCATGTTCATAATGTGAACAATCGACGCCGGACGGAGATTGAGCCCATGGAAAGACCCCCTTGTCCGGACCCTGCCGGACAAAAGGGGGCCTTCTTGCGCCTTCAGCGGCAACCGATCGCCGCTGGCGAACACCAACACGCTGCGCAGGGTGAATTAACGACTCTCCAACGCCCCGGACACGGCAACCGCACGATCCAGAAACTGCTCGATCTCCTCGCGCGACTTGCGAAGCTTGCTCACGAACCGGACAACCTCGCGGCCGTCGCGAAACGCAATAAAGCTCGGGATGCCGAGAATATTCATCTCTTCGCACAGCTCCGGCATCTCGTCGCGATCAATCTCCACCATCGTCAGGCGATCCGTATAAGCCGCTTCGACTTCTCCGATGAACGGATCGATAAAGTGGCAATCCTTGCACCATGTCGTCTTAAATACGGCAACGGTGAGCCCCGGACCGGCAACCTGCTCGCGATACGCTTCCTCGCTCGTGATTTTACGCATTCGATATTGCCCCTTTCAACGCCTTTGCCGTTAGTATATCGCTTTATAGGTCTCTTGTAACGGTCATATGCTTCCAATCGTCAAACAAGACGGTTACCTTATACTCTGCGCCCAACAGCTTGAACAGATCGTCAGCAGCCATATAGGTGTGGCCATACGATCTTTCGAGCGGTTGGCTTAGTTTAATTTCCTTTCCGTTCACCGTAGCCCGGTCGGAGCCTGCCCGCAGCACGATTTGCTGCTCGGTAGCCCTGTCGTAGAAACGAATTTCTCCCGGGGCTTCCGGCACGTTCAGTTTTATTCCGAAATCCCGTAGCGTTGCCCGCAGCGGCACGTACTGTACCCCCCCGTTATCCAGGTAAAAGTTGCCGCTCCATGATTGATTGCTTATGAAGAACTCCTGATCGTCGATCTGAAGGTCATTCTTCAAGAGCTGATAAATGACCGAATCTTCCTCGAAAAGACGGACGAATTGGTAGCCCTCCATCTCATCCAGATCGTCTGCCCCGAGCGCATTGACCGGCACCTTGACGGCAGGCACCTCGACGGCCCCGTTAACATTCCAGCTTTCCCCGCTGACACGCACTTTGATGCTGCGAATTGGACTGTCTTCTTCTGCGAATACGCTTGGAGCGATATTCGCCTCGAGCGCATACTTGCGGACATCCAGCACATCGTCGACGTACAGATCGACTTTCACAGCAATGCCCGCATCGAAGATTTGCTTCCATTCAGGCTCCTTCTGCGCGTCGGCCAATTCCTTGCGAGCATCGACCAGAGTATTGTGCAGCATGTCGGAAATCTCCCCCAAGAGCATATCCGAATCGCCCAGCTCCTCCAGGCCGATGAGCTGCTTCACTTCCGCCGGAAGTCCTTCGAACCATTCGAGGAAGCTGCCCAGCATCGCTTTCAAGCCTTCCTTATCCGCAATCAAATTATCCAGGTAGATCGGGATAAGCTTGCCAAGCTGCTCTCCGTTAAGCTCCGCGTGAACCTTGTTCAGTCCGGTCGCAACGCCATGCACCGACTCGTTCACCCTGTTGACGGTGATGACCGGAGGGTTGGGAAGTCCTTTGACGAAATAAGGCGCAACGCTCTTAAGCAGATCTCGCACCGTTTGCGTGAACGCTTGCTGGTTGTCCAAATTCAGGCGGAGGCCGAATTCTCCCGTGAATTCCTTCAGATCGAGTACCAGCGGCCTTTTCGCGCCGTCAATATCGATTCTGATCGCCTTGGCATCCGTATGCACCGTAAAAGGAATATCCCCTTTCGCGAAGCTGAACGTGCCATGAGCCCAAGCGTTGCCCAACTCGTCCGTTTTCGCGTGGTCGATCTTCAGGGAAACCTTCTGGAACATCTGTACGAGCTTCGTCAGCTCCTGATCCTCCGCCTCAAGCAGGGCTTCGTTGAAATCCAGCTCCACTTCGAGCAATTGCGACTGCTCCTGATGCGTTACGTCCAACTGCTTCAGCAGCATGTCGTTCATGTTAAGGCCGCCAACCGATTGGCAGCCGACGATAACAGCCAGCAGGAATGCGCATACTAGAAGTGCAAGTTTCTTTAAGCCTCGATTCATTTGTCAATGTCCCCCGTTCTGAAATTACGATACTGAGTTTTATATAACCCGTAATATTCCAGTTCGACACGGAGGGAAGGAATCCTTCCCCTCGCGTCGTCAGATCAAGGAGCTGTCGGCCATCGGAACCCTACCTCAACTGCTCAGAAGCCTCGCCGGAAAAACCGCGGGTCTATGGCATTCCTATCAGCTTACGCGCGATCGCGCCCCAATGGCGTGGGATGACAGCTTAAAAGTCAGGCTGGCTGAGGAATTGAAGCATGCGCTGCCGCCCTTGTCCTCTGAAGGCTCAAGCTCGCTCCTTTCCCGGGAGGAAGAGGAGCTTAGCGCCGCCATTCGCAGGGATACCGCAATGCTTAACCGTAACAATGTGACCCGAACCGCCGCATACTGGACCATGTTCCGCCAGTTTCCCGAGCTTCACTGGGCTTTCCTCGCTCATATCGTCTCTCGCAACGGTGGATGGAGCATGACCGATCTTAAAGGTCAGTGGCTGCCCGAGCTGCTGAACCGCAGGCTCGCCGAGTCGATCTTCAGCCTGCTTGAAGCCTGCAACGCCCTAATCTTCCAGGATGCTTACCCGCAGCTTCGCCTCTATGCGGAAAGCAGGCGGACGGGCCGCAATCTGTTTGGCCTGCTGCCCGGATTCGGCGTTTCCTCGTTTATGGGGCCGTTCTGGAGCCTGTTTCTATCCGACGGCAATCCTCTCCCCATTACCGAAGCATTGATTGTGAACGAGCAGCATTATATTCAATCCCGAGTCGTCGCGGCTCCCGAATACCGTCATTCCGTCCTGGACTCTGTCGCCTTCCGAAGCCAGCCCCTGCTTCAGACCAATCAACTGATCGTTCCTCTCTGGTGCGGGGGCGCCGCCAACGGCGCGATTCCGATGAGACTAGCCGGTCGCGTGCTGGAAAGCTTCGCCGACTTGAACGAAAGGATTGCGTTCGGCAAGGCCCTATACGGTATGCTGTTCGGCTACCCCAAAATTTTGCGGGCGTCGACAGCCTTTGCCCGTCATGTTCCCCACACCGGCTCGCGGGCCGACTATTGGCCGCAGCGTTATTCCTCCCGGTTGAATGCCAAAGACGGCGACTCCGCTAACGCGGGAATCGCCGTCCAAGGGAAATGGTATAGTCCGCTTCTCTCCGACGCCTGGCCGGATCATGCGCCTCTTGCCGTCTCGAAGGGAGATTGGTTTAATAGCCTGTCCGCGTTAAGCTACACGGGCCCGATCAGCCTCCCGCGCGTCATCGATATGACCCACGAGCATCTCTTCGGCCAGTACAAGCTTCAAGCCGCCGTGCTTCTCGAGCGCAGCTTCATGAACGGAGCCAGCAGCCGTCGAACCGGCTTGGGGTAAGTCGCGATCTCTTCCGCCGTTACCACTCTTAGATAAACGAGCATAGCCGGGTATAGTACGGCTAGAACCCCGGCCATCACCCCGCAGGACAGGAAGAAGGCCAGCTTGTCCGGAAGACCGCTGCACAAGGCCAGAACGCCCCATTCCGCAAGCCCCATCGCCGCCGCCACGATAGCGACCGTAAGCAGAAACGTCAACCAGCGCTTGCCGAGGAACTTGAATCTCGATCTCTTCCGCAGACTAAGAACGTTAAAGACGAGCGCCCATATAAAGCAGACCGTCGTCGCCGCGATAATTCCGTACACCCCGAAGAACGGTGCGAGCGCAAAGCTCAGCACAACCTTCAGAAGCACGCCGGTCAGCGCGTGCATCGTCGCCTTGCGCGGCTCGCTGATGCCGAGCAGAATCGAATTCGTAACCATCATGCCGATCTGGAAAATGGTTCCGAGCGTCAGCATCGCGACAATCTGGCTGCCTGTAGGCTTCTCGAACAACAGGCCGTTAACGCTGTAAGCCCCGACTCCCAGCAGCAGCACGACCGGCATTCCGCTGAACAGCGCGATGCGCACCGCCAGCGAGGATTGATGACCGACCCGGTCGGCATCCCGCAGCGCGTGGGCCGACGAGATGTGCGGGATGATCGACTGGCTCAGCGCCACCGCCAGAATAATCGGGATGCCCGCGATCGATTGCGCGTTCATGCCGTATACCGCCGCCCAGTGATTGATCGTCACCGCGTCATAATGTCCCACTGTCAGCGATTTGATCATAAAATTGTCCATCGTATAGAGCAGTTGAACCGTAATCCCCGTCACGACTACCGGAATCGACAGGCTGAACAACTCCTTGTAGATCGAGCGAAGCCGCAGCGGCCTGGAAGCGTCCGCCTGCGTGCGAGGCTCCAGCCGATCGCTCGCTTTCAGCTTGCGCGCGTAATAGAGCATTACGACGAATGCGCCAACGCTGCCGAACACGCTGCCCAAGGACGCCCCGGAAGCGATGCCTTCGTTATTGTCGGGATTTACCGAGTAGACCGCATAGGCGATAATAACCGCCGCCATTACGCGCAGAATCTGTTCGACAATCTGGGAAATGCCGCCCGCCGCCACGAATTGCCGCCCTTGAAAGTATCCCCGCATCATCGCGATCATCGGGAACAGCAGCAAGGAAGGCGCAATCGCGCGAATGGCGGAAGCCGCTTCAGGCTCCTTCAGAATCGTCCCCGCAATGAAAGGCGCGATCAGCCAAAGGCCGGCGGTAATGACGAGGCCCGCGATCAAGCCGAACAAGAGCGCGGCCCGGTACACCTGCTGCGCCTCGTCCACCTTTCCGACGGCATAACGGCCGGACACCATTTTGCTAACGGCGCTCGGAATGCCTGCGGTAGCCACGATGAGCAGCAGCAGATAGATCGAATTCGCGTTGTTGTAGTAAATATTGCCAAGGTCATCCATCAGGTAGTCGAGCGGCACCCGTTGGAAAATACCCAGCGCCCGCGCGACAAGCGCAGCGGCGGCCAGAATGAGCGTGCTTTTAAGTAACGTGTCTTTTTTCAAGGTAACCTCTTTAGGGATGAGATAGGATAGACCATCAGGCCAGCAGCCAGATGATGAAGATAACGATCATTGCGCCCTGCAGCAGGATTTTCACAACGGTGCTTGTGAACAGGCCCACGAGCGAGCCCCAGCCGACCTTCAGCGCACGGTTGAAGTCGGAGCCGTGCAGCAGCTCTCCGAGCAGCGCGCCGACGAACGGGCCGATGATCAGACCGAACGCCGGAATGACGAACGGGCCGATGAGAATGCCGATCGTGCTTCCCACGACCGAGGCTCTGGACCCGCCGAATTTCTTGACTCCCCAGGCGTTCACCATATAGTCCGCGACGAACAGAACGATTACAATAATCGTCTGGATGCCCCAGAACCACCAGCCGAACGGCTCGAAGGAGAAAAACCACCCATAAACGAAAAAGGCCGCATAAATCGCCAGCGCGCCGGGCAGGATCGGGAAGATCGCGCCGGCCATGCCTACCGCGAATAAGGCAACGATCAGAATCCAGCCTACGATATCCACGGAATCACGTCCTCAGAACATATTGTTGAATGACCTGGGCGACGCCGTGCTCCTGATTCGTGCCCGTAACGGCATCCGCCGCCAGCTTCACTTCCTGCTGCGCATTGCCCATGGCGACGCCAAGGCCGGAAGCCCGAATCGCGGCAATATCGTTCAGGCTGTCTCCGACGGATACGACTTCGCTCATCTCGCAGCCGATCATTCGGCAAACCTCTTCAAGTGCGGTCGCCTTGGAGATGCCAAGCGGATTGATCTCGATATTGTGGGGCGAGGAGTTGCTGATCTCAAGGCCCTCCCAGGTGCGGATCTCCTTCAGGATTTCTCCCAGAATGTCGGTATCCTCCATATAGTAACCGAATTTCAGCCAATGGCTCGCCGTCGTATCTCCGGCCCAGCGCTCCTTGTTATAGATATCCTCCGTGGAATACGCCCAGTACCAGACCTCCGGATAACGCTCCGCCAAAGCGTGAAGCTTCATCACCTTCTCGACGTCCAGCAGCGTTCTGCGATGCAGAACATGCGGCTTTGTCCAAATCTCTCCGCCGTTGACCGTAATCATCGGCGTCTTCAGTCCCAGTTGCTCCACGATGGACAGGGCGCTCTTGAAGCCTCTTCCGGTCGAAGCGCACACCGTCACGCCCGCTTCGACGGCATGCCGCACCCATTCGGCGTTCGTCTCGCTAATCTCGCTGCGGTCATTCAGCAGCGTGCCGTCCAGATCCAATGCCAGCAGTCGATACTTCGCTCTCTCATAAGCCAATTGTCATACCCACTCCCTGATGCCGTCTGTCTGTCGATTTAACGTCATTTTATCACATTTCGCGAGCGGAATCGAAAGAAAGCAAGTAAAAACGGCTTCGCCTTCTTTTATTTGGCGGCAGACGTTTTGTATCGAGCTATCAGATTGGATTAGGCGTCCTTAACCTAATACTTTCTGATATGGCAAGAAAGCGCCCGGACGGAGGGTCTCCGTCTCGGACGCGGTTCGCGCCGATGAGCTGCAGCCAGGTCGGATCAATAAGCTTCGCGAGCCGCCGATGCGCGTTGACGAAGCTTGCGAACGACCAAGCCGTGGGAGGGCGAGAATAGAAATGCGAGCACGAACAGAATGCCTGCCACGCAGACCATGCAGCCCGCGATAGAAGCGTCCAGCGCCGCGGCGGTATAATAGCCCGCAATCGAGCAAAGGATGCCGATCGCTACGCTCAAACCGATCATCGTGCTCAGACGATCCGTCAGCAAATAGGCGGTTGCCGGCGGTACGATCAGCAGTCCGACCACGAGAATCGCGCCTACGCTTTCGAAGGAGCTGACCGTTGCCATCGAGACCAGTCCCATCAGCACGTAATGGAACAGCGCAACGGGAATGCCGATCGCGGCGGCCAGCGCAGGGTCGAAGGCGCACAGCTTGAATTGCTTGTAGAACAAGCCAATGACCGCCACGATCAGAAACAGCGTTATGCCCAGCAGCCATACGGCCTTCGGGCCGATCTCGACGCCGCCAAGAGTCAGCGTATTCCACTGCACATAGGCAATCTCCCCGTACAGCACGCAATCCAGGTCGAGATCCACCTGCTGCGCATTTAAGCTGACCAACAGCACCCCGGCGGCAAACATAGACGTAAAGACAACGCCGATGGAAGCATCGCTCTGCACGCCGCCCTGCTGGAACATCTGAATAAGGAACACGGTCACGAAGCCGATCACCGCAGCGCCGAACAGCATGAAGAAGGAATCTCTGGAGCCGCTGACGAGAAAAGCGATGACGATGCCCGGCAATACCGAGTGGCTGATCGCATCTCCCACAAGCGCCATTCGGCGAAGGATCAGGAAGCAGCCCAGAATTCCGCAGCTGGCCGCAACAAGCGCGCCAGTCAGCATAATCCAAAATCCGCTCATACCGACACCTCCCGCTCCTTGGCTGCGCCGGCAGCCGTTTTTGTTTGCTTAACGGCTTCGGCGGCCCATTCGCGCTTGGCCGAGGATCTTCGTAGCAGCTTGGCGATCAAGCCCCGACGCGGGCCGAACAGCACCGAAGCGACGAATACGGCGGTTGCGGTCAGCACGCTCAGCGGGCCAGTTGGCAGCTGGGCCGTGCCTGCGCTGATCCACGTGCCCATAGCGCCGCTCAGCGCGCCGAACAGCCCGGACAGCACGGTCATGACGCCAAGGCGATCCGTCCAGTATCGGGCAGAGACGGCAGGCGTAATGAGCAAGGCTGCGATCAGTACGACGCCGACTGCCTGAATGCCGACGACAACGGCGACCGTTATCAGCCATAGCAGCAGCTGCTCCAGCGTCGTCACCGAGAAGCCGAGCCCTCTGGCATAACCGGGATCGAAGCTGATCAGCTTGAATTCCTTGAACAGCGCAGCGCACAAGAGAATGAGCACGATTGCGACGCTCATCATCGTATAGACGTCCTTGGAGGTCATTGAAGCGGCCTGCCCGAACAGAAATTTATCTAGACCGCTTTGATTGCCATAGGAGCTATGTTGAATTTGCGTCATCAAGACGATTCCGAATCCGAAGAAGACCGAAAGGACGATTCCCATTGCCGCATCCGCCTTGATTCGCGAATAGCGGGTAATCCAGCTGATTCCCACCGTAGCGATCATTCCCGCCGCGATGGCTCCAACCATAAACAAAGCGATCGACTTGACTCCGGACAGCATAAAAGCGATGCAGATGCCCGGCAAAGCCGCGTGAGCCAGCGTGTCTCCGATAAGGCTTTGCTTGCGCAAATACGCGAACGTTCCGACCACTCCCGTGCTGAGGCCGAGCAGCATGCTGCCCAGTAATATCCATTGCAGATTCGGATCGGTAAACAGGTTCAGCATAGCTCTCACCTTCCTCTTCCCGCAGTTATGACGGGTCCTTCGGAACGCTCTGCGGCAAGAAAGGTCAATCTTCCTCCGTAGGCCTCCTGAAGCCTTTGCTCCGTAAAGGTCGAAGCGGTCGGCCCATAGGCAATCAGCTCGCCGTTAAGCAGCATTACGGAATCGAAATATTGCTCCACCGTCGCAAGATCGTGATGCACGACCAGCACCGTCTTTCCCTGACGTTTCAATTCATTCAACAATTGAATTATCGCTTTCTCGGTAGCCGCATCTACGCCTGCGAACGGTTCGTCCATAAAGTAAAGGGTGGCATCCTGAGCCAACGCGCGCGCGAGGAAAACCCTCTGCTGCTGGCCGCCGGAAAGCTGGCTGATCTGCCTGTCGGCAAAATCCGCCATTCCGACCTTGGAGAGGCACTCCAGGGCGATCGCCTTCTCCTTCGCTCCGGGTCGCTTGAACCATCCGAGACGTCCGTATCGGCCCATCATGACGACATCAAGCGCATTCGTCGGGAAGTCCCAATCGACGGACTCCCGTTGGGGTACATAGCCGACAAGCTTTCTCTGTATACGATAGGGCTTGCCGTAGACCAGCGTCTCCCCGCTCAAAGTCGGCTGCAAGCCGAGAATCGCTTTAATCAGCGTGGATTTGCCCGCTCCGTTGGGGCCGATAATGCCGATCAACTCGCCTTCGGCAATCTCGAACGAAACGTTCCTGACAACGGGCTTTTTCTGATAGGCCACCGTTAGATTAGATACGGTCAACGGGGATGCCTGTTCTCTTGTCTTGGTCATTTCTCTCACGCTCCTTGTTACTTCAGCGCGCCAACGATGGTATCTACGTTATGGCGCACCATTCCAATGTATGTGCCTTCCTCGGTTCCGTTCTTGCCCATGGCATCGGAGAACAGCTCCCCGCCGATCTTGACGTCGTGTCCCAGCTTCTTGGCGCCTTCAATCACCGCTTCGATCGACTTCTTCGGAACGCTCGACTCGACGAATACCGCTTTGACCTGACGCTCCACCAGCATATCCCGTAAAGCCGTCACATCTTTGGAGCCGTACTCCGCGGCCGTGCTGATTCCCTGCAAGCCGACGACCTCGATCGCGTAGGCGTCGCCGAAATAGCCGAATGCGTCATGCGCCGTAACCATCACCCTGCCTTGCTCCGGGATCGTCGCGATCTGTTCCCTGGCATAGCGATCAAGTTCATCCAGCTTCGCCAAGTAGGCTTCGGCGCGGGAGCGGTATTCGGCCTCGTGCGCGGAATCATTCTCGATCAGCGTATCCCGGATCGTCTCCGCGGCGCTCATCCACAGCTTGACGTTGAACCAGACGTGCGGGTCGTGCGCGCCGTCCGAGACTGTGCGCAGCGACGATTCCGGAATATTCCGCGTCACGGGGACGACCGGCTTATTCTTGGCCATCTTCTCAAGAATTTCCGTCATTTTTCCTTCCAGGTGCAGACCGCCGTACAAGATGACATCGGCTTCCTCCAGCTTGGCGATGTCCCCTTGAGAAGCCTTGAACAGATGCGGATCGACTCCCGGACCCATTAAGCCGATCGCTTCGACTCTGTCTCCTCCGATATTCCTTACAACATCCGTGATCATGCCGACCGTAGCGGTCACATGCAGCTTGCCGTCGTCCTTGAAGGCGCCGGAGCCTTGCCCGCAGCCGGCTAGCAGCCCAGCGGCCAGCGTCAGGAAAATAAGCGTCATAATAAACCTTTTAATGGAAGATGGAATGCTCTTTTTCATTTTTCAGAATACCTCTTTTCTTTGATGTTCCTGATATTTGCCTGAAACAATTTTTTTGTGATAAGGACGAATAATTTCCTCGAAGCCTCTTTTTTTATATTATACAATAAAGTTGCGTTAATGCAACATTTGTTTATAAAAAAATGCCGCCTTCTTCAGGCGACATTCTCGTATGGATGATGTGCAGGAATCTTGCCGACAGCCTTCTCTATTCGTCTGTTGTCGGATTACCGTTAACGGCCGTGCCGTCGACGGATGCCTGCCCATTGTATAAGGACGGTCTCGGCTTGCCGTACAGCCCGATCTCCGCATCATAAGCGTCAAAGATTTGACGAGCGATCGGAGCGGCGCCCCAGCCGCCGTAGCCGCCGTCCGGGACGACCACCGCAACCGCCAGCTTCGGATTTTCGGCCGGCGCGTACGCGATGAACACCGCATTCTCTACCTTGGATCGGTTGCCGACGTCCTGCTGCGACGTTCCCGTCTTGCGAAGGAAGGTGTAATTGACGTCGTCGAAACCCCGTACCTTAACCTTGCCCATGCCTGTCTCAATTGCTTTCCAATAGGCATCCGGCATGTCGATCGAATTGAGCACTTCAGGTTGGAAGCCCTGCGTAACGTTTCCGTTCACGTCCTGAATTTCCTGAACGAACTGCGGCTTCATGCGCTTGCCGTGATTCGCCAGCATCGCCGCATACTGAGCCAGCTGCAGCGTCGTATACTTCGCCTGTTGGCCCCAGGACGCCCGAATTAATACCGACTGAAGCCCCTCGGATTTTACGTTCTTCAAATAATCGAGAACGCCGGCGGATTCGTTCTGTAGGCCGCTCCCCGTGGTCACTCCCAAGCCGAATTGCTTCAAGTAGCTGTCCCAGGTTTCGAGACCCGCGTTTCCTTTGTATTGCATGTACAATTTGTTCCCAACCATGGCGGACATGAACGCGTTGGAAGATTTCTCGATCGCTTTGGCTGCACTAAGCGGGCCATTCACGGCATTGCTGGCATTGCGAATTCGGACCTCATGTCCCGCTCGCCCGAATTCGAAGTAGCCTGGGTCATTAAAAATCGTACTGGTCGTGAACAGCTTTTCGTTCAGCCCTATGAGAACAGACAGCGGTTTCTGCGTCGAGCCGAGATAGACCATCGAGGACGGATGGTTTTTGCGCTCCTCGTATTTCTCGTACGGAGGCTGAACCTCGCGAATCGTTCCGTTATATTGGTAAAACTGTACGGCTTCCAGGTCCTTCTGGCTGATCCCGCCCTGCCAGACGCTCGGATCGTAATCGGGCATGCTCGCCATCGCGACAACCTTGCCCGTATCGACCTCCATCGCCACGGCATAGCCGGTCGTCGCAGGCGCTCGCTCCTGCTTGTCGGAGGAAGTGCGGATTTTCTGAATATGCTGCGTAATCGCCTGCTGGGTTTTCAGTTGCACATTGCGGTTGATCGTCAGGAACAGATTCTCGCCCTTGACCGGCTTCGTCAGCTTGACCGGGCCGATAATTTCTCCCTGGTTGTTCACCGGGTACTCCTTGATCCCGTTGCTGCCTCTCAGCTCGTCCTGATACATGAGCTCCAGGCCATCGAAGCCGACATCCTCCTCGGAAATATATTTCAACGACTTGTCGGTCTGATCCTTGTCGATGTCCTTATACTTGGCCAGATCTCTGGCTCCGCTCAGCTTCTTCATATAACCGACAAGCTGAACGGAAATTCGATCCTCGCTATATTGGCGAATGCTTTCCTCTACAACGTCGATTCCGGCAAATTGCTGACGGTGCTCCGAGAAGTAAGAAATTTCTTCCTTCGTCAATCCGGTTTTGATCCGCCGGGGCTGGTAAGAATAATGCACCTTGCCCGCCAAATCCATATCCTCGTACACATCTTGAGCCGTAAGGGGCTTGACGCTCTTGTCGCCCAGCTTGTCGAACACCTCGACAAGACTTTTCGCCAGCTCCATCGCCTCTTTATCCTTCATTTTCATATCCAGCGTATAATACAGCGATTGCGTAGAGACGGAATACGCGATCGCGTTGCCGGTCGAGTCGTAGATATTGCCGCGAATCGGAGGCACCGGAACGGTCTTGGAGCTGATCTGATGCTCTCTCGCCTTGAGGTTGTCCCCCTCTACGAATTGCAAATACGCCAATCGGATAATCAAAATGGAGAAAACGAAAAAGGTCACAAAGAAAAAGACGTTAAGACGAAAGCTGAAATGTCTTCGATTGCTGATCTCCCGCTTCTGCGCTTCCTCCGTCATATTGCTCATGCGGACACCCCCTCTTGCCTGATATGCGTATCGGCAAATCCGGGGGGATCGAACCAATCGCCCGTATTTGCCCAGGTCGCATCCAACGGAACCCAGCGTTGCTGCTCCGCGAGATAGACTTCGTTCCATGCATGCGCTCCGTAGCCCCCGCGCCCGTCATACCCTAAGCCGGTTACGACTCGAACCTCAAGTCCGACCGCGCGTGCCATAGAGGCGTACAGCCTTGCGTAATCGATGCATACGCCCTTGCGGGTAGCGAACGTCATTGCGGGATTCTGCTCTCGCCAATCCCCCTGCTCTTCGTAAGCCCGAACCTTGTCGTGGTCATACGCGATCCGCGTGCCGACCCAATCGTACAGGGCGCGCGCTTTTTCTTCATCGCTGTTCTTCTCCTCCGCCACGGACTTGGCCGCAAGAACGATATCGTCCGGAAGCTCGGCGTCGATTACGTCGTAGCGCTTCTGCCACAGCTGATCCAGTTCGACAGACATCGCCTTTGCGAAAACCGGGAGCCGCTCCTCCAGCAGGCTTCCCGTTGCCGGACGGATGATCTGCGCCGCCACTTCCCGATAGAGACCCGACTGCTGGATATACTCGGACATCGGTCCTTGGGGAAATAACGCGCAGTAGGCGAACAATACCGCTGTCGCGAGCAACGCTCTGACCGTGCCCAGCGCCGTTCCGATCATTCCCCCGAACGTACGGCTGATCGCGCCTCCCGGCGAGCGGGAGACGGCCGGAAGCGGCAGGCTGTCCGCCAGCGCGCGAGTCACGAATCCGACCAGTACGCGAATCAGCGCGTGAATGATCAGAAACAGCGCGGCGAATCTGAACAGAGGCATATCCCGCAGGCCCGCCAATGCGGTATAGCCGAACTGCGCGAAGAAGGACGCATCCGGCGACGGCCGATCAAGAATCCGCTCCGATGCCCAGCTCTGAACATAAGGGGAGGCCGCAGTTGCGGCGAAAGCGGCGAGAATAACCGCCGATACCGTCAACACCGCGCCGGCCAAGAAAAGGGCAAGCTGCTTCACGGAGCCTTTGGCTCCCTTACGTGCCCCTTGAACCAACGATAATGCCACAATCGTCAACAGCATCCAGGTGACAAGGTTGGCGTCGACAACCGTTCCTGCTCCGTTCATCCGATTACTTGGAGGAAGCTCGCGCTTTCACGACAAAGTCGCGAACCTCGCCTTCCATTTTCCAGGTGCCTAGTGAAATTCCGCCAAGCTTGACGCTGACCTCGCCGGAATTCGGCACGCCGTTCAGCTCCAGATTCTTGGTCGTAATCGTATACGAGCCGTCGGAGTTGACCTTGTAGACGGCCTCGCTCGCTTCGCCGGCCATGGCCTTGATGGCCTGATCCTTCGCCTCGCTCGTGACTTTGGTGCCCACTTCCTTGATATCTTCGACGGTAATGCCCCCGTAAGTTACGATCCCGATGACGATCGCCGCCACCAGCACCCATTTCAATACGGTCTTGACTACCTTAAGCACAATCAATATCGCAACGATCGCAACGGCAATGACGATCCAGTTGTCCTGCAGAAAAGTTAACCAAGCATCCGTATCCAAATTCATTAATAATCCCCCATCTACAAAAGTGCTAAAACTCGCATAGCTCCTATTATAGCTTAACGGCTTACCCCCAGTAAACGACGCGACGGGCATATCCTGAGGATTTGTCACGTAAAAGTAGGATAAGCCGCCGTTGCGGACAAGGGGAGGCCGTCCCCTACTTGAGGAGGTTGCGGACGATGAAAACCGCCATCTGGCTTTATTTATTTTTGTTTGTCGCTTTTTTTGACCTGCATGCCCAGTATCCTATGCTTACGCCGTTTGCCGTATCTCTGGGCGCCGCGCCTTCGTTCATCGGCCTCGTCATGGGCATGTACTCGCTCACCCATCTGCCGGGCAATCTCATCGCAGGCATCGCGGTCGACCGATACGGAAGCCGGCTTTTCATCGCCTTCAGCCTGATCGGAGCGGGCATCCTGCTGCTGCTTCAGGCTCGGGTAACCGATCCGTGGCAGTTGCTCTACATTCGCTCCATTAGCGGCTTCGTGCTGGCGTTTCTTTCCCCTGCATGCATGTCGCTGCTCGCAAGACTGGCGAAGGATCATATCCGGCAAGGCAAGCTGATGGCCGGCAACGGTCTGGTGCATACGATCGCTTCCGTCATTTCTCCCGCTGCGGGCGCCTATATGGCGGCTTCCTTCGGCTTTAACCATTCCTTCGCCATGCTGGGCTGGGTGCTGCTGGCGACCGGCACGCTCTCTCTCTGGTTCGTGAAGGAGCCCTCCCTCTCGTCGCCCATCTCGGCATCCGCCCACCGAGACGAGTCCGATATTTCTCCTTCGGGAAGCCAAGCTCTGCCGGATCATACAGACGAGCCCCGTTCCGGCCGCTTTCCCTGGGCTGTCTTCACGCTGCCGATCGGACTGGCTTGCGCGCAAGGCATTCTGGCATTCGAGCTTCCGTTGCGCGGAACCGACGCCGCGAACATCATGAGCACGGGCATCCTCTTCTCCATCGTCAGCTTGGGTGCTCTGGCCACGTTGGCCATGCTTTTTCTGAACCGCTATTTGCCCTACTTCCGCACGATTATCGGAGTCATGCTGCTCGCTGTCTGCTATTACGGGCTGGCATGCGATTGGCCTGTTTCCCTTCTGACAGTGCTGTTCGTCATCGGAATGGCCAAGGGAGTCATATTCCCCGCCATGACCTCTTTCCTGCTGCAGCTTAGCGGCCCAACCCGATACGGCAGAACCTTCTCGATCCTATCCATATCCCTCTCGATCGGCTCCTTCCTGGGACCGGTCGCTGCAGGGGCCGTCAGGGAGCATTTTTCACCCTATTTTCTTTCGTTCGTCTCACTGATGATCGCCTTGGCTTTTCTGTTCCCCCGCGCCTCCTTCAAAGCCAACTGGAATCCGAAAGCCGCTCCGCCGCCTCATGCCCATTAACATGGAAGCCGTTCCGGTTAATCCGCAAGATTGGCGGCATCTGGGTACTCGCACACTTCTCCGCCCGAATCGGAGCATATGGTGTATGAAAGCCTATGCCCAGCACCCATGCGAAAAATAAGTGCGCGCATAAATCAGGGCGGATCAGACGAGGTGAAGCTATGTCCGGCTATTCAACAGGAGGCGTTGGGGTAACGAATACAATCGTACTGGTATTGTTTATTCTGCTCGTTCTCGTACTGCGCGCTCATTAGGGCGACTTGGCGATAAGCCGCGGCGTCCCGCATCGTCTGCGGCTTCTTCACCTACGTTGGCTGGAATGAACCTTGGATTGTTGAGGGGCAAAGCGCGTGACTCCCGAGCCCTGCGGCTAACGCGGAGGCTACATATCCGATGGGAACCAGTGGTACAATGAAACGAACCGAGGCTGCTTTGGGATGAGCTTCGGCACCCGTACATATTCGTCAGATTACCGGAGGATATCACCGTGCACATCGCCATCATCGTCGAAGGCAAGAACGACAAAAGCCGTCTTTCCCGGGTGCTTTCTCCCGAGATTCCGATTCACTGCACCTTCGGCACGCTGGGCACCGATCGAATCGAAGCGCTGCGCAAGGAGATCGGCGATCGCCATGTTTATCTGTTCACCGATCACGATGCATCGGGCCGCCGCATCCGCGGCATTCTGCGCGACGTTTTCCCGGACGCCGACCACATTCATACTCGCAGAGGGTATAAAGGAGTGGAAGGGACGCCCGAAGAGTATTTAATCCAGCAGTTGGAGAAGGCCGGGCTGGAGGAGTTTATTGTGTACCCGGAGCCAGGGGCGCCGTTCGAGTGACTGCGTCCCGGTAACTCTCCTTGTTTGCGAGGAGGGCCCGCCTTGGCCGCGTTAGTTCGCTTACTGCAAACTATTGCCCGCTCGTACTCCCCATTCTCGCGCGTTAGTTCGCTTTTACATAACTAATGCCCGCTCATACTACCCACTCTCACGTATAGTTCACTTTTACATAACTAATGCCCACTCGTACTCCCCATTCTCGCGCGTTAGTTCGCTTTTACATAACTAATGCCCGCTCATACTACCCACTCTCACGTATAGTTCACTTTTACATAACTAATGCCCACTCGTACTCCCCATTCTCGCGCACTAGTTCACTTTTACATCACTAATGCCCGCTCACGCCCTCACTCTCACACATTAGTTCGATTTTACATAACTAATACTCTCTCACGCCCCTCACTCTCACGCGCTAGTTCGCTTTTGCATAACTATTGCCCGCTCACTACTGCCCACTCACGCCCCCCTTTCGCACGCACCGACTCGCTTTCGCCCAAGCCTGCAGCTCCGGCAAACAAAAAAGGCTGCGCTAGGCAACCGCAACAATAAAATTGCATCGAGCCATCAGATCAGGCCAGATAAGGATAAGCCTCTCCGGTAATCCAAAAAAACCGCGCCCTCCCACACTCGGGAAGACGCGGTTGCCGATCGGCGGAGCGTCAAGCTTGCCGCCTACAGAACGCTTTTGATTATTTTCGCCATATCGCTCGGGCTACGCCTGTTCTCGCCCTCTTCGATATAATCGTTAGCGGATATCCAGTCGCGGATCTGTCCGTCCTTGTCTAGCAGGACGATCAGATTCATGTGGCCGAAGTTGCCTTCATCGTCCTTGTTGACCAGAATCTGATACTTCCTGGCCATCTCCGCCGTCTCCTGCTCCTCGCCCCGCAGGAACTTCCAGCCCTCGGGGTCCGCATCGAAGCGCGACGCGTACTCCTTCAAATTCTCAGCCGTATCCCGTTCGGGATCGATCGTCACCGAAAGGAACTCGACCTCTTTGCCGAACACCCCATCCTCTTTCAGCTCGTCCTGCACTTGGGACATGAGGAAGGTAGTCGGCGGGCAGACGTCCGGGCAATTCGCGAAAAAGAAATAAAGAAGCCGCGCTTTTCCATTGGTGTTGCTGAGCGTCACGTTCTCGCCGTTCACGTCCGTGTAAGAAAATTCGGCGCCTTGTCCCTGAACCGGAAGCTCATCCTTCTTATTGTTCTGCTGCAGAATAAAGTAACCCATAACGGCGCACAGAACCAACAAAACCAAGGAAAAACCGTAGCGCCTCAGCCAGGGCTTAGGGGTCTGGACCGATTCGGACGTTACCTTCACGCCACCGTTCGCAGACATCTCGGGCTGCTCTTGAGGCTTTTCATCTTTGGACAAATCCATCTCCCGTTTACACTCCCGTCGTGTTGAGAATCATCGTAAGAAACATAATCATCAAATAATTGATCGAGATCATGAAGTCGGCCTTCGCCCACTTCTCGTCATCCTTGGCGCCCAGTCCCGAGACCGCATGCAGGAACCAGACTGCCGCAATGCCGACCGACAAAACTAAGAAGTAAATCCCCACATAATCATATGTGTACATCAAGATCGAAGCCGGGATGAGCAGCAAAATATAAGGCAGCATTTGCCACTTGGTGCGCTTTACCCCTTTCACGACTGGAAGCAACGGGAATCCCGCCGCCCTGTACTCCTCCTTACGGCGAATGGCGAGCGACCAGAAGTGAGCCGGCTGCCACAGGAAGAGCAGCGCGAACAAAATCCAGGCCCCGGCGTCCACGACGTCGGTCACTGCGCAATAGCCGATGACCGGAGGCATCGCTCCGGAAATACCGCCGATGGAAGTGCTCCAGGTCGAGCTGCGCTTCAGCCACATCGTGTAGATGACGACGTATACGAACATTCCGAGCAAGCCGAGCCAGCCCGTCAGCGTATTAACCAGTCCGAATAGCACGGCCAGACCGGCTAGTCCAAGCACGATTCCGTAGCCAAGCACGAAGTTAGGCGTTAATCTGTTCTGCGGAAGCGCCCGATCGCGAGTCCGCTCCATCTTGAGATCGAGCTCCCGATCCAGATAGTTGTTGAAGACGCAAGAGGAAGCCATCGTCAACGCGGAGCCGACGAGCATCCAAATCATAAGCCATATATCCAGGTCCCACTTGGAGGCGACCCAAAAACCGCCGAATGCCGCGATAAGGTTCAAGCGGATAATTCGCGGCTTGGTGAGAGCCACAAGATCTTTAAGCACGGTGTTCCTCCTTTATGCAAGCAACGACGAAGCGGCATTACCTGATGTCTGTTCAATGATACCGCAAACCTTCAAGCATTGACAATGTTCGCCTGAGCGAAGTTCATCAAATCGCCACCACATGTGAACAAGTCGGGAACACGGCGGATTTTTGCGCAATCGGCAGTCACACAATCCGGGCTGCCTAAATACACTGTATTGCGACAATCGCCTAGTGCCGAAGCGCAAGGCGTGGGCGAATTGAACTGAGGAAGGGTGTTATGCGGATTGTTGCCCAGCAACCGGTACGATCAGCAGAATACCGGCAGATACAAGGCGCATTGCTTCTTCGCACCGTCCGGAGACGACTGCCCCAGCGTTTATTAAGCATCCAACTTAAGGAGGATTTACGATGTTAAACAACAAAATGCCTTGGCCCGCCTATGCGCAAAACCAAGGAAGCATGATGCCGATGAATATGCCGGGCAACGCCACGATGCCGAATATGATGCCCGGCGCAATGATGCCAGGCTCGATGGTGCAGGGTGCGATGACGCCGCCGCCGATCACCGGCGTTCCGATCACGCCGAGCGGAGTCGCGTTGCCCGGAGTGCCCACTCAGGAAGAATCGTACGTCGAGAACATTCTTCGGATGAATCTCGGCAAGGTTGCCACTTTATATATGACCTACGAGAACAACTCCGAATGGAACGCCAAAATATTCAAGGGCGTGCTGGAAGCCGCAGGCCGCGATCACATTATTATCAGCGATCCGGCCACAGGCAAACGCTACCTGCTCCTGATGCTGAATCTGGACTACATCACGTTCGACGGGCCGATTAATTACGCGCTGCCCTTCGGCTCGAATCGTTGATCGAACCGACTACAGCAGGGGACGGAACGTCCAGATGCGAAGCCCTTGGCGTCCGCCCTTGACCCATTGCTCCATCTCCCGCCAGGAACGTCCTTCGCGACGTTCCTTTTCCATGTCCGCCGCTTCTTCCTCCGTGCCGGCACGGCGGATTTCGACATAGACGCCCGGCTGCGCCGTATTCACCGCAAGCTCCACTCCGGTCCAGAGCCCTTCATGGGCTTTGGCCCATGACTCGAAATTCTCCCGGTTCGCTTCCGGAACGACATATTCGCAGAACAGAATCATCGGTTCTCCTCCTTCATATTTTAGGTCCGATACGTCCATACTTAAGCAAGAAGGGGGCTCGGTTATGGACACCGGTACGCATTTTGTGTTTGGATTGGGGTTGGGCGGTCTGGCCCTGACAGATCCCGTCATCGCTTCTGATGCCTATGGGCCGATCGCCATTCTGATCGGCACGATCGCAGGCTCCAATGCGCCCGATCTAGACGGATTGCTGCGATTCAAGAGCAATGCCGATTATATCAAAAACCACCGCGGATTGTCTCATTCTTTTCCGGCGATTGTCGGCTGGACCGCGATCATCACGGCAGCCGTTTCGCTGGCGTTTCGAACCATTCCCTGGTGGCACATCGCCTTCTGGGTGCTGCTCGCCGTCGTCGTTCACGTGATCTCCGATCTGTTCAACTCCTACGGAACGCAGGCTTTTCGGCCGGTAAGCAAGCAGTGGGTGGCTTGGAACATCATCCATATTTTCGACCCGATTATTTTCTCCGCCCATCTGTTCGCTATTCTTCTTTGGCTATCCGGCCTCGCTGCGCCCCAGATTATTTTTCCGGTGCTGTATGCGCTGCTTGGCGTTTATTACGGATGGAGAACGTTCGTTCATCGATCGCTGTCGCGAAAAATCTCCGAGCAGGACCCGGAGGGCCATCCGGAGGATCGCTACACTTTGCTGCCCACCATCTCGCTGTATCGATGGAATCTCGTTCGCATTTCCAAAGACGGCACTTACGGCGTCGGGGAATGGAACTACGGGAAAATAAAGTGGATGGACGTCATGAAATGCGACGAGCATCCCGCGCTCGAAGCCTCGAAGCAGCATCCGGACGTGCAGGCTTTCCTGAGCGTAACCGCGTTCCCGTGCGGGCATGTCAAGCCCAAGACGTGGGGATACGAAATTCGCTGGGTCGACGTTCGATACCGCTACCGCAGACAGTATCCGTTCGTCGCCGTCGTGCTGATGGATTCCTCCTATGTCCCGCTGCAATCCTACGTAGGATGGCTGAGCGACGAGCGGCTGGAAAAAAGACTGCGCATGAACACTTACTAAGCCTGCGTCAAGCGAAAGCCGCCCGGCAGGGCCCTTTCGCTTGACGCAGGTTCTTTGTCGTAGCACAATAGGAAAAGCCCGAGGATTACCTCGGGCTTTCGGTCCGGACCGTTTGTCCTTAGCGACCGGAAAGTTGTTGCTCAGCCATTTGGACGAGCTTCTTGGTGATGTAGCCGCCAAGGGAGCCTGCATCGCGGGACGTTACGTTGCCGTAGTATCCGTCTGCCGGGATTTGAACGCCCAGGGATTGAGCGGCCTCCATCTTCATGCTTTGCAGTGCTGCTTTGGCTTGTGGTACAACCAGTTGGTTACTTGATGCCATGATTAAATTCTCCCTTCGCCTTGATGATTGGTTTGCAAGCTTGCCAACTTAGTATGCTAGAAACAAAGAAAAATATGCGAGGTGAAATCATGAGTAAAACATTGTCACTCCTGTTCGCATTTTTGTCCGTCGCATTGATGCTCGCTACCGCCTTTTCCCTTAGCCACAACGGCTGGCTGGCGCTTCTGTTCGCCGTGCTTACCCTCGTGGCTATGGGCGGTGGCTTCATTCTCAAGGCCAGGCTGAGAAAAAAATCTTCAGCGTCTTAGCGCCCCCGCGGGAGGAAGCCCATCGCTTCCTTCACTGCGGCTAACGTCGATTCGGCGACCGCGTTCGCCCGCTCCGCTCCGTCGCGCAGAATGTGGCGAATTTCCCCCGACGAGCGAATATCCGCGTATTTGCGCTGCAGCGGCTCCAGCGCCTGAACGATAACCTCGCCCAGATCCTTCTTGAACGCCCCATAGCCCAAGCCCTCGTATGCGGCCTGCACCTGCTCGACCGTCTTGTCCGAGCATTGCGCGTAGATCGACATCAGGTTGCTGACCTCCGGCTTGTTCTGGACGTCGAAGATAATTTCCCGGCCCATGTCCGTCTTGGCCCGGGAAATTTTTTTGCGAATGTCGTCCGGGGGGTCCAGCAAGGAAATGTAGCTTCCGGAGCTTGGGCTGCTCTTGCTCATTTTCTTCGTGCCGTCCTCCAAAGACATAATCCGTGCGCCTACCTTCGGAATGAACGGCTCCGGAATGACGAAGGTGTCGCCGTGACGGTGGTTAAAGCGCCCCGCCAAATCCCGCGTAAGCTCCAGATGCTGCTTCTGGTCGTCCCCTACAGGCACGAAGTTCGCTTTGTACAGCAAAATATCGGCGGCCATCAGTGCGGGATAGACGAACAAGCCCGCTCCTACAGCTTCCTTGCCTTCCGACTTGTCCTTGAATTGCGTCATGCGTTCCAGCTCTCCCATATAGCTCATCGTCGTCAACAGCCAGCCGAGCTCGGCATGAGCCGGTACGTGCGACTGCATGAAGATCGCCGCTTCCTTCGGATCAAGTCCGGCAGCCACGTACAGCGCGGCCACGGATTCGCTCTGCTCCCGCAATGCGGCCGGCTCTTGGGGAACCGTCACTGCGTGCAGATCGGGAACCATGAAGAAGCAGTCATATTCATGCTGCAACGCCACGAAATTAAGCATAGCTCCAATGTAATTGCCCAGCGTCAGCTTGCCGCTCGGCTGTATTCCGGATAACACGCGTTTGGATTTGGACATCGGATATCAAGCTCCTTTTTATATGTGAAAATAAAAAAAGACCTTCCTCCGCAAGGGACGAGGAAAGCCGTGGTGCCACCCTTATTCGTATCGCCTGCTGCCGAACATAAAGTCGACAAGCCTTGCGATACCTTCAAGCTCCGATAACGGGGAACGTCCGGGGAGCATAGGACTATGCGCATTCCGCCAAGCAGCGCGCGGCCGTCGTTTCGCTCCCGGCTCCAAGATCCATTCCGACAAGGCGAGCGTACCGGCTTCCAGCCAACACCGGCTCTCTGTGAGCGCTCTATCCCAGCGTACTTGTTCTCTTCAACGCCGAATATACTTTAGTTGTTACCCATTATACCCCGGCTTCAGGCTTTGTCAACCATCCCGCGAACACCCGTTTATTCTGAAGTTCTCATTTTCAATCGTCCAAGCATACCTTATAATAATCGTAATGCTTACTATTTATAGAGCAAGGAAGTGATTCAGTGCCTAATGCTTGGATTCGGCTAGCGACGATCGCAGCGTCAATCGGCTGCGCCGCGCTGTTGGCCCTGATTTTTTTCGGAAGGGACATCTCGGCGCTGACATTGGACTCCGCCAAGCTGCAAAATTTCAAAATCGTATTCATCAGCATCATTCTCGAAGCGCTCCCCTTCCTGCTTATCGGCGTCATCGTATCGGCGCTGCTGCAAGCTTTCGTGTCGGACGAGCTCGTTCGCAAGCTCACTCCCCGGAATCCGGTGCTCGGCATTCTGTTCGGAAGCCTGCTCGGCATCGTTCTGCCGTTGTGCGAATGCGGCATGATCCCGATCGTGCGTCGCTTGATGCGCAAAGGCCTGCCCGCTTACATAGGCATCATCTACATCGTCGCCGGGCCGATTATCAATCCTGTCGTATTCGGCGCTACCATGCAGGCTTTTCGCACGAACGAAAGCCTGGCCTATTCCCGATTCTATTTGGCTTTCTGCGTATCCGTCGCCTTGGGACTTATTCTATACGCCAGATTGAAGCAAAGTCCCTTGAAAGCCGAAACGACCCACGACATCCATTCGCACGGACACTCTCACGTTCATGCGCATGCGCATCATCACGCACATTCGCATGCCGGGGGTAAAAGCGGAAGCCCCTTTTTCCGAAAGCTGGCCCAAGCGCCAGCCCATATTGCCGAGGAATTTTTTGAGATGGGCAAATACTTGATCCTCGGTTCTCTTATCACGGGCCTGCTCCAGACGCTGGTCACGCGCGCGTCGTTCGCATCCGTCGCCGACCACGAGCTGCTCTCGCATCTGTTCATGATGGGCTTCGCTTACGCCCTGTCGCTCTGCTCCACCTCGGACGCATTCGTCGCCGCCTCGTTCAACAATATGTTTCCGCCGGCCGCGCTGCTGTCCTTCCTTGTCCTTGGACCGATGCTCGATCTGAAAAATACGCTAATGATGCTCGCCGTATTCCGCAAAAGATTCGTTCTGAAGTTCAGCCTCGCCATCGCGGGCCTGGTGCTGCTCGGGTCAATTCTGTTCGACCGGCTGGGACTTGTCTAAAACAAGGAGGTTATTTGCTTGCTGAGATCGTCGACTGTTCACGCCATCCATTATTTCGCCAGATTCTTGCTGCTTGCCGGATTCGCTTTCCTGATCGTCCATTTGGTGCGATCGGACAATCTCGGCCTATATATCGCCGAACGAATGCAATTCATTGTCAAATTATCCGCGCTTGGACTATATGCCGTTGCCGCACAGCAATTTTATTCGGCTATTCGCGCATTGTTCGACAAAGAAGAGCACGGGCCGAGCTGCGACTGCTCGCACGAGCTGCCGAGCACGTGGGGCAAGAGCCTTCTGCTGTACGGCTGGTTCGCTTTGCCTTTGATTATCGGCTATGCGGTTCCCGACGGCTTGCTCGGCAGCAGCATGGCCGCCGCCAAAGGCGTCCAATTCGCGCCTCAGCAGCAGTTCGTCAGAGCCGATTCGCTTCCTGCGCCTGCGAGTACTTCCGCACCCGCTGCAGACGAGGAGAGCACGGTGCCTGAAACGGCGAAGCCGGAGACGGGAACGGAGACGGACGACTCCTCGACGAAGCCTCCATCGGCCAAAGACGGCAAGCTGAGTCCTGAAGCGCTGGATATCCTGTTCCCCTTCGACAACTTCACGGAAAGCTATGCGGCCTTCGGAAGGAAGCTCGTTGAGCGCGATGTCATAGCGGTCACCGCCGGCCGATTTATCGAAACGCTCACGACGCTCGACTTGTATCGCACCGCCTTCCAGGGCAAAACCGTTCGTTTGAGCGGCTTCGTCTATCGCGAGCCCGACATGAGCCCTACTCAGTTCGGAGTCAGCCGCTTCGCTGTCGCCTGCTGCTCGGCGGACGCTTCCCCTTACGGCATCATGGCGACGCTGCCCGACGCAAATCTCTATGCGACGGATCAGTGGGTAACGGTCACGGGAACGTTGGACACGACGGAGTACAACGGCATTGAGATCATTCAATTGAACGTAAGCAGAATCGTCAAGATCGATGCTCCCGCCACGCCGTATGTATCCCCGGATCTGGACTTCGGACTCGACCAGCTCGATGCAGGCGACGAAGAAGCCTAAGCTTCTTCCGGCCGATTAGGCTTCCGCTTCCAAAGAAAAGGGTCGATTCGACACGGCTGCAGCCCGTCGAATCGACCCTTCTTTCTACGCATCCTATATGATCGATCATCTACTCGCTGGAGGCTTCCTTTCGTCCCCTGTTTTTAGGAGAAAAACGGAACATCATATTCGCCATGTTATAATTTGATTCGAACTGAACGCTAACGAAAACCCTGTCCTGCTTAAGTACAAAGTCGTAAGAAATCTCCCCGTGCGTCCAGCTGCTCTTATGCTTTAACGCTCCGATGGCCAATCTTCTTAGCGTCAGCACCTGCTCTGCCGTCAGCCCTGCAGAGGAATGGCTCTGGTCGCCGCAATCAACCGGCAGGTGACGAATACCGAATCTGCCAACCGAATCGTCCCGGATCTGCAGAACAATCGTGCCGGCCGTCATTCCCTTGAGTTCTCCCCCCAGTTTCTCCAAGGCTACGTCGATTTGCCGCGCTAAAGGAATCTGGCTAGATGTCATCATTCTCCTCCTTTGTGCTTATGACTTACCGTTTCTAGGAACAATTATGTAGGTCTGAACATGACTTCGGAACCAGTATAATGCAACGACTAGAAATATTCAATGATTTTGTCTAATTATGGGTTATTTTGCAGTCGATCTCACTTGTTCCGACAAGTAATAACGGCTAAGCCGCCTCTCGGTCGGCGGCCGACGATTTGTATCGCACGACCGGATGAGGATAAAGGAGATCTGTACCTTGCCCTTTCTGATCGTCGAACATGAAAAATAGCGGTACAGGGGTGCCCTGACCGCTATTTTTTGAAGAGTTATCGCTTATTCGCCGCACAAGGCCGCGAAGGCTTCCACATCCGCGACCGCTCTGGCCACCGCATCCTTCCAGAAGTCCGGACTTTGGAGATCGACGCCCAGATGACTGGAAGCCAGTTGCTCGACGGTCATCATTCCCGTATCGCGCAGCAGCCGGTCGTAGCGATCGGCGAAGGATGCTCCCTCCCGCTCGGCAAAGGCGACCAGACCGGTGCTGAACAAATAGCCGAACGTGTACGGGAAGTTGTAGAAAGGAACATCGGTCAAATAAAAGTGCAGCTTGGCGGCCCAGAAATGGGGATGCCAGCTTCCAAGCGCATCGCCAAACGCTTCCTTCTGCGCTTCCGTCATCAGCTCGTTCAGCTCGGCGGTTTCCAGCATGCCCGCGGCGCGGCGCTCGTAGAAGCGCGTCTCGAACAGGAAACGCGCCCTGATGTTCATACAGAACGCGACCGCCCGTTGCAGGCGATCATCCAGGAGCGCCAGCTTCTCTTCGTCGCTTGCCGCTCTTCCCAACAGGGCATCGCTGACGATCGCTTCCGCGAAGGTGGATGCCGTTTCCGCGACGTTCATCGCATATTCCTGGGAGAGAGGCGGCAGCTCCTGTACAAGCTCCGCATGGTATGCGTGTCCCAGCTCGTGCGCCAGGGTAGAGACATTGCCGGGAGTGCCGGAATAGGTCATGAATATCCGGCTTTGCTTGCCGATGGGGAAGCTCGTGCAGAAGCCCCCTGGCCGCTTGCCGGCGCGGTCCTCCGCTTCAATCCACCGCTCCTCGAATGCGGTGCGCGCCAGCTTCGCCATATCCGGCGAAAACCGCTCGAACGCATCCGTAATTACCTTTGCCGCTTCGCCGTAAGGAATTTTGGCCTGACTGGCGGCAATCGGCGCATCCACGTCATGCCAGCTCAGCTTCTCCTTGCCCATCCGCCGCGCCTTGAGCTCCAGATAACGCTTAAGCGGCTTCATTCCCTCTTCTGCCGCCGACCACATCGCATTCAGCGTTTCCCGGCTCATGCGGTTCATGAGCAGCGGCTCCTTTAAAGGATCTCCCCAGCCCCGCAGCCCGTATAGCTTGAGCCGAAATCCGGCGATCCGGTTCAATGCGTCGGCGCCTAAATCTGCCTGTTCGGCCCAGGCCTCCTCCCACTTCGCCGCCATCTCATCGCGCACGGTAGCCGCCGGGTCGTCCAGCTTGTTAGCCGCTTGACCGGCCGACAGTACGACGCTTTTGCCGTCTTGCTCCCAAGGAATGGAGATGCGTCCGACAATCGTATTGTAATGCTCCCCCCAGCCGTGATAACCGTCTACGGCAAGCTCGCTGGCGACGGCTTCAAGTGCGGGCGGCAGCTTATCCTTCGCGAATTCGCGCTTCTCGTTCAGCGGAAACCGCAGGTCGGCGCGTTCCGGCGCTCCTGTCCATTGTTCCCAGTCCCCTGCGGTCACCTCTGCCAGCTTGGCATCGAACAGATCGGCGGCTTGCCGGTAGCGTGCGGACAGCGTCTGAATACGCTCGGTCCAGCCGACTGCGCGCTTATCGCTCAAATTCTGGGACGCCAGGCAAGCGACAAAGGAATCGGCCTCCCTCAGCCGGGCGAGCGCCGCCTGCAGCCGACCGGTCCACTCGGTCAACCGCCCGGTCTCCGGCGCGCCCTCGCCGCAGTCCTGCAGTTCCTTAAGCAAGTCCGCGCATTGGGCTTCGGCTTCCTTCACGAAGTCCGTAAATTCAGCGGAGGAGGAGCCCCCGGCAAATATAGCTTCCAGATTCCATGTTAGCGAATAGTTATGCTCCATCACGCGATCGCTCCGTTCTCATTGCGTTGGGTCAAGCCCTATTGTATCTTGGAAGAAGAATCGACAAGGGGGAATCGAATTGATACCGCTTCGCAACACCTTGCCCTATGACGTGCAGATGAAGGACGTTACCGTTCCCGAATGTCCCTTCTGCCAAAGCCCTAATGTCCTGCTGCCGATTACGCCCGAAGAGGTGATCGGTCTGTACGGAGGCGCCAGCAAAAAAACGCTTGTGTTTCCCTGCTGTCGCGGCACCTTGCGCATTATCGACGCGGACCGGGATTACTTGCTTGCCGCCCGCGCGATCCGCTAGCGCCCTTACGCCCCGTTTTGCTGCATCTCCTCCGGCAGCTCCATTCCCCGGCCGGTCATTTCTTCGCGCAGAAGCTGCCACTGTTCGCGGGAAGCGCGAATCATCGCCGCATCCACGATATTCTTGTCGTGGATAACCCTTCCGAACCAGCGCACCGCTTCATGGAAGTTGTTCAGGCGCCTGTTCAGCTCCCCGATCAGATACATCAGCCGGGCATGACTGACCGGGACGCTCTCCGTCTCATATACCCGCACATAAGCGTCGAGGGCGAATTGCAGGAAGCGGTTTTCTTGCTCCTTTTTCCCCTCATAGCGATACAGCCAAGCGATATGGTGCAGCAGAGCGGCGATCACGCGCTCCTTCTCCCCGATCGCTTGCGCCGAAACCAGGCTGAGCTTGTAGCATTCCATCGCTTCGGCGGCGGATCGCTCGCCCCCGTAGTCGCGATGCTTCCACTGGCTGCCCAGCTTGTCAAAATACGCCGCCTTCTGCTTTTCGCTCATTTTTTCCGCAAAATTTTCCGTCGAGGCAAAGCCGCAATACGGGCATACCCTCACGACGTAATAGTCCGGATTCACCGACTTGAAGTACGAGCAGAAGTCGGTGTCCGTCTTGATGGCTTTCTTTAAGCTCGGCCGCACTCTGGATGTCTGATAGCTTTGTTCGCAGCAAATGCAATTAATCTTAACTTGAAAGAGCGGCTCCACGCCGTCGCCCCCTTAATGTTGTGACGAATCGGATGCTGTATTGACAAAATGGTTGGCCGGGCCCGATAAGCGCTCGATCATCAGCTTCTGGAGCGGCTCCGGGATCGAGGTCTCGGACAGCGCTTCGGCCATGCAGGCCAGCCACGCCGCCGCATGCTCCGGGGTAATCGGGAAAGGCATATGCCGCGCGCGCATCATCGGGTGCCCATATTCGTCCGAGTACAGAGGAGGGCCTCCCATAAATTGCGACAGAAACAAATATTGCTTCTCCACCACGGGCTGTATGTCTTCGGGAAACAACGGGGCGAGCAGCGGATGCGCCTGCACTTTCGGATAAAACCGGGTAACGATATCGCGAATGGCATCCGCACCGCCGATCGCTTCATAAATCGTCGCGTAGCTGGACACAGTAAGCCTCCTGTTGCAGCAAATTCATGTGCGACTTCCTACCCATGAATTCGATTGAATTAGTGTGAAAATCCCTATGTACGGACTCCCTAAACTTACGTCTATTATACCACAACGGCTGTCTCTTCTCGAAAAATAAAATCGCCCGGAAAGGGCGATTGGAGATCGGCGCGCCGCCGATCGGCTCTATAAGGGCTTACATCTCTTCTTCGGGATGCGCCAAGGATTCGCGAATGACATACACGAAAGCGCATACAATTAAGCCTGCAACAACACCCGCCATTCTCATCCCTCCAGCTTCGAGAAATTCGTCTTGCAAGGCAGCTTCGTTTTTCCTATTTCTGATTTCATTGTAGCATAGGCGTTCTCCGATTTCACCTTATTTTTGCAAGCGGTTTCATTAAAATATGCAGCCGGTTGTCCTCCGGCAACGGCAAGATTGTCCGCCTCCGCACATATATTGGACAGAGCACGGATTTGGGAACTTAAACGGAGGCTTTTCCATGAAATCAATCGAATCAACCAGCGGCATTCCACCCCGTCCGTTCGCTCTTGCCGGCGGACTTATTCTGGGCGGAACGGCGATTTTATTGAGCGGGTTGGCTTTGGGCAACGCCGAGGGAGCGCTGAGCGCTTCCCTGAGAGGAATCGGAGTATGGTGGGAGGTGCTGTTCCCCGCCCTGTTTCCTTTTTTCGTTCTGTCCGAGCTGCTGCTCGGATTCGGGATCGTCCATTTCGCGGGAGCGCTGCTCGACCCGTTCATGCGCCCCCTGTTCCGGCTGCCGGGCATCGGGGGGTTTATCGTCTCAATGGGATTCGTATCGGGATATCCGGTAGGCGCCCGCCTGACCTCGCGACTGATGGAGCAAAAGCTGCTGACGCGCGGCCAAGGCGAGCGCCTGGTCGCGATGACGACGACCTCGGACCCTATTTTCCTCATCGGCGCGGTATGCATCGGATTTTTCGGCAGTCTGCAGCCCGCCCCGATTATTGCCGTCGCCCATTACAGCGGCGCATTGCTGATCGGTCTGGCTTCACGCTTCGGGAAGAGCTCGGTCGACATCGCGCCGGATGCCCCTAACGTTCCGCCCTCAGGAGGGGCCGGCAGGCTGCGCTTCGCGATCTCCGCCATGCACAAGGCCCGATTGGACGACGGACGGCCATTGGGCGTACTGCTCCAGCAGGCTCTGCAATCGTCCCTCGCGTTGATGATGATCGTCGGGGGACTGGTCGTATTCTTCTCTGCGGCGTTGGAGCTGCTTGTGAACGGAGGGATCGTCTCTGCCTTGAACGGATGGATGTCCCAAGCGCTGCCGTTACTCCATCTGTCCGCCAACCTGTCTCCGGCATTCATGAACGGAGCGTTCGAGGTCACTCTGGGGGCAAAAGCCGCGGCGCTGAGCGAAGGCAGCCCGCTGATGGATCGGGCGGCCGTAGCCGCCTTCGTGCTTTCGTGGGCCGGATTTTCCGTGCATGCGCAGGTAGCCGGCTTGATGAGCGGGACGGCCTGGCGCTACTGGCCGTTCGCTCGCGCACGGCTCGTTCACGGCTTGCTCGCGATGCTCCTCGTGTACGCGTTATGGCCGCTGCTTGGGCCGACTCCCTCCGACGCCGCCATTCTGTCTGCATGGGCGCTGCCGTTCGCATCCGATGCCGGGCATCCTCTCCTGTGGAAGATGACCTTCGCCTGGCCGCTGCTGCTGTTCGCGGGTGCTATTGCCTTGCTCGTGGCGGCCGGGACGATTGCCATCGGCCTTCGAAAGCTCCGCTCCCTTTAACGCAGCCCCCGGTCGGAGGATTGAATTTCATGCGGTTATTGTTTATGATCTAGTCAGCGAGGTCTTTCGATGCAACAGGACGAATTCGCGCAACAGGGATCGATCGGAAGGAGCGGCCAAGAATTGAAATATGCATTGCTTGACCGGGGAGACCGACTATCCCGGGACTTATCTGAACAATTTCATACCCAGGCACAAAGCAAGGGATTAATACTGAATGAAGAAGCGCCGGATTTCGTCGTCTCGATCGGCGGAGACGGCACGATGCTTCAAGCGTTTCATCGGTACAAGGAGCAGCTGGAGCATTTGGCGTTTATCGGGGTCCATACCGGACATCTCGGCTTCTATGCGGATTGGCAGAAGAATGAGCTTTCGGAGCTGCTGGAGCTGATGGCCACCTCCGAGCCGCGTAAAATCCACTATCCGTTGCTTCACGTGGAGATCGAGACGGCAGAAGGCAAAGCCGCTCATCTCGTTCTGAATGAATTTACGCTCAAAAGCGCGGACGGAACGCTCGTATCCGCGATTCATATTAATGACGAGCCCTTCGAGATGTTCCGGGGCGACGGGATCGTAATCTCGACCCCTACGGGAAGCACCGGGTACAACAAAAGCCTGGGGGGAGCGGTCATCCACCCCTCTTTAGAGGCGCTGCAGATCGCGGAGATCGCTTCGATTAACAATCGGGTCTATCGGACGCTGGGCTCTTCCGTCATTCTGCCGAAGCATCACCACTGCGATATCGTTCCGCCCGACCCGGAGGAAGAGCTGATACTCGGCATCGATCATATGCTCATGCCGATGACCGGCATTCGTTCCATTACTTGCCGGGTGGCCGATCGTAAGGTTACCTTCGCCAGGTACCGTCCGTTTACGTTCTGGAATCGCGTACGCGAAGCCTTTATCGGCTCTTTATAAAACGAAAGGCCGCCCCATCCGGGGCGGCCTTTCGTTTTTGCTATTCGCTCGACTTCGTATTGCCCGCGTCCGGACGGGGCCCGCCCTCATTGCGGTTGGCCGGCTTCCCTCCATAGCTTTTGCGCCGGCGGTTGCGGCCTTGCCAGCGATTGTTGTCCTGCCGCGAGCCTTCGCTTCGCGCGCCCTCGTTACGGGCTTGGACGCTCCCGGAATCCGAAGGCTTTCCTTCTTCTGCGGCCCGGTGAACCGACGGATGCTCCTGACGCTCCTGACGGGGGTTTTGCTGCTGACCGTGCGAGCGCTGACCGCGGTGCTGCGGCTTGTTCGACGCTTGTCCTCCGCCTTGACCCTGCTGAGACTGCGGTCTGCGATCTCCCGAAGACGAAGTACGCCCTTGCCGATGGGAGCTTCCTCCCGATTCGTGCTTGGAATAGCCGCCTCTGCCGGACGCCCCTTTCGAATGCCCGTCGTGATGCGCGTTCGCGTTGCGCTTCTCCGCTTCCGCCGCCGCTCTCGCCACTGCGGATACGGTTACATTCGGAACCCGAACCGGGCCGCCTGCTCGCTCCTTCAAAGGCCAGCGCAGAATCGGGCCGTTGTGAGGCGCAGCCGCGGCAACGGTAGCCGCCGTCTCGGCCGCTTGCTCTCCGGCTTCGTTTAAGGCGACCTTCGCCTCAGGCGACTCTTCCTTAGAAATGACGGCATCCGGCGGCAGCGCGTTGATATCGAGCTTGGCCACCACAAAATGGGCGCACCCGAAGTTGCAATATTCATTGATGTAGTCGACAAAGCTGGAGATAGCGAACTCGCGGGTTGCCCTGGAATGGCCGTCTCGATAAAAACCCCGAAGACGCAGCTGGTTATAGCCCCAGTCCCCGACGATATAATCGAACCTTTCCAGCACTTCGCTGTAACGTTCCCGAAAAATTTCCGGATTCCATCCGTTCTTGTATTCATGGACTAGCGAGTACGCATTGCCTCCCGCCATGAAAATCATGATTGGCTCTCCTTCCGAAGGTCGGTCGTTCTGGCCTCCGCGGATTTGACTTGCTCATGCGCATGATACGAGCTGCGGACGAAAGGCGCGGATTCCACATGGGAGAAGCCCCGCTTCAATCCTTCTTCCTTCAAGGCTGCGAATTCATCCGGATGAACGTATCTGAATACGTTCAAGTGGGAGGATGAAGGCTGCAAATATTGACCGAGCGTCAAAATGTTGCAATCCACGGCGCGAAGGTCGTCCATCGCCTGCAGCACTTCCTCGTAGGTTTCCCCCAGCCCGAGCATGATACTCGACTTCGTCGGAATGTTCGGCTGCATTTCCTTGGCGCGCTGGATCAGCTCAAGCGACCGCGGATATTTCGCCTTGGCCCGCACGCGATTCGACAGCCTGGACACCGTTTCGATATTGTGATTCAGGATGTCCGGCTTGGCGTCCATGACGATTTTGAGGGAATCCGCATTGCCCAGAAAATCCGGGATCAGCACCTCGACGCTGCAGAATGGCAGGCGCTTGCGAATCGCCTTGATCGTCGCCGCGAAGATAGAGGCTCCGCCGTCCTGCAGATCGTCGCGTGCGACAGAGGTCACGACGCAATGCTTCAGGCCCATCTGTTCGGCGGCTTCCGCTACGCGTTCCGGCTCCTGCAAATCCAGCTCGGTCGGCAACCCGGTCTTTACCGCGCAGAAGCGGCACGCTCGGGTGCAGATATCTCCGAGAATCATAAAAGTCGCCGTGCGATTCGCCCAGCATTCATATATATTCGGGCAGCGTGCTTCTTCGCATACTGTATGAAGCGTCTTGCTCCGCATGACTTGCTTAAGTTCCTGATAGGGTTCTCCCGTTGTCAGCTTGATCTTCAGCCACTCGGGCTTGCGCGGCTTGGCGCTAGTCGTCATTGCTCTTCCCCTCTTTCCGTCCCCCTTATTATAGCACGATTCGGATAAAAACCAATGATCTGTAAACCCTACTTCATAGATGTTAAGCATGAGGGAGGAGTTAAGTTGCGACACCAATGGCGAAGAAGCGGCCGCGGCTTCAAGAGAGCGGGCTTTGCGGTATTGGCCATCCTGCTGATGCTGGGGGCCGGCGAACGAACCTCCGCCGCACAAGGCGCCGGCAAAGAGAAACAATCCCAATCCGACGACTATGCCAAGCGGCGCAAGCTATACGAGCAAATCAGTCTTCGCACCGGCCTGGAATGGCCTTATATCGCAGCCATCGATCAATATGAACGAACGCTGTCGCAGGCGCATCCGAAGACGAGGCCGCTTCGCAAAAGCGCGGTTACCGGCGTGTACATCGCCGAATCTGCGTGGGTCGGGGAGCTTAATCCTTCTCCGGAGGACACGAATCCCGTATCCATCCGATTTTTTCACGGCATCGGGCAGGACGGATCGGGAGATCGGCGGGCGGACCGCGATAAGGACGAGGATCTGCTCTACTCCGTGACCGCGCAGGCTCTTAAGAAGGGCAGCGCCTTGGACGACTTCGGCATCGGGCTGTGGGAATATTATCACAATACGCGAGCGGTGCAGCGCGTCCTTCAGTTCGCCAAACTCTACAAGCACTACAATCGGCTGGATCTATCTAGCCATGCCTTCCCCCTTCCCTTGGGAAGCAATTATTCGTTTCGAAGCACATGGGGCTACAGCAGAGGATGGGGCGGGAAAAGAATTCACGAGGGAACGGACATTTTCGCCCGTCATGGGGTTCCCGTGCGAAGCACCTGCTACGGGATCATCGAGATCAAGGGCTGGAACGTCTACGGAGGCTGGAGAATCGGCATTCGCGATCTGAACAACCTGTACCATTATTACGCTCATCTGTCGGGCTTCGACAAACAGCTAAAGACCGGAGACATCGTTCGGCCCGGTCAGACTTTGGGCTGGGTGGGCAGCTCCGGATACGGCCGTCCCGGCACGCAAGGCAAATTTCCGCCTCACCTGCACTATGGCATCTACCGGGACAGAGGTCTCGTGGAATGGGCGTTCGACCCGTATCCGCTGCTGCGCCGCTGGGAGCGCGAGGAATACCAAGCGCATAAAGCCAAGGCTAGAGGCAGCGCTTCGCGTTAACGGTTCATCCAGCCGCCGTCAACGCAAAGAACGTGCCCGTTCATATAATCCGACGCGCTCGACGCCAGAAAAATCGCCGGCCCGATCAGATCCTCGTCCGATCCCCAGCGGCCTGCCGGAATGCGTTCGAGAATTTGGCGGCTGCGCACCGGATCGTTGCGGAGCGCCTCCGTATTGTCCGTAGACATGTAGCCCGGCGCAATCGCATTTACTTGAACCCCCTTGGAGGCCCACTCGTTGGCAAGCGCTTTGGTCAATCCTGCAACCGCGTGCTTGCTGGCCGTATATCCGGGAACGTTGATGCCTCCTTGATAAGAAAGCATGGATGCGATATTGATGATTTTGCCGCGGCCTTGTTCGATCATCAGCTCTCCCGCCAGCTGGCAGAGAACGAATACCGAATTCAGATTGACGTCCAGCACCTCCTGCCAATCGGAGTAGGCGTGCTCAACGGCAGGAGCGCGGCGGATGATGCCGGCGTTGTTGACGAGGATGTCGAGCCCCCCGAACGTCTCGACGCTTGCATCGATAATATCGGTAAGCTTGCTGCGGTCCGCCACGTCCGTCTGAACAATTCTCGCTTTGGCTCCAAGGGCTTCCGCTTTCGCCTTGGTCTCCTCTGCAGAGGAACGATTGGTGACGAGAATGAGATTCGCTCCGGCTTCGGCCAGACCGACGGCAATCGCTTGCCCCAGCCCTCGTCCCGCTCCGGTCACGACGGCCGTCCGGCCCTGCAGATCAAATCGGTTTCGTTGATGCGGTTTCAATGTTTACTTGACCTCCCTTTTCATAACGACGACGGATGTCGTCGTCAAGCCCGTCATCGGTAATGAGCACATCCAGATCCTCCAGGGCGGCGAACGTCTGGAGCGCGGCCCGGTCGAATTTGCTGTGATCGGCCACCCCATAGATTTCCTTGGCTCCGAACAGGTACGCTTTTTTCAAATCCAGCAGCTCCCCGGTAAAGACGGACAAGCCGAATTTATCGTGCACTCCCGTAGCGGAGAGAAACAGCTTCTGCACGTTCAGGCGCGCCAGCCAGTCCAGCGCATCGTTCCCGACCAGAACGTTGCGATGCCGATAGCCTCCCGGTACGACGAGACGAATGTTTTCCTTGACCGTTAGCTCGCGCATGATCAGCAGGTCGTTGGTCAGCACCGTAAGCGGCATGTCGGGCAGCTTCTTGGCGATCTCAAGCGTCGTGCTGCCCGCATCCAGAGCGATAACGTCGTCCTGCCGAATGTAGCGGAGGGCATGCACGGCGATGGCCTCTTTCTCGCTGACATGCTTGGTATTGGGAAACTGCAAGGGAAGTATCGACTCGGCTTCGCCGCTTCGGCTCACCGCTCCTCCATGAATTCTGGCCAGCAGCCCCTTCTCCTCCAGCTTCTCCAAATCCTCGCGAATGGTTTTCGGCGTAACGGACAGGCGCTCGCTCAGCTCGGATACTTGCACGGTCCCTTGCGACTGCAGCAAATCCAGTATGAATTGGTGACGCGCGAAGGCAAGCATAAGGGGATTCCTCCCAAATCTCGGTTCCTTTTACTTTAACGCATCCATGGCGACGACATCCATATCCTTGAACGTATAATTTTCCCCGGCCATCGCCCATACGAACGCATAGCTGCTGGTGCCCGCGCCGGAGTGGATCGACCAGCTCGGCGAGATGACGGCCTGTTCGTTCGCGACGACCAGATGCCGGGTCTCGTTCGGCTCGCCCATAAAATGAAATACTCTTGCATCGGCATTCATGTCGAAGTAGAGGTATGCCTCCATCCGGCGATCGTGAAGATGCGCAGGCATCGTATTCCATACGCTGCCCGGTTTAAATAGTGTCACGCCGAGCATAAGCTGGCAGCTTTGTACGCCGTTCTCGTGAATAATCTGGTGAATCGTGCGTTCGTTCGACGATTCGAGCGCGCCCAAATTAAGCGTATTCGCTTCGCTTACCGATACCTTGCGGGTCGGGTAAGTTGCATGGGCAAGCGCGGAGGTGAAATACACCTTTGCGGGATTGGAAGCGTCGACGCTGGAGAGAACCAGGCTTTTCGTCCCCTTGCCTACATACAGCGTATCCAGCTTGCCAAGCGTATGTCGTTCTCCATCCGCCTCGATTACAGCTTCGCCGCCTCCGACATGGATAAATCCGACTTCTCTGCGCTCCAGAAAATATTCCGTCTTCAGCACATCGGCCGCCTCGACAGTCAAAGCTTGCCGAACAGGCTGCGCGCCTCCGATAACCAGACGGTCATCGTGCGCGTACACCATCTTGATTTGATCCGCCTCAAACAAGCTTTCGATCAAGTATTGCTGCCGCAGCCTCGCCGTGTCGTAATGCTTGGCATCGGCCGGATTGGTGGAATGTCTGATTTCCATTATATATCCCTCCGAAGGTTCGTTTTCGTTCGAATACATTATAACATACAATTTCGAACATTTGTGAACGCGAATTTATTCCTTAAGACCCTCATTCGCCAACCCGATACTTCTTGCGAGGAAACTCTTGCGCATTTTCCAACTTCGTGCTAATTTATTGGAAGCAGCATCCAGAAACCACGGACGTGAAGCACACGCCGCTCTTACCGGTCATTCGCCGGTTGGGGCGGCGTTTTAAATTTCCGACAGAAAGGAACTTGAATGAATGCGCAATAACCCGCACATGCAATCAGACGAAAGCTTCGAATCCGCCTATGCGATGTGGATGGAAACGCAAAGAAAAAGCAGCCGTGGAGAAAGAAAACGCCGGTTAACCGAGATGTCCGACCCTGCCGGGAAATTGTTCCTGGCGCAAGTCTGGTGGCCGTCGTTCGGACATTTCTCGGGCTTGGTTGCAGAATGCGAGGTCAAAGATTTCAAGGACGGCAGCCGTTATCTTCCTTATGCCTACCTGACCGAGGGATATAAAATCTGTTTCGAGCTAGAGGACTACGGCAATCATTGGCGCGATTTCAATCGCTACCAGTTTGCGGACCATCTGATGCGGCAGAACCATCTCGTGAAAGACGGCTGGATTGTGATGCGATTTTCATATGACGATTTGCAGGAAAGCTCCCGCCGCTGTCAGCAAGTGTTGAATCAGTTGTTCGGCCGGTTGCGCCTCCTCGGCTAGACGCGGCTTGCGAGAAGCCATAGAAAAAAGCGCCCTCGGCGTCGGGGAATCCTCTCGGGTATCCTCAGGCCGGAAGGCGCGGGCTTTGTCTGCTCTAGTGTAACACGCTGAGCGGCCGCCGCGGCCGCTTAATGCTCATCTTGGGCCGACGGCGGCGCTGGCTCCGGCGAGATCGTCTCCGACTTGCCGGGCAACGCGATGGCAGGCGCTTGAACCGCTCCGCTGCCGACCGGATTGCCGCTCCCGTCATAGTAATAAGTCGGGACGTCGCCGACAACAAGCGCATAGGAGAGCGGAATTTTCGTTTCCAGCATTTCCGGCTCCTTGTCGAACGGAACGACAACGGCGACCTCCGTCCGAATGCGCACGTACACCTCCACGAGCAGCATGTTGATGCCCTGCTCGCGTTGCTCGGTTTCCACGTCTACTTTAACCGCGCTGACCGGATGGAATTTCACGGCCACGCTTGGGCCGATGGACGACAGAAAGGGACTGTTCAGCGCATGGCCGATCGGAATTCGTTCGGGAACGTCCTCATGCATCTTCAGCGAGCGTTCGACAACCTCGATGGTTTTGGCTGTTATCGCCATCTGTTGCTTGTAGTCGATCTCGAAGCCGGTAATTTTCCCCTCGGCATTCGTTCGCCAACGAATCATTTTGTCCGAATCGGCGGACTGCGCGAATTCCGATTGGATCGCCTTGTTGATCGCTTCCGTCGCAAGCTGGTTGACCTTGATCTTGGCCAGAAACATCAACGGCTGCCGCAGCTCGCGGTCCAGGAAGATCGTTCCCTGAATTATCGCAAATAGCGTAAGAAGCGCGACGATCAGCCATACGTACCTGCGCTTCATCTTCGGCCGCGGCCGTCTCGGGCTCCATTTCTTCGCCGGCTCGCTGCCGGAACCGAAGCCGAAGGCGCCAAAGCTTCGCCGCGCCCCCCACTTGCGAGGAACCGGCTTGGTCCGCAGCCCTCCGCCAAGGCGAAAGGCGGAGCCTCGGCCCCAGCGGCGCGGAAGCGGCCTCGGCAACGATCCGTTACGAAGCCAATTCAGCGAAATGCCCCTGCCCCATTTTCTGCGCATTCCCTTAACCTCCCATCGCTAAGCCATTCCGGGGTCGTCCTCGGGTTACCATGGTTCAAGCTTATGCTTGAAGACGCGCAAAAAGAAGACGGAGAGGCCGACTCTCCTTGGCTGCGGCGACGCCCAGGACTTCGAATGCCTTCAAGGGATAAGGAGGTCGGATGTCGAATAAGACGGGGACGCTCGTGACTTCTTATCGCGATAATATGGAGGACAACCGAATTGAGAAACGAACAGGAAATGATGGAGATGCTCGTCGCCTTTGCCGAGAATGACGATAGAATCCGGCTGGTCACTCTTGAAGGCTCGCGTACCAATCGGAACATTACCCCGGACGCTTTTCAGGATTATGACATTTCTTATTTTGTGACGGAGATGGACTCCTTCAGGGATAACGATGGTTGGCTGGACGTATTCGGGAAACGCATCCTGCTGCAAAAACCCGAGGACATGGAGCTTTTTCCGCCGGAAATGGGGAATTGGTTTTCCTACTTGATGCTGTTTGAGGACGGGAATAAAATCGACCTCACGCTCATTCCGATTCACGAGACGGAGGATTATTTCGGCAAGAGCGACGGCTTGGTGGAAGTACTGCTCGATAAGGATGCCCGAATCCGGCATGAAGTCGTCGCAAGCGATCGCCTATATTGGATCAAAAAGCCAACCGCAAGAGAATTCGACGATTGCTGCAACGAATTCTGGATGGTCTCCACTTATGTCGTCAAAGGGCTGGCGAGGAAGGAAATCCTGTTTGCGATCGACCATCTGAGCGGGATCGTCAGACCTAACTTGCTGCGGATGATGGCTTGGCGGATCGGTGCGGAGCGAGGCTATTCCTTCAGCGTCGGGAAGAACTACAAGTTTATTAAGGAGTACCTTTCCGAGGAGGATTGGGAAACGCTGCTATCTACCTATGCCCAGAGCGGATATGCGGACATGTGGCAGTCCTTGTTCGTCTGCTATGAGCTGTTCAGGACATACGCAAGGGCTGTGGCGGATAGTCTCGGCTATCCGTATCCCGATTACGATGAAGCCATTACCCGATATACGGAGAAGATTTATTCCTCATGGGCTTGAGCGGGAGATAGAGAACGATCAAAAAAGAGACCGCGGAAGCTTGAACCGCATCTTCTGGTTAGCTCGCGTCTAACCCGGTGTGGTCACTTCAGCTCCGACGGTCTCTCTGTCGTATCTAAGCTTTATTCTTCTTCCGCCGCTCCGGCAAGGACCGAGCGGACGGCTCGCTTCCAGCCGCCGTACAGACGCTCGCGGGCAGTCGCCTCCATGCGCGGCTCGTAGATCCGCGCTTCTCTCGGCAATCCCGCAATTTCGTCCAGCGAGCTCCATAGCCCGACGGCCAATCCCCCCATATAAGCGGAGCCCATCGCGGATAGCTCGGCAACGCCAAGACGGGACACCGGCCGATCCAGCAGATCGGACTGGAATTGCATCAGCGTCGCGCTGTCCGCCGCGCCTCCGTCCGCATACAGGGCGCGCAGCGCAATACCGGATTCCGATTGCAGAAGCTCAATCGCGTCGCGCACCTGATAAGCGATGCTTTCCCATGCGGCGCGCACGATGTGGGCTCGGCCTGCGGATCGGCTCATGCCCGTAATGGCCGCTCGCGCGTCCGGCCGCCAATAAGGCGCTCCCAGACCAACGAAGGCCGGCACGAGGTACACGCCTGCGGAATCCGGCGCCTCCGCCAGCAGACGCTCCATCTCCTCGTAGCTGGAGAAAAAGCCGAGATTGTCCCGCACCCAGTTCAAGCTGTCTCCCGATGTACGGATAACGGCCTCCAACGCATAGGTGACCTCGCCGCCACGTCCCCAAGCGATAGCCTGCACGAGCCCGCCGTCCGCCTGCGCCGCACGATTGCCTACGTTCATAAGCACGGAAGTTCCCGTGCCGTAAGTGGCCTTGGCCGCCCCGGGAGTCAAGCACAGATTGCCGAACAGCGCCGCTTGCGAATCGCCGATAATGCCCGCGATCGGCACGGATGCGCCCAGCCAAGCAGGATCGGTGTGGCCCAGTACCTCGTCGGAAAACTTGACCGCCGGCAGCAAGGAGGATGGGACGCCGAACAGCGCGCACATCTCCTCGTCCCATTGCAGCGTATGAATATTAAACAACGAGGTACGGCTCGCGTTCGTGTAATCCGTAGCATGAACGCGGCCGCCCGTCAGCTTCCACACCAGCCAGGAGTCCATCGTGCCGGCTAGCAGCCTGCCCTCCGCGAGCGCTTCGCGGGCACCCGGAGCGTTATCCAGCATCCAGGCCCACTTGGCCGCAGAGAAATACGGATCGAGCTTCAGTCCCGTTCGGGCGCTCACGTTCTCTTCATGTCCCTGCGCCTTGAGTTCCGTGCAGAAGGATTCCGTCCGCTGGCATTGCCAGACGATCGCGTTATACGCCGGCTCCCCGGTCGCGCGGTCCCACAGAACCGCCGTTTCCCGTTGATTGGTCAACGTAAGGGCGGCCAGCCGGTCCGCTCCGATTCCCGCCTGCTCCAACGCGTCCAACGCGCACTTCTTGACCTGCTCGTAAATCTCGACAGGATCATGCTCCACCCATCCTGCCGCAGGATAGATCTGCTTATGAGGCGCGGAGCTCTTCGCGAGAACGTGCCCGCTCGCATCGATGACGAGCGCTTTCGTTCCCGATGTGCTTTGATCGACGGCCAGAATGAATGCGTCCATAGCTCCCCGTCCTTACGCGCCTGTCAATTCAAGCGCAAGCTGCTTCAGATGGGCGGCAGATATGCCGTAGTGCTCGAACACCTCGGAGGTTTTGCCCGCGATCGCCGGCTCGTCCGGAATGCCGACGATACGCATCGGCACAGGAGCCTGCTGCACGACCACCTCGGCCACCGCTGCGCCCAGCCCGCCGTGAATGCTGTGCTCCTCGACCGTAATGATGCGGCCGGTTTCGCGCGCGGCATCGATAATCGCCTGCTCGTCGAGAGGCTTGATCGTATGCATGTTGATCACGCGGCAAGATACGCCCGCCTGCTCAAGCTCCGCAGCTGCGTCGAGCGCGACTCGAACCGTCTCTCCCGCGGCGATGATCGTGATATCCTTGCCGTCTCTGAGCTTGACGGCTTTGCCGATGACGAATTCATAGTCGTCCGATTCATATACGTCCTCGACGGGATTACGGCCAATCCGGATGTAGGCGCCGCCCTCATAGGCGACAAGCGCTTCGGTCATTCGCTTCGTCTCATGACGATCCGCCGGCAGCAGCACCGCCAGCCCCGGAATCGCGCGCGTTACGGCCAAGTCCTGCACCGAGTGGTGCGACATGCCGAGCGCTCCGTAGCTGACGCCCCCGCTGATGCCGACGAGCTTCACGTTCGTAGCCGAATAAGCGACGTCCACCTTGATCTGCTCAATGCTGCGCATGCTGAGGAAACACGCAGGCGAAGTAACGAACGGCTTCTTGCCGCTGTGCGCCAGCCCGGCGGAAATGCCGACGATATTCTGCTCGGCGATGCCGACCTCGACGAACTGCTCCGGATAGGCATTGGCGAAGGGAGCCATTGCGGCGGACCCCCGCGAATCGCTGGCGAGGACCATAATGTCGCGATCTTCCTTGGCCAGCTCCAGCAAAGTCTCGCAGATTACCTGACGGTTCGGAATTTTATTAGCCATGGCTTATTGCGCCTCCTCTTCCTTGCGGTAGCTTTCGATGAGCGCGGTCAGCTCGGATAGCGCCTGCTCCAGCTCCTGATCGTTCGGAACGTGATGATGCCAGTGCGGCACATTCTCGGCGAAGGAGACCCCTTTGCCCTTAACGGTATTCGCCATGATCAACGTCGGCTTGCCCGGAACCTCAGGAGCCGCTGCGAATGCATTGACCAAAGCCTCCACATCGTTCCCGTCCAACGAGACGACGTTCCAGCCGAATGAAGCCCACTTGTCCTCCAGCGGGTCCAGGCCCATGACATCCTCGGTCGAGCCGCTGATCTGCAGACGATTGCGGTCGACGATTCCGATCAGATTGTCCAGCTTATAATGCGCGCCCGCCATCGCGGCTTCCCAGACCGAGCCCTCGGCCTGCTCGCCGTCGCCCATGAGGCAGAAGGCGCGGTAGCCTTTGCCGTCCCGTTTGGCAGCAAGCGCCATACCGACGGAGATAGCCAGCCCGTGGCCGAGCGCCCCCGTGTTCATCTCGATTCCCGGAACCTTGTTGTTGGGATGGCCGATCAGCTTCGTACCGAAGCGGCTGAAGGTATCGAGGTCCTCCTTTGGGAAAAATCCCCGGTCTGCCAGAATGCACCACAAGGATTCCACCGAATGCCCTTTGCTGGCGATAAAACGATCGCGATCGGGATGCTTCGGATCGGCGGGATCAATCGTCATGATCTTATAATACAAGGCCGTTAAAATATCGGTATTGCTGAGCGAGCCGCCCGTATGGCCGGTCTTCGCCCCGTGAATCATCTTCAGCAGGTTCATGCGAATCTGCGCGGCTTTGGCTTTCAGCGCAAGCGTATTCATAGGTGCATCATTCCTCCTCGGGATATGGGTTACAGCTTGGAGCCTCGCAGCCATGCTTGGATTTCGCGCTCCGTCGGATCGACGGGATCCGGCGTCAGTCCCGGAATATAGCTGCAGGCTTCGTACAAGGCCGGGATGACATTCGCATGAACGCCTACGGAGTGATGCACGTACGGCCCCTTGACCAGCTTCTCCTCCCACAGCGGCCAATCGTTGACTTCCACCCAGACGTATGAGCCCCGCGTATAAGGCCCCTCGATTCCTTTGGCTTTGCCCAGAAACATCTGATACTCGCCGTTGTCGCCGTCGAAACGGGCAATCGTCATCCCGCCGCCGCGAATCTCGCCCTCATGCGTGCCTGGAGAATGGTCGTCGAACAGGAAGTGCTTGCGCAGCTTCGGCTTGTCTTCCACGGACAGCGATACAGGGAAGTTCCCGCAATGGAACAGCAGCTCGCCGTTGTCGTTCTCCGGATGGCGCACCGTAATATCGGCGAAAAAGGTAGGCTGCGTATTCAGGGTAGCCGCTTGCACCATAACCGAGGTGATCGCACCGTGAATGTCGGTTTCGCAGGTGACCGGAATTTGCTCGTCGGTCAGAATCGCATTGGCCAGACACGGCATGATGCCCATGGCATCCTGCAAGGAAGACCAGCATTGGATCGCAATCGCCGTGCTGCCGGTCTTATCCGCATATTCCCTCATCGCTACCTTCAGCGCGGCGATGCGGCGCACGTCCGCCTCCGTCACTTCGGACCAGTCCAGCTTGGCTTTGATATAATCGATTGCCGCCGTCAGCTCGGAGCTGTTTCCTTTCTCGATGCGCTGGGAGGCGCGTTGAATGTCTACAATCGTAATCGGATGAATCTCGATCCCGAACCGCTCCAGCAGCTCGCCCTCGTTGCACATCATCGTCCAGAACGAAGCCGGGCGCGGCCCGATCTGCAGAATGCGCAGGCTGCGGAACTGGCGAACGACGTTGGCCGCTGCGACGAAGTTGGTGAAGCCGCGCTCGAATACCGGATCATTGAGCCTGGAGTTGGTGACATAGGTAAAAGGAACGTTAAAGCGACGCAGCACTTTGCCTGTCGCGAACAGTCCGCACTGCGTATCCCGCAGGCGCATTCCGTCCTCCAGCGGGGCTTCGTCTCTTGGTCCCCAGAGCAGAACCGGCTTGCCGAGCGCCTTGCCTACCCGGGCGACCGTATCCTCCGTGCCGAAGTTGCAATGCGGGAAAAACACCGCGTCCACCTTTTCCTGCTTGAAGCGATCCACGATCTGCTCCGCATTGATATGGTCGTCGTAGAGAAGCCCTTCCTGGTTTAATCCCTCCAGATCGACGATGTCGATATCCATACCGAAGCTTTCCATTTTCTCGCGAATCATGACCTTATAGCGGAAAGCATCCTCCGCACTGAATACAAACCGCCTAGTCGGGGCATAGCCCAGCTTTAATCGTTTCATGAGTAACCGCTCCCTGTTTTGTGAGTTAACTAAAATTTTTAGTTGTTTTATCTCTCTATTTTAGTTGTTCTCTCCCTCGTTTCCTAAGTTATCATCTTTATTTAGGAGGGTCAACGCATATTTTTAGTTATTTTTCGATTTTTTTAGAGGAAATTTAGATAAATTAATATCGCTTGATGAATTTGAAGATAAACGCTAAACTAAAATCACTAAACAAATCTCGATAGGGAGCACTTCCTTTGAAAATAGAAGATATCGCCAACCTGACCGGCGTCTCCAAATCCGCCGTGTCTCTCGCTCTGAACGGCAAGCCGGGCGTCAGCTCGGAAACCAGAGAAAGAATCCTGCAAGTATCCGAGCAGTTGGGCTACACCTCCCGCAAGCGTTCGGGCTCTGCGAAGGACGCTGCGCCCGGCACGATCACCTTCCTGGTCTTCGCCAGCTCCGGCCTCGTGGAGGACCACTATTATCAGCAGCCTTTCTTCCGCGAGCTGTTGCATCATATCGAGGAGCGCTGCCGGAATCGCGGCTACACGCTTCGCTTCGCGACAGCGTCGGCCGACTCGATCCTTTCGGACGCGCGGCATTTCGAATCGGACCAATCTTCGGAGGGCGTGATCGTGCTGGGCACGAACCTCAACCGCAGCCAGGCGGCGGACGTTCTTCGCACGCTCGGCCCCCATGTGGTCGTGCTCGATAACTGCTTTGACACGGTCGATGCAAGCTTCGTGCAGATTAACAACATGCTCGGCGCCTATCAGGCAGGGGAGCACCTGTACGAGCTCGGGCATCGGCAGATCGGGTACATCGCTTCCGATGCGCGCATTCACAATTTCGACGAGCGCCGCAACGGCTTCATCTATGCGCTGAAGGAGCGAGGCATTGAGATCGGCGAGGAGCGCACCTTTGTCGTTGCGCCCACGATCCTGTCCTCGCAGGAATCGCTCAAAACCCAGCTGGCCGACTATTTGCGCAATGGCGGAGTGATGCCTACAGCCCTTTTCTGCGAATGCGACTATATCGCCATCAGCGCGATCAAGACGCTGTCCGAACTCGGCTATCGCGTTCCCGAGCAGGTGTCCGTCGTCGGGTTTGACAACATCGCCGAGGCGCAGGTCGTCACGCCGGAGCTGACGACCGTTCACGTAGAGAAGGAGCGCCTCGCCCATCTAGCGGTCGATCTGCTTGTCGACAACCTGAAGCAGGAGCGCAGCGTCCGTTTGAAGGTAACTGTCGATACACGCTTGGTCGTTCGCCAATCGTCCGCACCGACTGCGAACGAAACCGAATAATTCCGCATTAACAGGCCGAGCATGGGAACAGAGCATCCCGAGCTCGGCCTTTTTTTTTGTTATTATTTATTGTAGGAACAATGAGAGGGGAAGCACGCATATGAATCTTCTTATTCTTGGAGCTACGGGGCGCGTCGGACAAGCGGCGACGGCACAGGCCATTACCGACGGCCATTCGGTCACGGTATTGGTGCGGAGCCCGGATAAGTTCGGCACTCTGGGGGTTGCTCCCACGACCGTCGTTCAAGGGGATGCTTGCCGGGAGGAAGATGTTGCCCGCGCCCTGCATGGGGCGGATGCCGTTCTCAGCGCACTGGGCACGGATGGAGGCACCGTTCTAACCGATAGCCTGCGGATTCTGATCGACCTGATGTCTCGCCGGCCCGGCCCGCAACGAATCGTTACGATCGGCACCGCGGGAATTCTGGACAGCAAGGGCTATCCCGGCTTGCTGCGTTACGAGTCCCCGGAGTCTCGCCGCTCCTCCGTTCGGGCGGCCGAGGAGCATCGCCGCGCTTGGGAGCTGCTTTCCCGGTCGCCGCTGGACTGGACGATCGTCTGCCCGACTTACTTGCCGCTCGGCGAACGAACGGGCGTCTACCGTGTCGAGGCCGACACGCTGCCGGACGGGGGCGCTTCGATCTCCGTTGCGGATACGGCTGATTTTGCCTACCGGCAGCTGCAGTCGGCGGACTATATCCGCAAACGGGTCGGCATCGCTTACTGAGCGCCGACTTCTTTCGTTATCTTGCTTTTACATTCCAAAAGGCGTACAAAGGTTCGCTGGGGAAGGTATACTGATCATGAGGTGAACGAAATGCTACCGGACGAGGATCACGTAACCGACGACAGATGGCAGGCCATCTTAACGAACGATGCCGCGCAGGACGGACAGTTCTGGTATGCAGTCAAGACGACGGGCATCTTCTGCCGCCCCTCATGCAAGTCCAGGCCGCCCAACAGGGATAACATTCGCATATTCCACACAGCCGAGCAAGCGCTGGCCGCCCGCTTCCGCCCCTGCAAGCGCTGCAAGCCGACCGGGGAAAGGCTGCCCGACGAGGAGTGGCTGGCCGTCGTGACCGAATATATCGATCGCAATCTGGACAAGGACCTGACGCTTTCCGCGCTTGCGAGCGTCTGCCATGGGAGCCCATACCATTTACATCGTACCTTCAGAAAAGTAAAGGGAGTGACTCCGGTGGAATACGTGCAGGGAAAACGCATGGAGAAAGCCCGGAAGCTGCTTGCCGATCCCAAGCTTACCGTGGCGGAAGTCGGCCGAAGCGTCGGACTGCCCAATCCGCCTTATTTTATAACCCTGTTCAAGCAACGAACCGGCCTCACCCCCGCTCGTTACCGCGAAACGAATACGAACGTACAAGGAGGCGTCTCGCCATGACGGCATCCGCGAAATCACCGATTTATTGGAGCTTGACGACTTACGGGGACTGGAGCCTGTATCTCGCCGCCACGGCGGCGGGCTTGACTTATGTCGGATCTCCGAACCAACCCTTTGAACAGCTTTCCGCTTGGGTCGACGCACGTCATCCGGGGAAAACTTTGATCCGCAGCGATGATCACCTTCATCCCTATGCGTCGCAATTGGCCGATTACTTCCAAGGCTCGCTGCAACGCTTCACGATATCCGTCGATCTGCCGGGCACCCCCTTTCAGCAGGCCGTGTGGGACGCCTTGCAGCGCATTCCCTACGGCCGCACCTGCTCGTACTCGGACATTGCCGAAGCGATCGAACGACCGGCAGCGGTCCGGGCCGTCGGCGCGGCGATCGGCGCGAATCCGGTGCTCATCACCGTTCCCTGCCACCGGGTCATCGGCAAGGGAGGAGCGCTCACCGGGTACCGAGGCGGCATGGAGATGAAAGTAAAGCTGCTGCAGTTGGAGCAGGGGGAGCAGTGACCCCGCAGATCGCCTATAAGCTTCCCAAGACGCTACTGAACAAGGGCACGGGTTTCCTCCAGGGCTACAGCCATTCCCTCAATCCGTATGCAGGCTGCGCCTTCGGCTGCTCCTACTGCTACGTAAGACGGATGCCGGTGGCCCTCTTCCGCTCAGCGGAATGGGGCGCCTGGGTGGACGTCAAGCAGCAAGCGGCGGAGCTGCTGCGCAAGGAGCTTCGCAAAGCCAAGAGCAAGGGGCCCGTCACGATCTTCATGGCCTCCAGCACAGATCCGTACCAGCCGGAGGAGCAGACGCAGCGGGTGACGAGATCGCTGCTGGAGGTCATGGCCGAGGAACCGCCGGATTTCCTGCTCGTGCAGACCCGCAGCCCGCTGGTCACCCGGGACATCGATCTGCTCCGGCGATTGGGCGAGCGCGTGCGCGTCAGCATGACCATCGAGACCGACCGGGAAGACATCCGCAAGCATTTCACCCCGTTCGCCCCTCCCTTGCAGGCGCGTTTCAAAGCTTTGCGCGAGCTGCGCGCAGCCGGAATCGCCACCCAAGCCGCCGTAGCCCCCGTTCTGCCCAGCAGCGAAGCCTTCCCGGAGCTTCTGCTCGGCATCGTAAACCGGGTCTGTCTCGACGATTACTTCATGGGGGACGGCAGCGGCGGGCAACGAACCCGGGCTTTGGGCATTCCTAAGCTATACGATACGCTTGGACTTCAAGAATGGAACGAGCCTTCCGCTTACCGGGTCGTGCTGGAACGGTTCAAGCGCGTCTTCCCCGAAGATGCCCTGTTTGTTAGTCAACGGGGATTCGAGCCCTGATCCATCAGACGCATCGGCCCGCATAAGATCGTCGGCAAGTTCAGTCGAACGTCAACGGGTTCTCGATCAGCAGCCCGTTGTAACCCGGAAGTCCTTCCAGCTTCTCCGTCTCGAGTGTGCCGAGATCGCGAATCGTCCATACGCCGTTCTCCAGCTTCAGACCGGCTTCGAGGTGCGCGGCAAGTCCGATGGCATACCAGAGGTTCAGCGTAAACGTAAACCGGATTTGATCCGGCGAGACAAAGCGGGCTTCTATGGGCATCCAGGCGAATGCCCTCGAGGAGCTTCCCTTACGCTTGCTTTCCGCAAAATCTCTCCGCAAATGCTGGAAGCCCGGATTGCTCCATGCTTGATCGCTGAACAACGCTCGCAGATGCTTATCGTCCAGCTTCTCTTCGGAATAGCTGCCTTCCTCCAAGCCTAAGGCTTGCTCCAGCCGACCGGCATATTGCCGGGTAATCTCCGCGAGGAAAGCGGTCTCGGCTTCCCGATCCGCCTCGTCCGCGACGATCAAAGCCCGTTGCTCCAGGCTCGGCTTAAGCGCAAGCTCATACGCCTCATGGCCAACCCATGCATGCAGCCTGAGCTGCTCTCCATCGCTTTCGATCGGCTGGCTGGCGTTGATCGGGAAGGCGGATAAGCTTTGCAAGCCTTCGCCAGCGGCGTATTGGAAGGTCAAGGGATAGAACTCGCCCCGCTCCGTTGCCGCGAAGGCCATGATGCGCCCCTCCCCGCCATCAAAGCTTCTGCTGAAACGAAAGCTGTCCAGCTGGAACAGAAGCAGATCATAGCCTGCGAACGAATGCACCTCGATAGACGAAGGCGACAGCTCCTGATGCAAAGCCAGATCGGCCAACGGCTCCAGCGTTGTTACAACACCTTGCCTGTTCGTAAATGTCGCGCTGTAAGTCCCGTAGTAGCGGACTCCCCCGCCTTCCTTCATTTCCGCCTCTCCCGGCAAGGAGACGATCTTCATGACGCCGTACTTCGATTGCCCGCTGGCCCTGAGCGCAGGTCCGTCCGCCGCTGCGGCGCGTCGATCGTCGTTCCACCAGTCCTTGAGCTCTTGCCGTTCGTCGAATTTCCCCGGAAATAATGGCAATCCGTCGGCATTTCGCGGCAGCGGCTTGTCGATCGACACGTAATCGATGCGAGCCGCGATTCTCCGACCGTAGACAAGCCAGCGGTCTTGGGAGACGGAAGGCTGCGCATACACCCGCTCCCCTTGGCGCTCCTCTCCCGAATCAGAGTCGATCCACTGCCAGCTGCGTTTCGCCGCTTCCCAGCGATAGACCAGACTTCCCCCTTCGGACGGCAACTGCATGTACGACTGTTTGCCTTCTCTCAGCGCCAGCGCATCCTTGGGAGGCTGATAAACAAGCCTCGCTTTTCTATCCACCAGGAGAAACGGAAGCGAACGGAAGCTGTATCCGTCATGACGCTTCACGACTTGAATGTCGCCGAGCTTGCTTAAATCCTGAACCGCTTTATAATCGGTCAACGTTCCCTGCTCTACATTATAGAGCTTATAGGAAACGTCCTTCTTCATAGGCTCGCCGGGGCGGAAGTATTCGATCCAAATCTTGCCCTCCTCCGACCAGCCGTAGACGTTCATTCGCTTCTCCCGGTCCTCGGGCAGCTCAAGCGTTCGAACGGCTTGACCGTCTCTGTCATAGAAGCGAATCCCTTGTCCGTACAGCAGCATCCCGTTGTCGGTGTAGACGCCCAGCGCCTGGTCCGCGCGGCCGAATTCGATAAAGAACATGCGGCTGTCGGGACTCCAGACGATCCCGGGAGCCATCAGCGCCGTCTTCGCGTCGAAGGCGAACCGGCCGACCGCCTGTTCGCCCTCCATGCCGGAGGCGATGACTTCGAAGCGCTGTCCGCCCTCAGGCTGATAGACAAGCCTCGTCAGATCCGGCGACGGATACACAAGCTCGCGCGGCGGCGTGCTTCCCAAATCCCCATAAGCCGGATAGACGCTATCCCCATTCGTCCGCACCTTGCCGCTCTCGGCGTCGAAGCGCCAGATTCGTCCCTCATAGCTTGTCAGCATAAGCATCCCGTTCTCGTAATGAGAGCTTAGCAAATAGTCCTTCGGCGTCTCTCCTTCGACGACCTGAAGCTCCCAGAAGCGCGGGGCGATCGCATCGAACCGCCCGCTTCCGATATACAGCTTCGCCAGATCATAGGTCAGCTTGCCGCCATCCAGTGAGGGTCTGACGAACAGAAGGCCGCCATCCTCCGTCAGCTCGGGCGCTAGCTGTCCCCCCGGCAAAAGCAGGTTCAGCTCATACAAGGGATAGGCTTGCACCTCCCGTGTCTCGGGACGAACGACCACCGCATCGTAGCGCATCCAGTTCCCGCCGTTCCCCTCCTCGGCCAAGAAGTCCCTGGCAAACAGATGCACATCGTGCGTCGGCGTGCTTACGTTTCCCGAGGCGATCGGGTGCTGATCGTCCGCGAATGAAAGCTGAAAGCCCCGCTCTGTCGGCGTGGCCTGTACCTGTAAAGGAGGAAACCTCCAATCTCCCTCAGCGGGAGAATCGGCCGCTCCTCCCGATCCATTGGCAAGCTGGACCAGCCCTGCGGCGGCGTTCGGAGCTTCGAAAGCCTGCTTTTCCTCCGAAGCTCCTCTGCCGAATTGCCATGAGATCAATAAAATAAGAACAACGGCCAGAGCCGCTGGAAGGGCGAGCTTTACGAACTTGTTGGTCATGTCTGAGCCTCCGAAAAAGAATTGATACTTATGAGACGACAGACAGGAGCACGAGGTTCTATTTTTTCAAATTATTCCTCCAAATCCATTCCCTTAATATCCGGCCGCGCAGGGTTAGAAAAAGTCAAAATGGAGATACAGAAAAGTAATGACCATGCGATACACACACAGGGATGGCGATTCAACTTTGCTTCGGAAAAAACCTACTTTAGCCGACCAGCAGGATATGTTCAGCCGCAGACTGGGACAAAGCGCGGATTTCACCGCGCGTGAATGCTGTATCGGCTCCGAGCGGCTTCCCGCCGTTCTCCTATGGATTGACGGGCTTGTGGACAAGAAGCTTCTGAATAGAACGGCGATCGGTCCCCTCATCTCCATGCAGGGGCCGCTTTTATCTGAACGGTCGCTGGAGGATTGTCTGGATCATCTGTGCAAATCCGTCATCACTTCCTCGGAGGCCAAAGTCGTACCTTCTATTGAAGAAGCGCTCCCTCTGCTCGTCAACGGCTGGACGATATTGCTGGCCGAAGGCTGTCCGGGAATGGCCGCGATCAACACCGAGGGCTTCGACAAAAGAGGAATCGAGGAAGCGTCCTCTTCAACCGTAGTAAGAGGGCCGCGCGACGGCTTCGTGGAAGCGCTGGAAGTGAACATCTCCCTGGTTCGCCGGCGGATTCGCAGCGATGCCGTGCGCGTCGACAAGCTCAGCATCGGTTCGATATCGCATACCGGAGTAGCCTTGCTCTATATTCAGGATCGGGCCAAGCCGGAATTGGTTCAAGAGATCATGAATCGGCTCTCCAAGCTGAAGATCGACGGCGTATTGGAATCCCAATATATCGAAGAGCTGATCAAGGATAGTCCGCGCTCCTTCTTCCCGACAGTGTACAGCACGGAGCGTCCCGACGATATTGCCGGGGTATTGCTGGAAGGCCGCATCGCCATTCTTGTCGACGGCTCGCCGTTCGCGCTTGCGCTTCCTTGTACGCTGGCTCATCTGCTCAAGACGACCGAGGATCTGTACATGGCTTATCCGCTGGCAACGTTCGTTCGCTGGCTTCGCTACGTCGGTTTTCTTGTCAATCTGCTGCTCCCTTCCATCTACGTCGGCACGCTGACCTTCCATCCCGAGATGGTGCCGCCCCAGCTGCTGAGCAGCATTCTGACCGCGCGCGACGGGGTTCCTTTTCCTCTGCTGCTGGAGACGTTGATCATGGAATTGACCTTCGAGGTTCTGCGCGAGGCCAGCGTGCGAATGCCGCGTTCCATCGGTTCCGCCATCAGCATCGTCGGGGCGCTCGTCATCGGAGAATCGGCCGTGCAAGCGGGCATCATCTCTTCGCCCGCGATTATCGTTGTTGCCGGAACCGCAATCGCCTCGTTCACAATTCCCTCGATTTCCTTGTCGGGGACGATACGTATTTTGCGTTTCGGCATGATGCTGCTGGCATCCATGTCGGGGTTGTACGGCATTATGATCGGCTGCTTCCTCGTCGGAATTCATTTGGCGTCGCTTAAATCGCTAGGCATGCCTTATCTGGCTCCGTTCGCCCCTTACCGGAAGACCGAGTTCATGAAGCTAGTCTTTCGCGTCCCTTGGTTCACGCTGAATAGAAATCGAAAGTAATCCCGCCCGATCGCCCGGAGGAGGAAACATCCTATGCGCGCCTTGAAGAGCTTCCTCTGCCTGCTCTCTATGCTGATGCTCAGCGGCTGCTGGAGCCAGATTAACTTCGATCAATTAACCGTCGTGTCCGCCATCGGCCTGGATGCAGCGGAGGACGACCAGGTTCGAGTAACGCTGCAGCTCGCCAACCCAACTCTTCCGATAGCCGCAAGCGGCGGCGGCCAACAGCGCAGGCCTTACGCCAACTACGACGCGACCGGCATTACGATTCATGCCGCCATTCAGCAAATTCAGCATCAAGCCAAAAAAAGCCTGTTTTTCCCCCAGACGAAAATCGTGCTGATCGGAGAAAAGCTGGCGCGGCGCGGACTCGACGACCTGTTGGATTACTTCTGGCGGGAGACGGATCAGAATTTGAACAGTTGGGTGCTCGTCTCCAGGCAATCGGCGCATAAGACGCTGGAGGAGGCCAAGGAGCTTGAGCCTGTCCCCTCGCAGGAGTGGAAGAAGTATCTCGCGGGCACATGGAAACGGCCGCTTCATCCGGATGTGGAAATCTACCAGTTCCTGCCAAGGCTGAATCAGGTCGGCTTTCAGGCGATGAGCCCGGGCATCTTCCGTTCCTCCAGTGCCGGTCAGGACGGCGTTATGGAGATCGGCGGCACTGCCGTGTTCCGTAACGATCGCATGGTCGGCTGGCTGACGGGAGACGAGAGCCAGATCGTCAACTGGTTGACCAGAGGCAGCAGCAGAGGAAGCTTCCAAACCGACATCGAACACGAGGAAGCGGTGAACTTTAGCCTCACCTCCATTCGCGCCAAGATCGTACCCGTCGTGCGGGACGGACGTCTCGCGATGCGGCTGAAATTAACCGGAGTCGCGGAGGTGCTGACCACGACGATGCCGTTGGACTTCAGCCAGGCGCAGCCGATGCTGCGGCAAGTGCTTAACCGGCAGGTGGAGCGCGCGGTTTCCAAGACGATGGACAAATTGTTTGTTACCTACGGCAGCGATGTCATCGGCTTCGGCGAGACGCTGCACAGACGTATGCCCTCCGAGTGGAAAAAGCGCAAGGCCTCTTGGGATTCGGACTTAAAGAAGGTGGACGTTGAGATTGCCGTCTCGTTCAGGATCAAGCGGGCGGGCCTGCTTCGCTGACCCGCAACCCTATTCGGTAAAGGAATGAGAAGCATTGCGCAAGCAACAAATTTCGGAGCTACAGTTTTTCTTCATCATATTCGTATCCATCGCTTCTCTCACCTTCTTCTCCGTACCTTCCCAGCTGATCTCCAAGGTGAAGCAGGATCTATGGCTGTCCATGGCTCTCGGTACGCTGATCGATGCCAGCGTCGCCTGCTTGTTGTACTGGCTGGGGTTGAAATATGCCGGCAAATCCATGATCGAATATTCGCGGGCCATTCTGGGCCCGCTTGGAAACCTGGTCAGCGTGATCGTTCTCGTGTTCTTCCTTGCGGTGAGCGTCACGGCCATATGGATATACAGCGATTTTCTGTCCAGCTCGCTCCTTCCCGACACCCCTCTCGTTGTCTTCTCCGCCTCCCTGACGCTGTGCGCCGGCTGGGCAGCCTACAAAGGCATCGAGACCATCGCCCGCCTGAGCCAGATTATCGGGGTCATCGTTCTGCTCTCTTCGCTGATCTTGTTTACCGCCTCTCTTCCTATCGTTAACCTGACCTACCTGCTGCCGCAATTCGAGCACGGCCTTCGTCCCGCGTTCATCGGCTCAATCTATCCCGGAAGCTGGTTCGGCATCTGCATTATGATGGGCATGCTGATGCCGCACATGTCCCGTCCGGCGAGCACGCTGCGCGTGAAGGTTAACGCCGTGCTGCTCGGCGCCCTGGTCATGACCGCTTACATGCTGTACAGCATCGCCGTGATGGGACCCTACATGGCAAGCGAGATGGAAAACCCGATATATGTGTACACGCGAGTAGCCCATCTCATCATCTTCGAACGGGTTGAAATCTTCACGCTGCTGATCTTCATCTCCGGCTCGTTCATCACGTTCTCTACGCTGTATTATTCAACCGCCCGAGGCTGCGCTCAGCTCTTCCGCATGTCGAGCGATAAAGGATGGATATACGCGCTTAGCCCCGTATTCGTGATTTGCCCCGTGCTGCCCTTCAGCAAGAGCATCGGGCAATGGTCGCCTTATCTGGATTTCTGGTTTCCCGTCCTCGCTCTGGGCATTGAAGGCGGTTCCTCCATGCTTCTGTTTGTCGTCGCCCTGATTCGCAATCGAAAATAAACCGTTCGCGTTCTTCTATCAAGGTTGCAAGATATGGTGTATATTTACATTATCTATTCTTTTTAGAAGGGTGCGTGCTCGTTATTTTTGGAACAGACAAGCAGTTCGAAAAAAAATCTCCAATAACTTCACCCAAAACTGCCACCTCCCTCCCCCCAATATCGATATCAAATTCCGGATACCAGCCGGAGCACGCTCTTCTTACGCTAGGGCAAAGCGGGCAGTTGGGCAATCAGGATATGCTGAGTTTGGCACCACAGTCCACAACGGGGATGCTACCCTTGTCAACGAAGCTATCGTCCGAAGACTTATCGCTTCAGCCCGTAGAGGAGAAAGAGAAGGAAATCACGATAGCAGAGCAAGTCATGACCTCGCTGTACAAGCTTGATAACGCTGAAAGCGCCACTCCGGAAATGCGTACAAATACCGAAACTATTCTTTCGAATGCAAGTAAAATGGGGTTTCTGGACGAAGTTATCAGGATGGCTACAAGCGGCAAAGTCCTGAACGCGGACGGCTTCTATAAGACGATAACCTCCTTAATGGCCGTTGCGAAAGGAAGCCGGGCCGACTCTAAGGCCTCGAATACGACTGCAACTCAGTCTGATGCCCCCCAGCTTTCCGATCCCTCCCAAGACGCGGAAGCGGCATCGGACGGCGGCAAGGATTCCAGCAAAGGCTTGGTACACGAATTGTTGTTCGCGCACGAGAAGATCTCCCAAGGCCATCATGTCCAGTTCGGTGCGATGAAACCCGATCCGCTGGTGGATGCTTTAAAGGGAGCGGGACGCGAAGGCGATGCTGCTAACGTTGACAAAGAAATGCTGGCTCTCGGCAACGAGTGGGGCGGGGATACGGTCGTATGGCCCAAAGACGGCGAAGGGCCGGTTGAAACCCGTCAGCACAAAGTTATCGAGGGGGAATGGAAGGGCGCGACCTCGCGAGAGCTCATCAAGGCTGTCAAGCAATTGGAAGGGCAGAACGGCGAGGTGGCTTTGAGAGGCTCAATGCGAATCGCCGATCTGGTTATCGTGCAAGAGGAGTCGGCAGAAGAGATCGGAGCGGAACACTTGACGCAATTGCTGAAGGAAACTTTAGCCAATAATACGATCCGTCAAAAGCAGTTATTTGCGTTCGTGAATGTCATCGACGTTACGACCAGCACGGGCCAGTTCCATTACGAGGTCAACTCGGGGAACGGAGAGCTTACCCTTCGATCCCAAGAACCCTCTAATGTTGTAGAGACATTAAAAGAACGTGAGCCTGATCTCTCTTCGATTAAAGACGAAGAGCTGCCGAAAGCTCCTGAGCTATCGCCGGAGGAGGCTCTTCAAGAGGCTACAAAATTGGAGCCGGACGATGAATTGAATACGCCTCAACTAATCAACGATCGGATTGAACTAGTTCAGAAGCACATAAACGATTTGAAGAAGAAGGCTATCAAAAGCACAGCAGAAACTGAATTAGCTACATTGAAGACCCAGAGGGGGGCGTGGCTTCGCCAAGAAAACGAAAAAATAAAAAATAACAGGTCAATACCTAGAAAAAAAAACGAGGACTGGGAGAACGACAACCCAGTTGATGCAGGAAAAATGATTCTTCTGGAAAAGCAGATTACAGAGGCAAAAGAAAGTGATGGGAAGGATAATCCTCTCAAAACCGCAGAGGACAGACAGGCAAGCTTGCAAACTCGGCTCAAGCAAGTCACAGTTGATGTTAAAGCTCAGGAAGATGCGAAGAACCTTCGCAGTCAATATGTAAAGAAGCAGTTAAAAGATAAGCTAACGCTCAAATATAAAGAATACGATGACAGTAAATACAGCGAATTCCTCAGTAAGTGGGAGCAAGAGGACAGCGACGGCTTCGAGCAGGAACTTAAGAAGCACCAGCTGCAATGGGAAAGTGAGAATCAAGAAAACGGACAAGCCGCGCTCTACCACGCCGGGGTTCAGAGAGAACGAGAAGGCTCCGGAAGGAACCAAAAAATAAAAGAACGCAAGCAGCAAAACAAAGCGGTGCAACAGAAAGCTGTAGAAGAAGTGAAAAAAGACAATTCAAACCTTCTTGTACTCGCGGAGACGCTCGTCGATGGCGAAGCCTCCGAGAAGCTTGCCGTTCAGATCGGGCACATCAAGGAAGATACCGGTAATCGCAAAGCGGTTAATGAGCTTCTTAATGAGGTCGCCCAAGAACTATCTGAGGCACAGGCGCTTGCCGAGCAAGGCAAAATAGATAAGGATCTCCTGGGCAAGTTCGTCAAGGAAATGTGCAGCAACGGAGAATACGTCAACTTCCGCGGCAACCTTGCGGAGCTGCGTCACGCCGTTCTGGCCGCTCGGAGTAAGGAGGAAGGCGATTCCCCTGTATATATCGGATCAGAAGAGTGGGAACCCGACAAGGAGAAGAAGCCTCCTCAGGAAGTCGACGTGTCCTACAAGGACAAGACAAACACGCTGCATCTGCGCGAGGTCGCATGGGACATCGCGACGTTGGAGGACAAATTATTCGGATCGCATAAAGAGTCGCAGCGCGAGGGCTATGCACGCATTCGAGGCTCCAGAGAGGAAACGAAGACACGAATGGCGTACGCCGTAGACCAAGCATCCGATAGCGACAAAGCTCTTCTTTTCTCCAAAATTCCGAAGGATGCCAAAGGCAATTACAAAGTGCGCGGGGGGATGGCGCAGTATCTGATCGACAATGGGATCACGGTCTACCTTGGCGGGGAACACTATACGATCGATCGACTCAAAGAGGGACTGGAAACCGCAAAGCAGCAAAGCACCCTATAACAGACACGACTTAACGAAAGGACGGCCGGGGGTTACTCCCATGCCGTCCTTTCGTTGTTTCAATCTATCGCGTTGCTCTTCTAACTATCGCCAGCCCATATGCGGGGAGCCGGAGACGATCTCCCGCCGACTGGCCGGACTCCACGTACGTGTAGGATTCCGAATCCAACGGCACCGTCTGCTCGGATGGGGTGAAGTTCTGGACGAAAACATAATCCAACTCGCCGTCGGTGCGAATCTGCGCGGTGACGCCTTGCGGCAGGTCGGCGTTCATCGCTCGAGCCAAACCCGCCTCCTCGGCCAGACGCGCGTACCATTCGATATAGAAAGCCAGATCCCGGACCCGAGTAGCCAAATAATACGCCTGTCCCTTGCCCAGCCTGTTCCGGGTCAACGCCGGTTGACCGGCATAGAAATCGCTAACGTATACCGCCAAAGCTTCCGCACCCTCCAGGTGAATAAGATCGGCGATCTCATGCGCCGCATATTCTTCTGCCATCCCCCATGCCGCTTCCGGCCGAAGCAAGATGCCGTTCCTGTCGCGGGCATGCAGACCTTCGGCCTCTTCCGACCAGATGCCCAGCGTTCGCCGAAGCGGGCCGGGGAAGCCGCCCAGATGGCACAAATCCGTCTCGTTCACGATGCCCGACCAATAGGTGCTGACGAAGGTTCCGCCCTCCTCTACGAACCGTTCGATTCTCTTCCCGTTCTCCTCGCTGATCAGGTATAGCATTGGAGCCGCGACCAGCTTGTATCCGGACAGATCGTCCTCCGAGCCCACGAGGTCTACCGGAATTCCGAGCTCCCAGAAGGCGCGATAGTGCTGCAGAACCGTCTCTTCATAGCGAATGCCGCTGTTCCGTATGCCTTGCGCGTCTTTAACCGCCCAGCGATTGTCCCAATCGAACACAATCGCCGCTTTCGCCGGCGTTGCGGTACCGACTACCTCTTTCAGCCCGCCCAGCAGCCGCCCGACCTCGGCAACGTCGCGGAAGACGCGCGTATTCTCATGGCCGCTGTGGTCGAGGACCGCGCCGTGAAACTTCTCGCTGGAGCCCCGGCTTTTGCGCCATTGAAAATACTGCACCGAATCCGCGCCATGGGCGACCGCCTGAAGCGAGGAAAGCTTATGCATGCCCGGCCTCTTCAGCTTGCTGACCGATTGCCAGTTCGTGAGCGAAGGCGTGCTCTCCATTAGCAGGAACGGTTTTCCTTTCAAGGAACGCATCAAATCGTAGTGCATCGCCGTCCATGCCGCCAGCCGCGTATCGTCGTTTTCTTCGGTATAATGCCATTCCGGGTAAGCGTCCCACGAGACAACGTCCAGCTCCCGGGCCAGCTTGCGATAATCGATGCCTTCCGTCATATGCATATTCGTCGTAATCGGAAGCTCGGGATTGCAAGGGCGCACGATCTCGATCTCATGCTTGCAATAAGCAATCGTTAGATCGCTGACGAACCGCTTCCAGTCGAGGTTCAGTCCGTGAACCTGCGTCTCGCCGTGCGGAGCCGGAGATTCGATCTGCTCCCATGAAGTATACGTATGGCTCCAGAAGGTAGTCCACCAGGCGTGGTTCAAGGCCTCCAGCGTTCCGTATTTCTTCATCAGCCACTGGCGGAAGGCTGTCTGGCAATACTCGCAATGGCACTCTCCCCCGAACTCGTTGGAAATATGCCAGCCGATCACCGCAGGATGAAGCGCGTATCTGCGCGCAAGCTCGCCGTTGAGGATGGCGATCCTGTCGCGGTAGACGGGAGACGACCAGCAATGATTATGCCGCAGTCCGTGCAGGTTGCGAACCCGGTTTGCGCCGACGCGCAGCACTTCGGGATACTTCCTCGACAGCCAGGCCGGACGGGCTCCGCTCGGCGTGGCGAGGAAGGCATGGATGCCGTTCTCCGCGAAAGCGTCCAGCTGGCGATCCAGCCACTCGAAGTCGAATCTCCCCTCCTCCGGCTCCAGCTTGGCCCAGGAGAAAATCCCGATCGACATCACATTGCAATTCGCCAGCTTCATCAGCCGAAGATCCTCTTTCAGAATTTCGGGATAAGCGCTCCATTGCTCGGGATTATAATCTGCGCCGTGCAGCATAACGGGCAATCTCGGTTGAATCGGCGGGTGCTTGGCCATCGAAGCATGCTCCTTTTTCTGTCGTCATTTAATCGGACAATCTGCTCATGATCGCTTCGCAATTCAGCATGCAAAGCATTCTATCGTCCGTTATACTAAAGAGAATAGCACATTTAGCTTAACTCGCAGTAGCATTCCACTCTCTGATTTATAGCACAAAACGAACATAAGGAGTTACACATGATTCCATTCCGCCTTGTCGAGCCCCCGGCCGCCTATCGCTCGCTGCCGCTATACGCCTATTCCGTAGGCCGGCACCATCAATTTTTCCATTCCCGACCTGCTGGTTTTCCCGCCTATCAGATTTTCCTGATCGCCAGCGGAGAAGGCCTGTTCCGGGATCTCTCCAGCGGAGAGGAATTTGTGCTGTCCGAAGGTCAGGCGCTGGGGCTTCCCGCCGGACATCCCCATGAATACTATCCTTTGTCGCACGAGCCGTGGCATATCGGATTCATCGGTTTTCTGGGCGAGCTCGCCTCGCCCATGCTGGAGCAAACCGGACTTCTTCGGCCCCTGCCGCTTCGCCGCGAGACGTTCGAGGCCTGCTGGCAGGATATTCACGACATGTGGACGGATGCCAACGAGCCGAGTCCGCAGCTTCTGTCCGAAATATCCGTTCGTCTGTATCGGCTCCTGCTGCGCCTTGGGGAGGATGCCGGGACTCCGGAGACGATGTCTCCGGCAAGAACCGACGAGGTGCGCAATCAGGCGCTGCAGCAAGCGCTGCTGCTCATGAACCAGCACTATACCGAGCCTCTGCTCGTCTCCAATCTCGCGAGCGCGGTCGGCTATTCTCCACAGCATTTCCAGCGCCTGTTCATCAAGCAATTTGCCGTTACTCCTCTCCAATATTTGCAGAATCTGAGGATGGAGAGAGCTCTTCAGCTCCTTAAGGAGAACCGAGACAGCCAGATTCAAGATATCGCCCGGCTCGTCGGCATGGAAACCAACTATTTCGTTCGCCAATTCCGCAGAAGGTTCGGTCAGACGCCCGGCGCGATGCGCAAATCAGGGAACGGGGAAATGCCGGGGAGCGCTCGCAAGCCTCAAGCCTAGCGCAAAAAAGACAGCCATCGCCGAGATGACTGTCTTCGTGCCGAAGCCTGCTATTGCCGGATTTGCCGTAAATAGCTCAGGGTTTGTCTCCGGGCTTCCTCCAGCACCTTCTCGAAGCCCGCCGCGCGTATCTCTTTCTCCGCTTGGACGAACGCCTGATCCACATCCTTCGTCATTCCGCTCAAGATCGGATTAAGGTATTGGATCGCCGCTTCATTAATTCGATCCAGCTCCCCCTGGACCGACAGGGCATCGAAGTTAAACGCCGAATACGTGAACGGGATGAGCATTCCCGGGATCGCTTCCTTATGCCGCGCATATTCCTCGTTCCAGCCGGCAATCGGCGGAAGCTGGTTCTTGTTCGTGAACCAGAACCCGGAAGCGTCCGGCGCGTATTCGCCGCGTTCGGCGGCCTGCCCGTTCGGGAAGCTCGCCTTGCCGTCCTGCAGAACGTAATGCTTTCCTTCGATCCCGTAGTAGACTAGCCGGTTATAGGCCGGGTCCTCCATAATCAAGTCCAGCGCCCGCATTGCGAGCTCCGTATTTTTGGAATCGATGGCGATGGCTACCCCGTTATTGATATAGGGGTCCATCATATAGGTACCCTTCGGAGACAAATTCGGCAGAATGTCGACCTCCCAGCCCTTCTGCTCCGCTTTGGCGATCGTCGACTGAATGTCGTTGCTGTTGCCGTAAGCGACAGCCGATCTGCCCTGCTCGAAGGAATCCTTGCTCCTTATCTTGTTGGCGAAGGCATCATGGTTAATGTAGCCTTTGTCATACCAGCTTTTGACCGTTTTTGCCACCTGAATATAGCTTGACCGCAGCGGCTCGTCGAACAGACTCAACAGCTTGCCGCTAGGGTCGTCCCAATCCGTGAACACCCCGGAGAAGCCGTTCGTCGTCATAATGACGTCCACGGTCGGCGGACCAAGCTCCCATTGCAGGTTGGCATGCGTCTTGATGAAATCATATTGCTTGTCCACCTGGATCGGGATCATGTCCGGCTCGTTCGCCTTTACCGCAGCGAGATAAGGCTCCAGAGCGGCGATGCTGCGGATTTCCGGGAGGCCGTATTTCTTGCGCAGATCGGCTCTGATCAGCGTCACCGGAACCTTGAAATCCGGCGTCGAGGTTGGGATCATGAACACCTTACCGCCCACCTCCGCCTCCTTCCACGCCTTCTCATTCGTTGCCGCATAATGCTTCGGCATATAGGCGCGAACCATATCCGGCGTAATCTCGCGAAAGGAGCCCTTCGTCGCCTCCTGGGAATAGTAAGCCCAGTTCGCGGCAAAGATGAAATCCACGTTCTCTCCCGAGGACAGCGCCAGCGGATAACGCGCCGCCATATCTCCCCATTGGATATATTTCAGCTCCAGCCGTGCGCCGACATCCTGAACAAGCTTGCGGTTAAGCTCCTCCATCACATCCGGCAGCCCGTCCGGCGGGGTTCCGATCAAATAACCGACAAGAGTCGGCACCTTCCCGCTGCCGACCTTCGCCTGCGAATCGCGGTCGGTGCGGGAGCAGGACGTCAGGCATAAGATCAGCGCCAGTCCAAGGAGCAAGAAACGTTGTCGTCCGTACTTCATCCAGTCGTTCCTCCTAAGGTGCATAGGCTTTCCCAGATTCCACTTCGCGATCCCTTGCCGCGAATCCTGCATCAGAGCGATGAAAAGCTGGAGCCGCAACGTAATGGCGGCTCCAGCTTCATTGATCGCTTTGCTGTTTATTTCTGCGAGGACAAGTAGGCGTCCGTCTGCGCCTTCGCCTCGGTCATAATCGTGTCCAGCCCGGCTTTCTTGGCTTTCTCCTCCAGTGTCGCGTAGGCGGAGTCCACATCCTTCACGATGCCGCCTTGAATCGGCAATTGATACTGCGTGCCGACCGTGCTCATCGTGGCCAGCTCGGATTTGATGTTTGCGGTATCTACCGAGAAGGCGTTGTAGACGTACGGCACAAGAATGCCCTTCAGCGATTGCTTGTGGGCAATATATTGCTCGCTCCACGAAGCGAGCGGCAGATGCTGGCTCTTGTTCGTGAACCAGAAGCCCGCGGCATCCGGCGGATACGTGTTCGATTCGGCGGTAACGCCGTCCGGCAGAGCGATCTTGCCGTCCTTGACGACATAGTTGACGCCTTCGATTCCGAAATAAACCAGATTGTTATAGGAAGGGTCCTCCATGATCAGGTCGAGCGCCATCATGGCGCGCTCCGCATTCTTGGAGCCGGCCGCAATCGACATGCCGTTGTTGATGTATGGATCTTGCGGATACGTGCCCTTCGACGACAGGTTCGGAATGATCTCGACCTCCCAGCCGTTCTCCGCTGCCTTGGCCAACGTGCCTTGAATATCGGTCGTGTTGCCGAATGCAACGCCTGACTTCCCTTGCTCGAACGCGTCCTTGCTGCGAACCTTGTTGGAGATCGCATTTTTGTTGATATAGCCTTTGTCGTACCAGGACTTGACGACCTTCGCCGTCGCTTTCTGGCTATCCAAGATATAAGGATCGAATTGGGAATAGACCTTGCCCTCCGGATCGTCCCATTCCGTATGCATGCCGGACCAGCCGTTCGTAATCAGAACCGTATCCAGCGTTGCGCGGCCGGTTTCCCATTCGAGGTTGTAGAATGCTTTGGCGAAATCATACTGGCTGTCCGCATTGATCGGAATCATGCCCTTCTCGTTTTGCTTGATCGCTTCGAGATACGGCTCGATATCTTTGAACTTCGTGATCTCCGGAAGGCTGTACTTCTTGCGCAGATCGCCGCGAATCAGCGTGACCGGCACCTTCTGATCCGGCGTAGACGTCGGGACCATGAACACCTTGCCGCCGATCTGGGCTTCCTGCCACGCGACTTCGCTTGTCGCCTCGAAATGCTTTGGCATGTAAGTCTTAAGATCGTCCTGCGTAATTTCGCGGAATGCGCCCTTGGCCGCTTCCTGGTTATAGAACGCCCAGTTCGCGGAATAGATCAGATCGACGTCTTCCCCGGCCGCGAGCACGAGCGGATACTTGGAGCTCAGATCGCCCCAGCCGATATAACGGAACTCCATCGTCGCATTGATGTCGGCCTTCAGCTTCTGGTTGAGCTGCTCCACGACGGCATTCATGCCGGCAGGCGCTTCTCCGAGAAGATAAGCGACCAGCTTGACCTCCTTGGACGTATCGATCCCTCCCGAGGCGCTCGGAGAAGCGCCGGGAGACGATGCCTCGCCGGATGACGCGGGCGCGCTCGACTGCGCGCTGCCCTTGTCCTTGTTGTTGCCTCCGCAGCCTGCAACAATCAATGTCAAAGCGATAATAGCCGACAGCAAAACATAGAACTTTCTCGACTTAACCATAGATAAACCTCCAGTATGATGAATAATGGACGTGCATATCCCCCTGCAATTCGCTTCCGGTCACATGCGTTTCGTTCTGTACGGCAGGACTCACCTCCCTTAATAAGCGCCGGGCCATCAGCCCTTGACCGCTCCGACCGTAATGCCTGACACGAAATACTTCTGCACGAACGGATACAGCAGGACGATCGGCCCCGTGGCCACCATCGTCAAAGCCAGCTTGAGCGATTCCTTGGGCATATCGAGACGGGGCACGCTGTTGACGATCTGGGTCGAGAAGTTCGCGCTGGACAGAATCCGGTAGAGCGTGTATTGCAGCGTGTACAGGTTCTCCTTCTCGATGAACATGAGCGGAGTCCACCAGTCGTTCCAGTACGCAAGCGCCGTGAACATTCCAATGGCGGCCATACCGGGCTTAGACAGCGGGAGAATCATCTGCAGGAAGATGCGGAAATCTCCCGCTCCGTCGATCTTCGCGGATTCGATCAGCGCTTCCGGGATCGAGCCGTTAATGAAGTTGCGGAGAATAAGGATATTGAAGACGCTGAACATGCCGCAGAGCAGCAGCACCATGATATTGTTCTTCAGGTGCAGATCCTGCACGATCATCAGATAGAACGGGACGAGACCGCCATTGAACAAGGTCGTGAAGAAGAGGAAAAACGCCAAGCTGTTGCGGTACTTCACATCCTTGCGGAACATGACGTATGCGGCCATCATCGAGATAAACAACGAGACGCATGTTCCGACGGCCGTCACGAATATCGTCACTCCGTACGAACGCATTATTTTCTGCGGATTCTGGAAAACCATCTCGTAAGCGGCCATCGAGAATTCCTTGGGAATCAGGGAGTAGCCGTTATAAATAATCGAATGCTCGGTGGAGAACGAGTTGACGGCGACGACGACGAACGGAACGACGGCAATCAGGGCGAAAATCCCGATGATGACATAACCGATCACGTTGAGCGCAACGACGTCGCGAGTGCGAATGCCCATATGAATCACCTCTGCAGTTTAGAATAACGAGTAGTCCCGGTCATACCGCTTGACGATCCAGTTGGCGAACAAAATAATGACAAAGCACAGCACCGATTGGTACAAGCCGCCGGCAGACGCCATTCCGAAATCGGGACTGAGCACAAGCGAGCGGAATACGAGCGTGTCGATAATATCCGTGCCGTCCATCAGAATGCCGTTGTTGCCGATCAACTGGTAGAACATATCGAACTCGCCTCGCATGATTCGGCCAAGTCCCAGAAGAATCAAAATAATGGCGGTCGGCTTAAGCAGCGGCAGCGTCACGTAGCGAATTCGCTGGAAAATATTCGCCCCGTCGATCTTCGCGGCCTCATTGATCGAGCTGTCCAGTCCCATAATGGCGGACAGGTAGAGAATGCTTCCGAACCCCACCCACTTCCACACATAGAAGAACGGAAGGATGAAGTACCAGTAGGTGACATTGGAATAAATATCGATCGGCTCCAGGTTAAACTGCTTAAGCAGCGTGTTCACGACGCCGAACTCGAAGTTAAACAGGTTGTAGACGATGGCCGCGACGGCTACCCACGAAAGGAAGTAGGGCAGGAACAGCATCGTCTGCGCGGTTTTCTTGAATATTTTCCCCGCCATCTCGGCGATGAGCACGGCAACGAGTACGGAGAAAAACATATAAGAGGCCAGAAACACGATGTTGTATAGAAAGGTATTGCGCGTAACCAGCCAGGCTTTGCCCGAGCTGAAAAAGTACTCGAAGTTCTCCCAGCCGATCCACGGGCTTCCGAACATGCCGCCGGAATAGTTGAAATTTTTGAAGGCGACGACGATGCCCGCCATCGGATAATAGTTGAACACGAGAAAATAAATCGTGATCGGCACGAACATCAAATAAAGAATTCTGTTCCTCGATAGCTCGCGGAAAAAGCCCATTTCAATCCCTTCTCTCCTGTCATTCTCTGTGCTGGATGCGCTTGCAACTGTAATTATAGGGACGCCCCGGCTTCGAAAGAAGGACACAGGATTACGATTTTCTTGGTTAGATTACGGAATTGCAGGGAGCCTCCGCCGGACCGTTGCGCTTGGCCGATATCCGCGATATATTGTAGGCACAACTTGCTGAGAGGGGGTCAGGGCGCGATGAAGGTACTGCTGGTCGATGACGAGCCGCTCACGACCGAAAGCCTGGAGAGGTATGTGGATTGGCAGACGCTCGGAATCCGCGAGGTCCGCTCGGCGTCCAACGGCTGCGAAGCGCTGGATATTCTTCCGGGATATTGCCCGGATATTATCGTGAGCGACGTTCGCATGCCCAGAATGAACGGAATCGAATTCGCCTCGCATGCGCGCGAGCTCTTTCCCCGGATCAAGATTATTTTCCTGAGCGGTTACTCGGACAAGGAATATTTGAAGTCGGCGATCCACTTGAAAGCGCTTAGCTATGTGGAAAAGCCGGTTAAGCTGGACGAATTAACCGCTTCGCTAAGGGAAAGCGTCGCCCAATGTGAAGCCGAGGCGGCAAGCCGGACGCTGACCCGTTCGGTCATTCGGCAGCGCATTCTGGGCAAGCTGATCAGGGAAGCCCGATCCGTCGAGGAGCTGCTGAAGGAGTATCCTGACTATGCTCCGGACTTCTTCTCGGGGGCGGCGCGCTGTATGGCCCTTACGGCTATCTGTGCCCGCAAGCAGGCAAGTGCGTCTGGACGATACGATGCGGGAGTCGATCGAGAGCCTGTTCGCCGCAAGCCTCGGGGATAGCGAGCGCGCGGCTTTCTACGGCTATTCGGACGACGATCTGCTCTTCTGCCTGATGGATGCGGAGACGATCGCGTCCTCCGACTTCAAGCAGATCGCGCGCGAGCTGCTGTATTCGCTGAATTTGCACTGCGGGGACAAGCTTTCTTTCGCCATCGGCATCGGCCGGGAGTCCTCCCCGTCCGTCCCCTTGCACGAAGCCTGCCTATCGGCTCTCGCGGCCGTTCAATCGCAGTTCTATTTCGGTGCCGGCCTCGTCTTCTCCGAACCGCCGCCGACAGTCCGCTTCGATGCCTCGTCCGCCGCGGCGAACGTCTGCCCGGACTTCCATCAGGCGCTTAGAGACGAGAACGAAGCGGAGATCGAGGCTCTCATCGACCGCTTGACGCTGGAGGCGCGGACGCTGCGAGACCCGGAGACGGATCGCGTTCGCAACGCCTACTTCCGCTTGCTCATGATCCTGCACGAATTCGCGATGGAGAAGAAGCTTACGGTTATCGATCCTTCGCAGGAGGAGAGCTTCATTTGGCAGGAGGTGGGCGAGCTCTGCACGCTTGATTCGCTTCGCGATTACGTCGTGGGTAACGTACAAGCCGTCTTCTCCCAATACAAGGAGAGCACGGCCGTTAACGCGAGAGTCGGCGGCGTGATGCATTATATTAAGATTCACTACGCCGATAAGGAGCTGACGACGAAGTCGATCGCGGACAACACCTATCTGAGCCAAAGCTATATGTGCGCGCTGTTCAAGAAGGAAACCGGGAAGACGGTTAACGAGTATATGACAGAGGTGCGCCTGGAGAAAGCGAAGGAGCTGCTGAAGGAGCGGCACGTCAAGCTTTACGAGATCGCCTCCGCGATCGGCATCACCGACCCGAACTACTTCTCGTCCATGTTCAAGAAAGCGACGGGCCTTACGCCAAGCCAGTACAGGGAAAGAATGTGACGGGAGATGAAGAGGATCATTCGGCCTTTCCGCGATCTCAGCATTAAAAATAAAATGTTTATTTCCTTCCTGCTCGTTCTGACGGCCTCCTCGGGCCTGTTCGTTCTGGTCAATTCCTACCTGACGGCCAGAGATACCGAGAAGCAGGCGCGCTTCTCCCTGGATGTCGTGCTTGAGCAGTCCCGCTCGTTCCTCAACTACAAGACCAGCTCGATTCGCAAGGTCGTGGATATCATGGTCATTCACGATACGATTCAGGCGCTTGTCGCCAAGGATTCCGAGGTATACCGCGAGAATATCGGCAATTGGCTGCTCGACGAATATGTGTTCAACCAATTGATCTACAACGTTCAGACGAACCCGGACATCCAGAGCCTCAGCCTGTACATGCGCGGAGGCATGGCGGCCATTCAGGAGACGGACCAGTTTCTGAGATTGGAGAACGTGCAGGACGAAGACTGGTTTGCGCGGCTGGAAGAGAGCGATCGGCCTTATCTATGGATTCCGTCGGAGCGGGTTGATCCGGGAGACACCGACTCGGTTTCCTTCTTCCGCAAAACGCCGAGTCCGCTGGACAATCACGATTTTGCGGGCCTGCTGCGCGCCCGAATGCCCCGGGAAAGCCTCGTGCAAATTCTGGATCAGGCGCTGTTCACCAAATCGACCACGGCTCTCCTCGTCAACAGCCGCAACGAATTAATCGCAAGCTCCAGCGGGGCGAAGATCGCCGACCTGAATGCCGTAATCCAGGCGCTCGAAAGCGCGAACAAGACGGATGCGTTCGATACGGTTACGCTGAACGCGGAGAAAACGCTGATCGGCGACGTGCCGGTGGAGCATACCGACTGGCGGTTTATCCTGATCGTGCCGCAGCGGGATATCGTCGCGATTGCGCAGAAGTCGCGCAACCAGATGCTCGTTATTTTCCTCTTTGTCGCCGCGATGACCTTCCCGCTGGCCTTCTGGGTGTCAGCGTCGGGGACGATCCGAATTCGCAGGCTGACCAAGAACATGAGGAAGGTGGGCATCGACAACTTCAAGCCGAATCTGGACCCCCGCAATCAGGACGAGATCGGGGAACTGATTACGACGTTTAACCGGATGATTACCCGGATCGACGACTTGGCGGCGGACAAATACCAGCTCGGCCTTGAAGTCAAAAATATGGAGCTCAGGGCGCTGCAGGCCCAGATCAATCCGCACTTTCTGTATAACACGCTGGATATGGCCAATTGGCTCGCGATGAAATACAACGCCGAGGACATCCGGGTTCTGATCACTTCCCTTTCCGATTTCTACAAGCTGAGCCTAAGCAACGGGGAGGACTTCATCTCCGTTCGCGACGAGCTCGCGCATGTGGCCGCCTACGTCCGCATTCAGAATATGAGATTTCGGGACCGGATTCATCTGCAGTTCGAAGTGCCGGAAGAGCTTATGGCCTTACGGACGCTGAAGCTGCTGCTTCAGCCGCTGGTTGAAAATGCGATTCTGCACGGGATTATGGAAAAGGAAACGCAGACTGGCACCATTCTCATTCAGGGCTCTCGCGAAGGCGACATGCTTGAGCTGGTCGTTCGAGACGACGGCATCGGTATGCCGGAGGCGACGCTGAGAGGCATTGTGGACGGCACGCTTAAGAAGAAGAGCGGAGGATACGGCATTCGCAACATTCACCACAGACTGGAGCTCATCTTCGGTTACCCTTACGGCCTGAATGTCGAGAGCGTTCCGGGAGTCGGAACGACCGCGACGATTCGCATCCCCGCCCAGAGTCTGGAGACGGAGGAGACCTTGATCCCCCGCAGCCAATCGCGCGGCACGGAAGCATAAGGCGACCAGAGAACGCAACAAAGCGGCTTCGATGAACGAAGCCGCTTTGTTGCGCGGTTATGGACAATCCCGGAGAACGGGCGCTGCCCGCCTCCGGCTGCCGGTCAGCGTCCGAAGACGAGCGCCGATACGTAGTGAGGAACGGCGCGAATTCCGTTGAATGCCGCAACCTCTACCCCTTCGAACCTCTCCACCAAGGCCTGATTGACGAAGGAGGTCACCGTGCCCTGGCGCAGCGGAGTAATGCTCAGATGAAGCTCTCCGTCCTCCAGCTCGTTCCTGAATTCCTTCAGGCCGATCGGCCATTTCTCCCCGTAATGGATATGATCCGTAATGAGCCGATTGTTCAGATAGGCGCCGGCGACGTCGCCTTCATACTCGATCTCCAGAAACACGTCGGCAACCTGCTCCGGCCAATCCGCCTCGATTCGCACCAACGCGCTTCGCGCGGACGGCTTGCGGATATCCAGCGTCGGCTCGAAGGCTCCGACAGACAGCGCGTACGTATGGAACAGGCCTTCCCGGCCTTCCTCCGCCTTGCCGCAGCTCAATTGCACGCCGCCCGCAACGCCCGGATAGACGCAGACCTTCCAATCCGGGCGGCCGGGAGAGGTGCATATTAGCTGCCTAGCCTTCACATACAGGCGGCTGTCGCTGAGAACCAGCCGCTCCCGCCCCTCCAGCTTGAGCTTATACGCTTGAAGCGCCTCCTCGCGGGTGAGCACGAGAAGCGTCGCGGACCTCCCGCCTGCAAGCTCCAGACGTACGGAATTGCCCTTGCCCGCAGCCGGGCGAATCAACCATGCGTCCGGCTCCCGCTCCACCGCTCCCTCTCCGGCGATCGTCGCGCCGACCACGGAGGACGCCCCCAGCGCAAGCTCGGGCTCCATGCCCTCATGCGCGTAGAATACGAGCACCGCTTGTCCCTTATCGTCCTGGAGACGGGTCAACGGCTGGACCGTAGCCGACACCAGATGAATATCGTCGATGCGAAGCTGGAACGGCAGCACCGCGCTCGCCTCGTTCTTGAGCGAGAGTGTTCCCCGCCGCGGAAAGGACACGATGCCGTCCGGCGTAGACAACTCGATGCGAATGCCTTCGCGGCTTGGCATCTCCAGGTGATCCTGGAAGTTATTCAGGAAGACGAAGCCCGCCCCGTCGCGGTGTCTGACGCACCAGCGCAGCGTATCCGTATCCTCCGGGACAATCGCCGTCTGATCCGCGGGAAGCTGCGTTCCCATCGGAGCCAGCATCGCTCCGTAGGCCTCCATGAACATGGACAGCGACCGGATCTTGTCGTAGGAGGGAGCGACCCTGCCGAATTCCCCCAGCGGGGACTGGTAGTCGTACGTCACCTTCGGCAGTGCGGCTTCATTGAGATACGTATGCTTGCCTATGGGATTGGAGCCGCCATGATACATGTAATAGCCGAGCAGGTTGCTGCCGCTCGCCAGCTTGACGAGCGTCATCGCCTCCACGCTGGCCGAATTAACAAGCGGGCGGGCGTGATAGCTGACCTGCATGCCTCCGGCCATCTCGCAATAAGCGACCGGATATTCCAGAGTGTCGTAATTAACCGGCTCGACGGGGTCTGTATGCAAATCCCGGTACAAATATTCGCGGCTCGGCGGCTGGTTCGGAATCCACGGCGTGTAGGCATAGCCGGCCAGCATCGGCAGCGTATCCGTCTCGGGCACGGCGGCGCCGCCCCATGCGGTAGCGGTGAAGAGCATCGGACGAATTCCCGCCTCCTCGGCCAGCCTGCGAAGCTCGGCCAGATGCGCGTTGCCCCCTTGACCGGACGACAGGTGGACGCCCGATTTGTACCCCCAGGCATCGAACGGAGCGCCGCAGTGCATGTACTCATTTTCCAGCTGCACGCCGATTACGGGCCCGCCTTCCTGATACAGCGTTCCTTTCATCTGTCTGGCAATTTCGCGGTACAGCTTGCGGGCATAAGCCAGATAGGCCGGGTCGTTGGAGCGAATCTCGAGCGCCTTGCCGAACAGCCAGTCCGGGATGCCGCCGTTGCGAACCTCGCCATGACAGAATGGCCCGATGCGCAGAATCAGCGGCAGCTCCAGCTTCGCGCACAGATCGATGAAATGCCGCAGATTGCGGCTCCCGCCCCAGTCGAACCTGCCCTCCTCCTCCTCGTGGAATATCCAGAAGACGTAAGTGGCGACGATATGCACGCCCCCGGCTTTCATCTTCAGCAGCTCTTCCTCCCAATGCAAATAAGAAAAGCGCGAAAAATGAAACTCCCCGACCACCGGAATGAACGGCTCTCCGTTACGCGTCATGTAGAAGCTCGTGAACCCGAAGGTCTCTCCCTTCGGATTGCTGCCGACGAGTCCGCCCAGCTTCCCGGGCCTAATCTCCTTCGGCTTCCTGTATAATTCCATTCTGAGCTGGGTCATCGCTATGCAGTCCCCCTTGGTCGAATGAGCGTACTGACTTCATACGACAACCTTACAAGAGAATGCCAATGCGTTCAATTCACGATACCCGGAATATAATGGACGATATTCGGATTTAAATGCCGCCTGATCTTATACTTTCTGATCGTTCAAGCAAACACGCCTCCGGCGTCCTCTGATGCCGCGATACAGGGATGGATAAGAGTGAAGCTGATAAAATCTGTATCGTTAAAAAAAGACCGGACAGCGCCGGGACAATGCCCTAACGATGTTCGGTCTTGAATAGGCGTATGCGCGAAACCGCTGCAAGGTCGTCCTTACATCAACCAAGCATGGTCCGGGTCGTTGCGGAATTTCCAGATCCGTTTCGGTCCTGCCATGACATTCAGGTAGTACACCTCATAGCCGGGAGGAGCCGATACCGGATGATATCCCCGCGGCACGAGAACCGCTTCCCCGTTCTGTACGGCCAGCGTCTCGTTCAGCGATCTGTCGTCGGTGTACACGCGTTGAATAGCAAAGCCTTGTTCGGGCTGCACGCGGAAATAGTAGGTTTCCTCCAGCAGCGACTCGTTAGGCAGCGCATCCTGATCGTGCTTATGCGGAGGGTAACTGGACCAGTGGCCTTCCGGAGTGAACACCTCCACCACCAGCAAGGAGTCCGCAGGTTGTCCTTCCGGCAAAATATTATGAATTTGCCGCTCGACATTGCCTTGCCCTCTCGTCTCGACGCCGACCTGCTCCGGCGCGATCAAACGGGCCGGATGGTTGCCTTGCCCCGGAGCGGCGCAGATGGCCACTTCCAGGTCGGTCAGGGCCTCAATGGCATAGAAATCCTCGTTGGGCACGTAGACCGAGTACGGCGGCGTTTTCTCGAACACGCTCATCCGTTGGCCGATATCGGCCCACTCCGTTTCATTCGTAGACACGTTCGCCCTGCCGCTCAGCAGCACCAGGCAAACCTCCTGAGCTTGCGTGCTTCTCTTCAGCTTCTCGCCCGCCTTCAGCTTGACCGCCTCGAATCCGACGTAGGTCCAGCCTGCGGATTCGGGCGTCACTGTCAGCAGGGTGCCCTCTTCATTGGGCTGCTTAAAGGGTTTTACGATTAAATCCGACATTTATGCTTCTCCTCCCGCTTTGCCTGAACTGCCGAACAAACGCATTTTCGCTATAACAGAAGTCTTGATCGCTTCCCGAGCCGGCACCAAATAATGTCGCGGATCGTAAGCCTCGGGATGCTCTTGCAGGTAGGAACGAATCGCCGAAGTGCAGGCGATCTGGTTGTCCGTATTCACATTGATCTTGGCGGTGCCCAGCGAGATCGCGCGGACGATCTCCTCATCCGGCAAGCCGCTCCCTCCGTGCAGCACGAGCGGAAGCCCGGTCAATCGTCGTATTTCGCCCATCCGGTCGAATCCGAGCTTGGGCTGCCCTCTGTAGGGACCGTGCACGGAGCCGAGCGCAGGCGCCAGACAGTCGATGCCGGTCTCCTTGACCAGACGAACGCACTCCTCGGGAACGGCATACATCGCTTCCGCTTCGTCGACGACAAGATCGTCCTCCCGCCCCGTAATCCGGCCAAGCTCGGCTTCCACCGACGCGCCGAGTACGTGCGCCGCTTCCGTGACCCGTTGGGTGATGTCGATATTGCGCTCCAGCTCATGATGGGACGCATCGATCATGACCGAGGTGAAGCCCGCTTGCAGAGCGCGAACGCACACCTCGTAAGTCGAGCCGTGATCCAGATGCAGAGCGACCGGAACCGTGACGCCATAATGCTCGATGAGCGATTTGACCATCCCCGCTATGCAGGGCAGTCCGCCCATATACGGAATGTAGGCCTCGCTTACGCCGAGAATGACCGGAGATTTCTCTTCGCTCGCAGCCATCAAGATCGCCTGCGTAAACTCCAGATTGTTCAGGTTGAATTGACCGACCGCATATTGCCCGGCCAGAGCGTCCTGAAGCATCTCCTTCATCGATACGAGAGCTATAGCGCTCCCCTCCTTCCGTTACACCGCACCGTCTTTCGCTTACCAGCGGGCCGTGACCATTTTTTTGCGGGTGAAAAACTCTACGCCGTCCGAACCGTTGGCATGCAGATCGCCGTAGAACGAGTTTTTCCAGCCGGAGAACGGGAAGAAGGCCATCGGCGCAGGAACGCCCAGGTTGATTCCCAGCATGCCGGCATCGATGTTCTCGCGGAACTGACGAACGTTGCTTCCATTCTGGGTGAACAGGCAGGCGCCGTTGGCGAAATCGGAACGATTCGCCAGCGCGATCGCTTCCTCCAGCGTATCGACGCGTGCGACCGACAGCACCGGAGCGAAGATTTCGTCCTTCCAGATTTTCATCTCGCTCGTGACGTGATCGAAGATCGTAGGTCCCACGAAGTAGCCTTCGCCTTGCGCCGCCTCGTCCTCGCGTCCGTCGCGCAGCAGCCGGGCTCCGTCGCTGATGCCCGCCTCAATATAATGCAGCGCCCGATCCTTCTGCGAGCCGCGAATGACCGGCCCAAGGAACACGTCCTTGCGATTGCCGTTGCCGATCGTAATCTCGTTCGCCGCCGCGACAAGCTTCTCGATCAGCGGATCGGCCGCTTCGCCGACCGCTACGACGACCGCGCAAGCCATGCAGCGCTCGCCCGCCGAGCCGAATGCCGCATTGACGATTTGCTGCACGGCGCCGTCCAGATCGGCGTCCGGCATGACGATGCTATGGTTTTTGGCGCCGGCGAGCGCTTGTACCCTTTTGCCGTGAGCAGTGCCGGTTTTGTACACATATTCCGCCACCGGCTGGGAGCCGACGAACGAGATGGCCTTCACGTCCGAATGCTCAAGCAAGCCGTTTACGACGTCGTGAGCGCCGTGGACGACGTTCAGCACTCCATCGGGGAGACCCGCTTCCTTGAACAGCTCGGCCAGCCGATTCGCCAGCAGAGGCGTCCGCTCCGAAGGCTTGAGCACGAACGTATTGCCGCAGGCGATCGCCAGCGGGAACATCCAGCAAGGCACCATCATCGGGAAATTGAACGGAGTAATTCCGCCGATGACGCCGATCGGATACCGATACATGCCCGACTCCACATTCGTTGCGATATCCGGAAGCTGCTTGCCCATCATGAGCGAAGGCGCGCCTGCCGCGAATTCGACGCATTCGATGCCGCGCAGCACCTCTCCGTGAGCTTCGGAGTAGTTTTTGCCGTTCTCCAGCGTAATGATCCGGGCCAGCTCGTCCCAATTTTCCACCAGCAGCTGCTGGTATTTGAAGAGCAGCCTTGCCCGGCGCGGCACCGCTGTCCGGCTCCACGACTCGAAGGCCTCCTTCGCGCTGCGCACGGCGTTATCCACGTCGCTCCTCGAAGATAGAGGCACCTGGGCAATCACCTCTCCGGTCGCCGGATTATAGACGGCCTCGGTTTTGCCCGAACCGGAATCCACCCATTGACCGCCGACGAAGTTTTTGAGCGTTGCAGGAGCTTTAGTATGAGACATAAGGGAAATCTCCTCTCGATTTAAGCTTGCTTGAATTGGCGCATAAACTGTTCGACTTGCTCGCGTCTCGGCATCGCGTCCGAGCAGCTATGACTGGAAATGACGATGGAAGCGCAGGCGCTGCCGAATTCCATGCTGCGGCTGATCTCCCAGCCTTGCATGAGCCCGTAGATGAACCCTGCGGCATAGGAGTCGCCCGCTCCGAACGTCTTGATGACTTTGGCGGGGAAGATCGAGCCTCTGTGCGAGCTGCCATCCTTCGCGTAAGCAATCGATCCCTCTTTGCCGTGCTTGATGACGACGATCTCCGCATGATGGCCGAACCACTGGGATGCCGTCACCTGATCGCTCCGCTGGTCGTTGCCGTCGAATTGCTCCAGCATGTCGAATTCCTCGCGCGTGCCGATAATAATGTCGCTCTTCTCGGCAGCCGCATGATAATAGATCGCCGTTTCTTGCGGATTCGTCCACGTATAAGGCCGGTAGTCGATATCGAAGATCACCTTCGTGCCATGCTTGCGCGCATAACGCAGCGCCAGCAGCACCGCTTCGCGGGACGGGCTTTTCGCCAGAGCCGTCCCGGAGACGAGCAGCGCCTTGCTGCTCGCAATCAGGGACTCGTCCACCTCGCCCGGCTCCAGCTTGAGATCGGCTGCGTTATCGCGATACATCAGAATGCTGCAATCCTCGGGACTCTTGATCTCGGTGAAGGCCAGGCCGGTCACGGCTCCCGTCCGATCCGTCAGGACGCCGGACGTGCCAATGCCGTTATTGTTCAAATACTGAACGATGAATCGTCCCATCTGATCGTCGGCTACCTTGCCGATAAACGCCGACTTCATGTCCAGTCGCGACATTCCGATCGCGATATTGGCAGGAGAGCCGCCCACGTATTTCGTAAACGTCATCGTCTCCTCCATCGGACGATTGATCTCGTTCGCGTTCAAATCTATACATAACCGACCGATTGCCACAAAATCGAGAGGCTTGTCGGTTGGGAAAGTTACGGGCACCATCGGGCATTCCTTCTTTCGTCCATTAATAAGGCCGGGCCGCTTGAATTCTTGTCTTCATCTCGGCATGGGCCTTCAATACTTTGTCATCCGTAGACACTTCCGGCACGCCGACGTTCCACCAGGATTCGTAGCCGTCGGTGTTCGTGCCCGGCAGCACTTTGATTTCCACCAGGACGGGACCCTGTTCGGCCTTCGCTTGCAGCAGCGCCTGCTCCAGCTCCGCCGCATCGCGGGCCGTGTAAGCGGCGGCGCCCAGACTGCGGGCATGCGCCGCGAAATCGATCGGCATGTATCCCCCGTCCAGCAGCCCCGATTCCTTGGAGCGGAAGCGGAATTCGTTGCCGAAGCTGTCGCTGCCGTGACCGCGCTGCAGATTGTGGATGCATTGGAACCCGTGGTTGTCGAACAGCACGATCGTCAGCTTGACGCCTTCCTGAATGGCCGTTACAAGCTCCGAATGAAGCATCAGGTAGCTGCCGTCGCCCAGAAGCGCGTAGACCTCCCGCTCCGGCTCCGCAAGCGCGACTCCGAATGCGCCGCTGACCTCATAGCCCATGCAGGAGAAGCCGTATTCCATATGGTAGGTTTTCGGCTCGGTCGTCCGCCAGACGCGGTGCAGATCGCCCGGCAGGCTTCCCGCCGCCGCCACGATCACGCCCTTCGCGCCGACAGCCCGATTCACGATGCCCAAAGCCTGCGTTTGCGTAAATCCTTCGGGGCTTTCCAGCGCATAGAGCCGGTCCACCTCGGCGTCCCATTCCGCTTTGCGTTTCTGAATCTCGCCTTCCGCATAACCGGACCGATAGCCTTCATCGGACAAGCTGGCTTGAAGGGCGACGAGAGCTTCCTTGGCGTCCGCCGTAACGAACTCCCCTTGCATCTTGATCGAATCGAAGGAGCTGACGTTCAGATTCAGGAAGGTGACGTCATCGCGACGGAAAGCGGACTTGGAAGCCGTGGTGAAATCGGAGTAACGCGTTCCTACCCCGATAATCAGATCCGCCTCGGCTGCAAGCCGATTGGCCGCCAGGGTGCCGGTCGTGCCGACGCCTCCGACGCTTAACGGGTGGTTCCAGGGCACGGCGCTCTTGCCGGCCTGCGTCTCCGCTACCGGAATGCCGAACGCTTCCGCGAACGCGAGCAGTTCCTTCGTCGCCTCCGAATAATGAACGCCGCCTCCGGCAATCAGCAGCGGCTTCTTCTTGCCGCTAATCAGCTTGACCGCTCGCTCAATCGCTTGAGGCGAAGGGGGGCGGCGGTCCAGCCGGTGCACTCTCTTGATGAAGAAGTCCGCAGGATAATCGTACGCCTCGGCTTGAACGTCCTGCGGCAGCGCCAGCGTCACGGCTCCGGTGTCTGCCGGATCGGTTAACACACGCATCGCCTGAAGCAAGGATGACATCAGCTGCTCCGGACGGACGATCCGGTCCCAGAACTTGCTGACGGACTTGAAGGGATCGTTGGCCGATATCGAGTAATCGCTCGGCACTTCCAATTGCTGCAGCACGGGATCCGGCTGGCGGGTGGCGAAGTTGTCGCCCGGCAGCAGCAGCACCGGAATCCGGTTGACCGTCGCGGTCGCCGCTCCCGTGATCATGTTGAGCGCGCCCGGTCCGATCGAGGTTGTGCAAGCATAAATCTGTTTACGGTTTTTCTGCTTGGCGTACGCCGCAGCCGCATGAACCATGCCCTGCTCGTTCTTGCCCTGTAGGAAAATCAGCTCTCCGGCTTCGCGCTCCAGCGCTTCGCCGAGCCCGGTGACGTTGCCATGTCCGAAAATGCCCATGACTCCGCGCACGAATTTGGTTTCCTCTCCGTCGACGGCAATATACTGCTGGTCGAGAAACTTGAGCAACGCCTGCGCCATTGTCAATCGTATCGTTTTCATTCGCATGCCCTCGGTTTTATGATGAATTTGGGTGATTCGGGTGCCTCTTCAAGAGAATACAGACAGCCTAAGCCCGCAATTCCACTTACGCTTGCGGGCTTCGGCTTGAATTCAGTTTCCTTTACCCGCCGGAATCAGGCTTGTGGAGCAAGTTCAAAAAGTCCGGTTTTCAGCACCAAGGCTGGTCGACCGCCTGACGGCGAACTGCTCGCCCATGCATCCAGGAAGGTTGGAAGAAGACCGGTGATGAGGAGCGGAGTGTAGGCAAACCTACATGAGCACCGGAAGATCCGGCTGAATTCAAGATTCGCAGTCGATTCCGCTCCTTGAGTCGCTTCGTGATCAAAATCGGTCTTATTGAACAACCTCTTGAAGTCGAACGATAAAGGTTTTGATCTCGTACGGCTTCAGCTCAAACGACGATCCGGAAGAATCGGCTTCGCCCAGCGGTTGCTCCATCAGATTGCATTCCTGCAACGACAGCAGAGTCAGATCGCTGCCAAGCTCGACGTTCGTACGGACCCCGGCGAATTCGTGAACCCGCAGGATCAGTCCGTCTCCATCCTCCGCCTTCTTCACCGCATCGACCATCACGTTGGCCGCGGACAAGCGGAACAGGGAGAATGCGTCCTTCGCCGGAGCGCCTGCATAAGCGGTCAACGGGTTGTTGAGCGACCAAGCCTGCTGCACGGTGCCTCCTGCGTACCAGTCGCCTTCGTGCGGGTACAGCGCGTACACGAATTCGTGCTCGCCGATGTCCGCATCCGGGTCGGGGCTGATTGCCGACTTCAGCAGCGACAGGCGAAGAACGTTATCCTTCACGTCGTAGCCGTATTTGCAATCGTTCAGCAGGCTTACGCCATAGCCGCGTTCCGACAGATCGGCCCATTGGTGGCCGACCGACTCGAAGCGCGCCCAGTCCCAGCTCGTATTCCAGTGCGTCGGGCGTTTGACGTTGCCGAACTGGATATCGTAAGTCGCTTCCGTCGAGCGAACATCAACCGGGAATGCGACCTTCAGCAGCTGCTGATGATCCTGCCAATCGATGTGCGTGCGGAAATCGATGCGTCTGTTGTCGGCATATACGGTCATCTTCTGGGTAATGACGGAGTTGGCATACTTCCACCGGAAGGCGACAACCGCCATCAGAGGCCCGACTTCCGTCAGCTCCGCCGATACGAGATCGGTAATCTCGCGCATCTTCTCCTGATAGAAAATGTCGATGTCCCAAGCTTCGAAATGAAGCGGCTTGTCTTCGAACACCTGCAGCACGTTGCCGAAGGCATTCGGGGCAAGCACGTCGCGACGGTAGTCCAGGTCGTAAATCCGGGACAGCTGTCCGGCTTCGTTCCACTCGATCTCGTAATGAGGAGTCTTGAGCGTTCTTCCTTCCTGACGGAACGGGATAACGGCCTCGTTCCCCGAGGAATCCGACGCGCTTTCCCGATAACGAATGGCGGACAGTCCAAGCGAAGGCGTCTTCGCCGCCACAATCCAGCGGCCTTCGGCATACTGCGCCGGCAGCACGCTGCCCTCCGCATCGATCCATTCGCTTCCCGCAGGCGCCTGATCCCCGTCCAGGACAACAAGATCGCTGCGTTCCCAAGGCGAGCTGTTAAGAACGGTAACCGCCCCGTCCGCTTTCGCGCCGCCGACAACGGCAGCCGCGTCCTTCCACGCGTCGCTGGCCAGAGCCAGCGCTTCGGCATATTCCTCGCGGCTATCCTCGTAGACCTCCTTGATCGAGGAGCCTGGAATAATATCGTGGAACTGGTTGCGAAGAATGATCGTCCAGCCCTCGTTCAATTCCTTCTGCCGATATCCGCTCCAGTCGCCGCGCAGGATGCTCGCCAGCGAGCTTAGCCATTCCGTCTCCCGATAAAGCAGCTCCAGCTTGCGATTCATCCGTTTGTTGTAGGCTTGGCTTGTGTATGTGCCCCGATGGTATTCCAGGTACAGCTCGCCGTCCCACGTATGCACGTAGCGATCCGTTTCCTTGAAGGTCGTCTGCAGCCGCTGGAAGTAATCGTCCGCGCGGCCCGTCTTCACGTTCGGCAATCCAGGCATATCGTCCAAGCGGCGGCGCATTTCGAGCATCTCCCGATTGACGCCTCCGCCGCCGTCTCCGTAGCCGTAAGAAAGCAGCAGCTCCTGATTGACTTCCTTCTCCTGATAGCCTTCCCAAGCCCCTTTTACCGTGTGCGGCGTAATCAGGCCGTTGTACGTATAGAAGAAGGAGTTGGCTTCCTCCCAGTCGTCCGGCGTCGTGATGAAGTGCGTAAGCACCTCCGAGCCGTCGATGCCTCTCCACTTGAACGTGTCGTGCGGCATCCTGTTGAACTGGTTCCAGCTGATCTTCGTCGTCATGAACGTCTCGAAGCCCGATTTGCGCAAAATCTGCGGCAACGCCCAGCTATAGCCGAATACGTCGGGCAGCCACAGGTACGTGCTCTCTACCCCGAATTCCTGACGCATGAAGCGCGTTCCGAACAGAAATTGCCGAACAAGCGATTCACCGGAGGTCAGGTTGCAATCGGCCTCCAGCCACATGCCCCCGCCGATCTCCCAGCGTCCTTCGCGCACGCGTTCGCGAATCTGCTCGTAGATCTCGGGATAGTCTTGCTTGATGTATGCGTACAGCTGCGGCTGTGTCTGCAGGAATACGTAGTCCGGGAAGCGCTCCATCAAACGCAGAACCGTCGTGAACGAACGGGCGCATTTTTCCCGCGTATGCTTGAGTCTCCAGAGCCAGGCGACGTCAATATGCGTATGGCCGATCGCTGTCACGGTAACCGGATGACGCTTCTCGAAGCCGTTCATCTCCGCCAGCAGCTGCTCTCTCGCTTCATACACGGATTCGCGGTACGCATCGGATTCCGGCTGCGACCAGTCCACCTTGAGGAAAGCGCGATCCAGCGCTTTCAGGAGACCGACGCGATCCGGATGCTTGTCGTCCAGCGCCTGTATCGTTTCGAGAATCGCGCGGCCCGTATAGTAGAAATCGTCGATTTTTTCATCCAGCCAGCACAGCTCGGCCAGGTTGATCGTATGCTTCATCTCGCGCGGCTTGCCGCCGCCGTCGAGACCCGACCACAGTCGTATGTCGATTCTGCCGCTCTTCCCGGCGCTATCCTCCGGCAGGAACACCTCTTGGTGATTGGAATCGACGCCCTGATACGGAGCGCCGTTCCAATACAGCAGCGATTCAAAGCCTTCATTGTTCCCTCCGCCGGTTTCGCCCAGGTCAAAGCGCGCAAGCACGGTTTTCCCGGACCACTCCTTGGGAATCTCGACGCTGCGGGACAGCCAGATGTAACGGTCGCGTCCCTTCCACGTCTCGCCGGCTTTCAATTCAAACTCGGGAGAACCCGCAGGCGGCCGGGCTCCCGTCGCGCCGGCTTCATCCTCGATGGCCGAGAAGCTGTTCATCGGCAATGCATCGCGATAGCGGGTGGCGCTCAGCTCCCGGAGGCGGGCTTCCAGCTTCTTCTCAGTAAACAACATCTCGATTCTCACCCTTCTTTCCGATCAGTCGATTTATAAGGATTCCTCAAGCTTGATCAAGTTCTCCAGGCTGGTCGCCAGACTGTCCAGCGGACTGCCCGGACAATAGTCCTGCTCTACCGCAAACCATTCCACGCCGCTGTCCAGTCCCCATCTGAGGATCGGAGCGAAATCGATCAGGCCAGTGCCGATCTCGGCGAAATATTGCTTGCCGTCGGATGTCATATCCTTCAAATGCAGAATCGGCATGCGGAAGGCGTAGTTACGAATGAAGTTCAGCGGATCTTGCCCTGCCTTCAATACCCAGTAGGTATCGATCTCCGCATGAACCGCCGGATCGTCCAGCAAATATTCGAGAGCAAACTTCCCGTCGATGGAAGTGTGAAATTCAAAATCGTGATTGTGATAGCCCGCCCGGTATCCTGTGCCCTGAACCTTGGCGGCCACCGCCAGCAGGTCCTGCTTAACGCTTCTGTAGCCTTCCGGCGTCTGCAAGCCGTCAGGCAGCGAATGACAGATGAAGTCCTTCGTCTCGAACAGCCGAGCTTCTTCCAATACGTTGTCCAGATCGTTCTTCATCCGTTCCAGGCCGACGTGCATGCCTGCCGTCTTAAGTCCGAGCTCCTTCATCACTGCGGCGATATCGCGAGCGGAATTGCCGTGCAACCCGTCGATCTGAACCGCCGCCCAGCCCATCTTGCTTAGCTCTCTTAGTACGCCCTCGAAATCCTTCTTCAATTCGTTTCTCACCGTGTAGAGCTGAGCTGCCAGTTGATGTCTGATCATCTTCAGATCTCCTCCCTTTTCAGATCAAGCCATTCGACTTCTTGCGGAGTTAACACCAGATTCATCGATTGAATGGAGGAATCGAATTCCTCCGGACTGCGGGGTCCGATAATGGCGCAGGTCGGGAACGGCTGATACAGCACGTAGGACAAGGCAATCTGGATCGGAGTCACGCCCTTCTCCTCTGCCAGCTTCACCGCGCGGCGATACCGTTCCCAGTTGTTGTCGCTGTAGTACACCCGAACCATTTCCTGGTCCTCAAGCTTGTCCGGCGCGAAGTTTCCAGAGAAAAATCCGCCCGCTTGCGCCGACCAGGCGAGCAGCGGAAGCTGCGTTGCGGCATGCCAGTCGCAGGTTTCCTCGTCCGCGGAGATGGCGCCCTCCCACCTTGCTTCGTTGGGCTTGGCCAGGCTGAGGTTCGGACTGCTGAAGGAGAAGCCGATCAGATTGCGGGACGCCGCGTATTCGTTCGCTTCCCGAATTCTCTTGTAGGACCAGTTCGAAGCGCCGATAGCCCTGATCCTCTTCGCCTGAATATGCTCGTTCAGCTCTTCGATGATCGGTCCGACCGCTACCGTAGGATCATCCCGATGCAAGGCGTAAAGATCGACGTAATCCGTTCCGATCCGCTCCAGACTCTCTGTCAAGTCCTTGCGGATAGCCTGAGGATTGACGCGGGGGCCCGGACTTCCGTCGTCGTGATGAGCGCCCTTCGTCAGTATGACCAGCTTCTCCCGAAGCTTCGTCTCCGCCAGCCATTGGCCCAGCACAAGCTCCTTGCCCCGGTATTGATGCGCCGTATCGAAGGCGTTGCCTCCGGCCTTGATATAAGCGTCCAGCATCAGCCGCTGCGGCTCCTCCAGCTTCCTCAGATCGCCGGTTCCCATGAACAATCGGGAAATCGGCTTGTCGACGCCAGGGATTTGAATGAATTTCATACGTTGGCCTCCTCGGTGCTTCTATTCGTCCTCGTCCTTGAACAAGGGCAGCAAACTTAATTCGAACCGGAACTTCTTCTCGCTCAGACGATATCGCTCGGCCAGCTCCGGACCGCAGGAATTGGAGCCGACTCCGCTCATCTTGTAATCCAGATGCACAATGGTCTCTTCCCGCTTCTTCCTGGCCAGCTCCCAATCATGCTTCGCCTCGGTTAGAACCTCCGGCGTGAAGTGGGCGGCGTTAAAGGAAAAGCTCTCCGCCGCGGAGAAGCGCAAGCCCATCCCTTGCAGGTTGGATACGATTGCCCACTCCGTGCCGTATCTGGAGCCGTTCTCTTGCGGCATAATATAATTCTCGAACATCTCGTCGACCGTGGTCAGGAATCGCCCTTTTCTCACGCTCCGACGCTTGTCGATGTAGCTCTCATGAGGCCCCAAGCCCGAGTACTCCACATCTTCCATTCCTCGGGGCATCGTGAGACGCAGCCCGAATCTCGGAAGATAAGGATACGGCAGCTCCTCCTGAACAGAGACGTTCAGCAGCAGCTTAAGCTCGCCCGACACATCAACCTTCCAGCAGGCTTCTCCGGTTAGAATGGGGACCAGGCTGTCGGCGCCTAAGGAGAATCGGCTAATCAGCTCAACGCCGCCGTCCTCGGTCCGTTGCCATTCGGTTCCGTAGACCTTCATGGCCGCGCGATCATAGCCCTCCGCCATCCACTTCTCCTTCACCTGCATGTCGTTGTCCATCGGCGCCCGCCACACCGTATATGCCGAAGGCTCCTTCAGCATATTGACTCCGTTGCGCGATATCCGGCATACGGTCCCGAGCTCCAGATCGAACACATGCAGGAAATCAAAGCCTTCTACGGTAAGCTGGCGTCCCTCCGCTCTCACCTGCAACGGGGAACGGAATTCCGCGTCAGCCTGTCGAATTACGGCTTCCTCCGTCTCGATGCGCCATTGTAGCTGCGCGAACGCGATTTCGTGACCGGCCTGAGCCCATTTCGTCTCCTGGTTCAACCAGCCGTTGATTGTCAGAACATAGCTGCCAGAGCCTTCTTGCAGCCTGTAGGGCAGCGTCACGATGCAGGATTCATGCGGCAGCAGCTGCGGAACCTCCAGCTTCCCTTGCTGGACAAGCCGTCCGTCCTGCTCGACCTTCCAGAAAAATCCGACATGAGCCAGATCGATGAAATCATACAGATTCGTGATCTTAAGCTCACCGGCTTTAGCATTGTGATCCTCTATACGGAACGGAGCCAGCACCTGCTTAAGCTCCAGAAGTCCCGTATGCGGCCGCCGGTCGGGGGTCACCAGCCCGTCGATACAGAAGTTGCCATCGTTGGGCTTATCTCCGAAGTCGCCGCCATACGCAAAATACGGCGTGCCGTCCTCGGTCTTCGTCAGAATGCCATGATCGCTCCATTCCCAGACGCAGCCGCCGATGAGCTTCGGATACCGATAGATCACGTCCCAGTAATCCTGAAGGTCTCCCGGACCGTTGCCCATGGAATGGCTGTATTCGCACAGGAATAACGGCTTTCTTCTGTTCTCCTCCTTGGCGTACGCTTCGATATCTTGCACCGAGGCGTACATCCGGCTTTCCATGTCCAGGCAATCCGTATTCGGATGTCCCTTGTAGTGCGGGGCTGCGCCTTCATAATGAATTGGAAGCGACGGATCGCGCTGTTTAATCCATTCCGCCATCGCGATATGGTTCGCATCATAGCCGGACTCGTTGCCAAGCGACCACATGAAGACGCAAGGATGGTTTTTGTCCCGCTCCACCATACGAACGGCACGATCGAGAAACGCCGCCTTCCAATCGGGATTGCGGGTCAACGAGTGGCCCGAGCCTTCAATATGCTCGTTGCCGATGCCATGACACTCCAGATCGGCCTCGTCCACGACGTAGAAGCCGTATTCGTTGCATAGCTCCATGAAACGGGTATCGTTCGGATAATGCGCGGTACGGATCGTATTTACGTTATGCTTTTTCATCAGCACCAGGTCCTGGATCATATGCGCGACAGGAATCGTCTGCCCAAGCTCCGGATGCGAGTCGTGCCGGTTAACGCCCTTAAGCTTGACGGCCTGACCGTTGATCAGCAGCACGCCAGCTTCGATCTTCACTTCCCTGAAGCCTACCGGGAACCGCAGCACCTCATCGCCGGCGCGAACATAGAGCTCATACAGATTCGGCTGCTCGGCATTCCAGAGAAGCGGCTTGTCAATCTCGAACAGGAGGGAGCCTTGGCCGTCGATTACGGCTTGAGCCGAAGCTGCCGTATTCCCCTGGGCATCCTTCAGCTCGGCGCCGACGCTCAGCCGTCCGTTCGTCTCGATTTCTGCCGTAAGCGTCGCTTTGGCGAAGCCGTTCTCGAAGCTTTGCTTGTTATAGACGTCCCTGATGTGAACGCGATCGCGAGCAAGCAGATATACGTCGCGGAAGATGCCCGAGTAACGCCACATATCCTGATCTTCCAAATACGAGCCGTCGCACCACTTCAAGACGAGAACGGCGATTCGGTTGCCGCCCGGCTTCACGAGCGCGGAGATGTTGAATTCCGCCGGAATGCGGCTGCCCTGACTGTAGCCGGCAAATTGCCCGTTCACCCATACGTAGAAGCAGGCGTTGACCCCTTCGAAGACCACGTATTTCTCTTTGCCGTCCCAGCGCTCCGCAACGTTGAATTCCCGCACGTACAGCCCTGCCGGATTCTGATCGGGGACAAACGGCGGGTCGTTGGGGAACGGATAATTAATGTTCGTATAATGAAGCTGGTCGTACCCGTTCGTCTGCCAGCAGGACGGAACGATTAGATCGTTCCAGGAGCTGACGTCCGCCGCCGTCTCGTAGAACGGCTCTTCCACATTCAGGACGCTGCTGTGATATTGAAATTTCCAGACGCCGTTTAACGTCTGATACCAAGGCGAACGTCCGCGCTTGCCGGAATGGGCCGCGCTTTCGACTCCATAAGGAATGTAGGAGGCTCTGGGAGCCTCTCTGTTCACGTGAAGAACGTCCAGGTTCTCCCAGTATCGTGCCAATTGAATCATTTGATTTCTCTCCCTCCCGGCTCTAACGGCGGCTTGAGGCTTTAATTGAAATATCCCCGCGCCATCAGACGATGAACCAATTCTCCGAACAGGCTGTTCGCCCATGCAAACCACGGCCGCGTATAGTTCGCCGGATTGTCCGGGTCGAAGCCTTCGTGAATGAATCCCGTGTCGCCGTCCGTTCGCTGAAGCATGTCCAGCAGCTCGCGGATTTCGCCGTCGTCCTTCGAGGTGAGCGCCTGCATCGCCAGACTGATCGGCCAGATGAAGCCGGGCGGCGTATGCGGGCTGCCGATCCCCTTGGCGTATTTTCCTTCGTGATAATACGGGTTGTCGCCGCTTAGCACGAATCTACGGGTATTCTGATAGATCGGATCGCTTTCCTCCACATAGCCCAGATAAGGGATCGACAGCAGGCTCGGCACGTTGGCGTCATCCATCAGATTGTAGTTGCCGAAGCCGTCCGTCTCGTATGCGTAAATCTTGCCGTACTTGGGATGAATATAAGTGCCGTAGGTTTGTATGCCGAAGTCGATCTCTTCGCGAAGCTCCGCCGCCAGGCTAACCAGCTCCTCGTCGGCCCACACCTCCGCCGCGATTTCCTCCACGTAACGCAGGACGACAACGGCAAACATATTGGAGGGGATCAGATAGCCGAACGTGCAGGCATCGTCGCTTGGACGGAAGCCGGACCAAGTCATCCCCGTGTAGTTCACCGGCATTCCCATTCGGTTGTTGCGCAGCGTATCGCTTGGCGGGCAATCGATTCGGGCGAAGCGGTATGGGGATTGCTCGGCATGTCTCTGCTCGGTTCTCCATAGCGCGATAATCGTCTTCACCGCAGCCCGGAACGAATCGTCGAAAAGCCCCGTATTGCCGGTTGCTTTCCAATAGAGATAGGCCAATTGCAGAGGGTAGCACAGCGAATCGATCTCGTACTTCCGTTCCCAGACCCAGGCATCGAGCTCGGTCAAATCCTGGTCGTAACGATGATCGTTTGCCTCCTCGTTAAAAGCGTTAGCGTACGGATCGATATGAATATAAGCGATCTGCCGACGGATCAGGCCCTCCAGCAGCAGCTGCAGCTCCTGATCCTCTGCGGCCAGCGGCAAGTAATGCCGCACCTGGGCGCTTGAATCTCTCAGCCACATCGCCGGGATATCTCCCGTAATGACGAATGCCGTCCGATCGTCCAGAAGCTTGGTCGTCGTCTCCAGCGTATTGGGGTAGCACTTCGTAAACATGTCCAGCAGCTTGGGGTGCGCGGACAGCGTCGTCTTGGCCTCTGTCAGCAATTGCGTTACCGATTGGGGCAGCTTCATGGGTTGATTCTCCTTTATCCCGACATTCATAGCCGAACGGCCTGCTTCTGCTCATTCTGATCGATGAAGGCTTTCAAGCCTTCCAGATTCGGAGTTCCCGTGCTTCCGCCGAAGGCGCTGACGGACATCGCGCCGCATGCATTGCCGTAGCGCAGGCAGGACTCCACATCCAGCTTCTGCAGAAATCCGTACAAATACCCGGCGTTGAAGGAATCGCCGGCTCCCGTCGTATCAACCGTTTGAACCGAATAACCCGGAAGACGGGTCAGCGCCCCCTCCTTCATCGAAATGGCGCCATCCGCTCCCAGCTTGACGACAACGTTGCTGCCGAACTGGCCCATATACCTCAGGCTGTCTTCAATCTTGTCTATGCCCGTATAATGAAGCGCCTCTGTCTCGTTCATCAGGAAAACATCGAAATACGGCATCAATTCGAACACGCTCTTGTCCCATTCGCCGGAGTCGTCCCAGCCGACGTCGCAGGACAAGGTCACGCCCTTCTCCTTAAGAGCTTTGGCCAAAGCGACATATTGCTCGTGGTTGCGTCTTCCCTTATACCCGGTCACATGAACGTGTCGTCCCTCGGCGATCTCATTGAGATTCAGGTTATCCATCCGAACCTCCATGTTAGAGCCCGCATAGGTTATAAATGAACGATCCGTATCGGGGTTAAAGGCGATGGAGATGCCCGTATTATGGATTTTACTCGCCCGCACCATTCTGGTATCGATACCATATTCGGCAAAACGTTCCCGTATATAACGACCGTGATCGTCGTCTCCCAGCACTCCGTTAAAGGCCACATGCACGCCAAGCTTGGCTAGAGAGATCGAAAATAAAGCCGCTCCCCCGCCGACGTGCATCATCATGTTGTCCACGTACACTTCCTGGCCCGGCGCGGGAACCTGGTTGCACCCGACCACCACAAGATCGATATTGGCGTCCCCGATCACTACCGCATCAAAAATTGTCACCTGCTTCTCCCTCTTCCAGTTGCTTTATGTTTAAGCCTCTACGCTGCTCTTCAAGTTCTTGCAGCTGTCCCGCACAACCAGCTTATGCTGCAGAATGACGTCCTCCGTCGGCGAATCCTTCTGATCCTCAATCAATTCGAGAAGCTTATCGACCGTAACCTTGCCCATCTCCAGGATCGGCTGCTGCATCGAGGTCAGACGCGGTCTCACCTGTTCGGTCAGTTGGCTTCCGTCAAAGCCGATAACCGACAGATGCTCCGGAACTCTCAGACCATGGTCATGAATGCAGTTGAGGGCGCCGACAGCCATATCGTCGCTGACCGCAAATACAGCCGTAGGATAAGACTCCTGGGTCAGCATCTCCTTCATCTTCTCGTAGCCGCTTTGCGTCTTATAATCGCCAAACCGGATGTAGCCTTCGGGAACGTCGATGCCGCAATCGGCGAGCGCGCGGCAGTAACCGGCATAACGGTTCTGACCGGAAGTGATGTCTCTCATATCTCCGCCGAGGAAGCCGATTCGCGTATGTCCAAGCTCGATCAAATGCCGCGTAGCGTCATATGCCGCCGCATAGTCGTCGATGATGACGGACATAAACTTCTGATCGACCGGTTTGACGCTGGAAAAGATGATCGGAATGGAGAGCTTGTTGAGCAGCTCCCTGATTTCGTCGTTCAGCTTCTCGTGCATAATAATGATGCCGTCTACGCGCATCTGCTGGAATACCTGCAAGTATTTCAGCTCTTTATCCGTATCCTCGATGATGTTGCACACCAGCAAATTATAATCGTTGTGGCTCGCGGTTTTCTCGATCGTGCTTAGAATCGTGGAATAGAAGCTTGAAGTGACATCGGGAACGATAACGCCAATCAGATTGGTCTTCTTGCGGACAAGACTTCTTGCGATGTGGCTCGGGGAATATCCCAGCTCGTCGATCGCCCGCTGTACCCTGATCTTCAAATCGTCCTTGACGTACTTCTCTCCGTTCAGCACTCTGGAGACCGTCGTAACGGAAACACCCGCTTGCTTAGCGACATCCTTAATTTTTGGCGCCATCATCGTCACCCAATCCTTTGATAATCTCGACTTGTTCTTTGAAGCTTAGCTCTTCACCGCCCCGTCCATAATCCCCGCGATAAATTGCCGGCTGACAACGAGGAAAAACACAATCAGCGGAAGGGTGGCCAGCAGCGTGCCCGTCATAACCATGGAGTAGTCTCCGGTATGCACCGATTTCAACTGCTGAAGAGTTAGCATTAATGTAAATTTAGACGTGTCCGTCAGGACAATCAACGGCCACAAGTAATCCTCCCAGACGCCCATGAACGTCGTAATCGCAAGAAAAGCAAGCGCAGGACGCAGAATCGGCAACGCTATACGCCAATAGAGCCCGAACTTGGTGCAGCCGTCGATACGGGCCGCCTCCAGCAGTTCGTCATGGATAGCCAGCGCATATTGCCTGATCCAGAAAATCCCGAACGCAGTCGCCATTCCCGGAATGATGAGAGCCTTATAGCTGCCGAGCCAATCCAGCTCCTTGATGATAATGAACTGCGGGACAAGCAGCATCTGCGCAGGAATCATCATCGTCGCCATCATGAGATAGAACAGCACTTTAGAGCCTGGGAACTTGAATTTCGAAAAGGTAAAGCCCGTTAACGAGTTAAAAAACAGCTGCAGCGTCGTGCTGACGACCGCGATCAGCACCGTGTTGAGCAGCGCGCGGTAGAAATTGATATTGTCCATGACGTGATTGTAGTTCGTCATGAAGTAGCTCCCGAAGGTCAGCTTCGGGGGGAACGCGAAGATTGCGCTCGTTTCATTCGTCGACATGACGACGAGCCAGTAAAACGGGAATATTGAAAATATAACACCGATCAACAAAAAAGTATGCACGAATATCTTTTTTACCGTCATCTTGGATGCTCCTTTTTTATCAATCGTCCGACTTATTGAAGAACTTCCAATTCAAGACGGAGATCAAACCGATGATGACAAACAACACCCAGGAAACCGCAGCCGCATAACCGTAGTTCTGGTAAACGAAGCCTTCCCGGAACATATAGAGGACAATCGTCTCGGAGCCGGGGTATGGAGCCTGATTGCCTGCGAGCACTTGGGGCTCCGTGAAAATTTGAAATCCGCCGATCGTAGACATCATGACCGTGAACAAAATAATGGGACGAAGCATAGGAATCGTAATCTTCGTGAACGTCTGGAACATTGTCGCTCCGTCCAGATCCGCCGCTTCATACAGATCCTTAGGAATTCTTTGCAATCCGGACAAATAGATGATCGCGTTATAGCCCAAGTATCTCCAGGCAATCATGGCCGCAATAACGACTCGTACGCCGGTATTGGAATTAAACCAGGCGATTTTGTCTAGTCCCAGCGTTTGGAGAAAGTAATTGATCAATCCGTATTCGTTCCCGAACATGGACTGAAATATGATGACGACAGCAACCATAGCCGTTATATTCGGTAGAAAGTAAGCGATACGGAAAAAGCCTTTGAATCTGACAATCGACAGATTGATGATGAATGCAATGATCAACGCGCATACGAGCATCGGGCCGTTAGCCAACAGCCAGATCGCGACGTTGTTGACTAGAGCCTGCCAGAACACCGGATCCTTGAACATGTAAGAAAAGTTGTTGAAGCCTACAGAAGTCATTTCTCCAATTCCGTCCCACTTGTGCACGGACAGGTAGATCGAGAAGAAGATGGGAAATACCGAAAAGACCAGAAACAAGATGTAAAATGGAGAAATAAACAAATAAAGCGTTCGGCTCTTGTATATTTCTTTTAAAAGGCGGCCCATACTACTCCTCCGTAATTCGATGAGGCAGGGATTATCGTCTCCCCGCCTCATCCTCTATTTAAGTGCCAGTTAAGCCTGCTGTATCTTAACGAGAAAGCTGACGCAAAATTTGTTCTTGCGCTTCCGTCCAAGCCTTTTCCGGATCTTTCTTCTGGGCATCTACGGAGCCGAGAGCAGCCACAAGAGTATTAATGACCATCTCGTCTCGGGAATCCGTAAGCGCGATCTGAACATCCTTCGCCGCTTCTCCGAATACTGTGCTCAAGTCTTGACCGCCGAAAAACTCGCTTTGGTTGACCATCTCCGGACTGTCGTAAATCCCAGGAGTGGAAGGATAGTTGCCGAATTCCTTGTAGCCTTCAATCAAGTTGTCAGGGCTAACGAGGAATTTCACGACTTCGTAAGCTTCCTTCGGATATTTCGTGGAGTTCAGGATGCCCATGAAAGACCCGCCTTGGTTACCTACGCCGCCCGGCGGATAAGCGATATTCCACTTTCCTTTCGTGTTCGGAGCCGCCGAGATCACATCGCCTACAGCCCAAGACGCTCCCGTAAAGGAAGAGATTTTACCGTTGTTCATAGCCGCGTTTTTCTCCGAGTCGCTGGAGAATGGGAAGGTTACGCCCTCTTTGTACGCTGTGACCGCAGCATCCCAAGCTTTCTTGACGTGTTCCTTGTTCCCGATGTAGTTACCGTCGACATCGAAGTAATTCTGACTGCTCTGACCCATGATGCTTCTGAAGAGATCGACCAACGTACCGGATTGCGTACCTGTTTTCTCCTTCACTTGCTTCATCAGAGCCAAATAGTCTTCGGTTGTTTTCACTTGATTTCTGATTTCTTCAGGCGTGCTGGCTACGCCGGCTTCCTTGAACAAGTCCGCGCGGTAGTACAAGACGACCGGCGCAACGTCGATCGGCAGGCCGATCAAGTATTGATCGTCCAGCGTAGCGCCCATTTTCCATTTCCATTCCAAGTATTCAGGCTTGATGTCGCGAGCTCCTTGATCGTACAGGTTCAAGAACTTGTCTTTATAAGTAAGCATCGTAGAAATCCAGGCGTCCATCGTAACGATGTCGGGACCGCTGCCGCCGCCGGAAATTGTCGTCTTTAATTTCGTCAGGAAATCTCCGCCGGAAGGAAGCTTCTCGGCTTGCAGATCGACGTTCGGAAATTTAGCTTTCGCCGCTTCAATCGTGGAGTCGGAGATCGCTCCGTTCCAGTACCACATCTTGAGCGTAATCTTGCCGTTTGCGCCGCTTTCGCCCGCAGACGGGCTGGCGCTGCCGCTTGCGCTCGGAGACGCTTCGTTTTTATTGTTATTTTGACCACAGGCAGATACGATTAGGACTAGGCATAGAGCTAGCAAAGCACTGGACAAGGCTTTGAGTTTCATGGATGTTTGTTCCCCCGATTCTGATAGTTTTAGTCATGGTGGCTTCAATGTTACATCTCTGCTATTGTAGCAAACTCTCCTCAACCGACAACTCGCCGCTTTGTGTCAAGTTCCTCGCACCACCCCCCTTTCAGCTTTCCTCTTTTTGTCTCCGCTATTCTGGTATCGATTCCAGATCGAGATGCAAAAAACATTATGGTATCGATTCCAGATTGGACTAAAATTTTTGTTGAATTTCAACTAACCGGATTGAATCTATTGTGGTATCGATTTCAGAAGTCGATATGAAGTACTGGAATCGATTCCAGATGAAGCTTGAGTCCAGTATAATATGCTTGATAGCATTTGACAATAGCATTTGCACATTTCATTTTAAACGCTTACACATGCTCCTCCATGCATAGAGGGATAGAAGTTGGGGCGGCGTCAGGACGTTAATTCCTGCATTCGACCGCCCGGTCCTTGCTTGCTGATTTCGCGGGACGCAATGCCTCATCTTCGTGTTTCCGTTCTTGATGCAGCAAAGGCAACCGCCCTCCGCTTTTACAAACAGGCGTATACGAGATTTTTCAAGCGCGGATGCACATAAGGCTCTTGGCTGTTGAGCATGTGCTGCGCATACATAATGGTCAATTGCTCAGACGGATCGATGACGGCAAGACAACCGGCGGCCCCCGCCCAGCCGAATTCGCCCAGCGAGCTCAGGGAGCCGCTCTCGGCTTGGGACAGATGAGTTCTAACGCCCAGTCCATAGCCGTAGCCCTTCATATGGTCCCAGGAAAAATCCTCTCTCATCTTATCCGTCAGCAGATCTCTCCGCATCAGCTCCACGGATGCTGGAGCAAGAATGCGTACTCCGTCCGGACTTGTGCCTCGATTGCTCAGTGCATTCAGAAACAGCGCATAATCGCTTACCGTCGACAGCAGCCCCGCTCCTCCGCTCTCGAACTCCGTTCCGATCCGGTAGCCATTCCCGTTCTTGCTCACGGGTTTGCCCGACGCCTCATCGAATTCGTACTGTGGAGCCAACCGGCTCATCTGCTCCTCCGACAGATCGAATGCCGTATCCCGCATGCCCAAGGGACCGGTAATCTCCTCCCGGATATACTCCCCGAACCGCCTTCCGGCAACAACCTCGACGAGAGCTGCGAGGACGTCGTGGCACAGGCTGTAATTCCAGCGGGTTCCCGGCTCGTACAGAAGCGGCTCCTTGGCCAGCGCCTCCGCGAACACCCGCGTCGGCACCTTGCCGTCCGTCCGCTCGATTGCGGCCAGAAGGGAGGGCGAGCGCAGGTTGTAGGAGAAGCCTGCCGTCATGGCGAACAGGTCGCGCACGGTAATCGGTCTTGTCGCCGATTCGAGTCTGGTTTCGCCGTTCGGGAGCCGCTTCTCCACGGTCATCTCCGCATATTCCGGCAAATAAGCGGATATTGGATCGCTCAGCAGAATCGCTCCTTGCTCTACGAGCCGAAGCGCGGCGACGCAGGTCATGATCTTCGTCAAGGAGTACAGGTTGAATATGGCTCCGTCCTCAAGCGGGATTCGCTTGTCCAAATCCAGATAACCGTTCCTGTAGCGGAAAACGACGCGATTGCGGTGCATCACCAGCACCTCCGCCCAAGGAATACGCCAATCGGTAACGCGATCGATAAATTGAGCCAACGGTTTGAAGTCCATCATTTCGCCATCCTTTAGTCATGAGTAGGTTTTGTCCATTTCTTCGACGCGATGCTCCAAATATCCTCTACGGGTACTCCGGGTGGAGCTGCCGAGAGCTTCGATCCTGAGCCGCTTTAAGGCTATTGGCTTGTCCCATTAACCCGGAGAGGCTGCTGATCGGCATAAAAAACGCCTTCCGGCTCGGGACAATCCGTCGCATCGGAAGACGTTGGCGTTAATTATTCGGCTTTCGTTTCTCCGCCTTCGGCACGAGGCTTGAAGACGTGGTTTTTGGAGGCTTCTTCGATCTCTCCGAATGCCCAATGCTTCTTCGGAACGTCCGGCCAGCTCGGCTCAGTCACCCCGTGCAACGGACCGCGCTTCAGCAGCCGGTTGAGAATCGTGACCGCCTCCGCCCGCGTCAGCGGCTGATCCGGCTTGAAGCTGCCGTCCGGATAACCGGTCATGACACCGCTTTTCATCACACGGGCAATCGTCTGCTCCGCCCAATGGCCTTTTGTATCTTTGGCATTCGTTGTCGCTGCGTCATTCAGCTTCAGCCACTGCTTGACGATTACCGCCATTTCGGCTCGGGTAATTTTGTTTTCGGGCTTGAACGTTCCGTTCGGATAGCCCTTCATCAAACCCATGCGCTGTACGTCCATCACGTTCTCGTATGCCCAGTACTTGCCGGGCACGTCCGGAAACGCGATTGCGCTGTTTTGTCCCGCTTCGTGCACCCGGACGAGCAAAGAGGCCATTTCCGCTCGCGTGATTTTATTCTCTGGCTTAAACGTTCCGTCCAGATAGCCCTTCACATATGCCGTGTGCCGATCCTGGGTGCCTTCTTGGCTGCCGGGGCCGCCGTTTCCATTGCCATTGTCGCTATTGCCGCCGTCGCTATTGCCGCCGTTGTTGCTGCCGCCATTGCCGCCGGAAGAGCCCAATCGAACAAGCGCAAACGTACTGAACTTGCTGAGCTCGATCTCGATGCCGTAAGGCGCTCCGTTCCGGTTCACAATCGTCCCGGAGACGAGCTCCTTCTCTCCATCGTGGTGCTCGATGAATATGCGAAGCGCATTCAAGTAGGACGCCGAAGCGCCGGGAGGAACACTGCCATTAAACGGTATAAGCAGCTTCGTTCGATAGCTGGTATAATTCGTTTCGATCTTCTGCGGGGTACCGACGACCTCCGCCTGCGCGCCGCCCTGCGCCTGCCGCACGACAGGCTCCCCGACGATCCGGGCGGCGAGCGCTTCCCGCTGGGGAGCGCTGCGCACCGGCACGATACGGAAGTACAAATCGATCGCCTGCTTGCGCATTTCCTTCAGCACGTCGTTCGCGATGGTGAGCACCGCCGTCTCGCTTTCCAACTGGAACGTCATCCCGTAGTTGGCCAGCGTCGAGACGCTGCCCGCCTGAACCTCCACCGCCAGTTCGTCCGGCACGTCGCCCGGTAGATGATCCATGAGCAGCCGGGAAAACTTCTCGCCGGTTTCCTGTCCCCTGTCTACGATCATATCCGCAGAGGAGACGTCGACGATGGTCTTGTCGATTTTCGTGCCGTCCGACATGACAATGCGGGTAATGCCGAGCGGCTTCGTATAGCCGCCCGTTTCCCCGACGACGTTCACCGTACGAACGTTGTCCGTTACCGACACTTTGTTTGCCGTCTTGCTCTTGACGATGAGCAAGAACGGGCGCGAAGCCTTCTTGCCGCCCTTGGACACGGTAGCGGTAACGATAACGCTCCGCTCATCGTCCTGGCGTTCGACTTGGCCTGTAATTTGCGTTCCCTGCGGGGCCCCGATGACGATAACGTCCGGCTGGCTGGAAACCCATGACACTTGCGTATCATGCTTGCCGACGGACAGCAGGAACAGACTGGATGTGACGCTTTCCCATGTGTCCCCGTTGCTGAATCCGATGACCAGGCTGTTTAGAGCATCCTCAACCTCGTGCTCCTCGTCGGAAGCTCCCCGCTTCAGAACCAGAAACGTCGTTCGGGCGACGTCGCTGCCGTACCCGGCAATGACCGTATACCGGCCCAGCTCAGCATCTGCGGCCAGCGTGAACTCTGTCGTATATCGACCGCCCGCAACCGGAACGGAACGAGCGTAATAGACGGCATCGGTCGGTCCGAACACCTTGACGATGACGTCCGGTGCAGCGGACGTTCCCGCAAGAACGACGCGGTCGCCCTGATACTTGTCGGCGACAGCCTCCACCGCCGTACCGGCCTGAGCGGCCTGTACGGGGCCGACCAAGGCGAACAGCAGCGCGGCCATGACGAGAAGCGTAATAAATGTTCTGATTCTGGAAAATGAGTTCAAGGGCATACCCTCCCGCTTGCGCGTTTCTCTGTTGGTCATACGTCTGCCGTCGCTTCGTCCGACAAGCTGTAGCCGACGTCGCTGCGGGCGTTGGCCGGTTTGCTTGCAACGACGATGTGCAGTTTGTCTCCCGCAATGGCTTGCTCAAGCTCAAACGGGAACTCCGCCGGCATGTTTTTCAGATCGATTTTGTAGCTCTTGACGTATACCGGCGTATCTCCGCGCATCCCTTGAATGATCAAGTATGCGGACTCGACGGTCGAATTGACGCCCGGCTTCGGCTTAACCTTCACCTTGACCGTCTTGTCCTGGACTTCGGCCTCTACGTCGTACAGCTTGCGGCTTGGCACGGTTGCCGGCACTTTGCCGCTTTCCTTCTTGCCGGGCTCCGTCTGCGTTACCCGAACGATGTCTCCCGGCAGCAGCGGCTTCTTCGGCTTCAGCGGCACAACAACCTTCGCAGGCGTGCTGCCCGGATTGGAGGCCGTGCCGATCAGGTTGCCTTCGTCGTCGTAGACGTTAACTGTCGTTCCCGGCGGAACGCTCGGAACCTCGACTTCTTCGCTCGCCTGACGCACGAACGCCCCTTTCGGCGGTGCGCTCGTATCCTTGTCCTTCGTTGCCGTTTTCTCCGTCTTCTCGCTCTCGCGCTTCTCCGGCTCGGTCAGCGTAGCGCGAATGACGTCGCCTTCCTTCAGACCCGGTACGGAGATGACAACCGGTCCGGCGCCTGGGCCAGGATTCGTGCCTTCCCCGATAACCGTACCGTCCTTATCGTAAATCTTGATTTTGCCGCCCGGCGGAACATCCTTCACCGTGACCGTCTTCTTGTCGGACTCCGGCTCAATCTGCTCCTCTTTCAGCTTTTTGCTGACAAGGTCGTCCCTCGTGACGGTTTTGCTCGTCTTGACGCTTTCCTTGAGTCCCGGCTCCGTTGCCGTCAGTTGGATCACGTCGCCTTCCTTGATTACATGCGGTGCGTTTATTCGGATGACGACTGTGCCGGAGCCCGGTCCGGGATTCGTTCCGGTGCCGATGACGGTGCCGTCTTTGTCATAAATCTTGATCGTCGCGCCCGACAATACGTCAACAATCTTCACTTCGTTGTTGTCCGGATCGGCCAGCACCTTCGGCGGAGGAACAGGCAAGCTTGTCTCCTTGTCCTTCCGTACCGTCTTCTCGGTCGGCTCGCCTTCTCCCTTGCCCTCCTCCGTCAAGGTGGCGTGAATCACTTCGCCTTCCTTGATCACATGCGGCTCGATGATGCGAATCACGATCGGGCCGGTACCCGGGCCCGGATTTTCTCCTTCGCCGATAACCTCGCCGTTGTCGTCATAGATCGTAACCTTGCCTCCGGGAGGCACGTCCTTCACCGTAACCTGCTTCTTGTCGGCTTCCGGCTCGATGTCTTCGGGATTCAGCTTGCGGCTCGGCTCCTTCTGCTTAAACTTAACCGTTGCCGTCTGCGCGATATTAACGTTGTCCGTCGTATCTTTGGCGCTGTAGACGACTTGTTCGGCAACAAGGTTGCTGACCGTAAAAATCGCCTGCCCTTGCGCGTCGCTGATCACTTCGCCCGCAGGCGCGATGATCGAGCTGCCGCCGCTTGCGATCAGCTTCACTTTCTTGCCGGCGACCGGTTGGCCGTTGGCGTTGCGCAACGTCACCGTAATCGTTGAAGTTTCGATTCCGTTGCCAATGATTTCGGCCGGCGAAGCGGCCACCGTTGAACGCGCCACGCTCGTTTTCTGCTCGCCCGTTACGGTATTGGCAAGGAACGCAACCGTTGCCGTCTGCGCGATCCTGACGTTATCCGTCGTATCTTTGGCGCTGTAGGTCACTTGCTCCGCATACGCGTCGCTGACGCGGAAAACGACCTTTCCTTGCGCGTCGCTCACATTCGCGCCCACCTGCGCGATCGTCGAGCGGCCGCCGCCAGCGGCCAATGCCACCGTCTTGCCGACGACCGGTTGGCCATTGGCGTTAAGAAGGGTGACCGTGACCGTCGCGTACTGTTCGCCGTCCGCCGTTACCCGATTCGGAGACACGGTTACAGTAGAGCGGGTAACGCTGGATTTGGCGCTTCCCGTACCTGCGTTAGCCAGGAACGTAACGGTCGCCGTTTGCGCGATGTTGATCTTGTCCGTTGTATCTTGGGCGCTGTAAGTCACTTGCTCTGCATACACGTTCGTGACCTTGAACACCGCCTGTCCTTGCTCATCGCTGACGACTTCGTCCGCCGAAGCGATGGCGGAGTGGCCGTTAGCGGCTGTCAGCTTCACTTTCTTGCCGGCGACCGGTTGGCCGACCGCATTGAGAAGCGTGACCGTGACCGTCGCGGTCGTCCTGCCATCGGCGTTGACCCGATCCGGGCTCGCCGTCACCGTGGAGCGCGCGACGCTAGTCGTCGGAGAACCGGTCGTCGGCACCGTCTGGAAGGTCACCGTCGCCGTCTGCGCGATTACCGTGTCGGCCGTTTCGGCGCGATAAGTCACTTGTCCAGCCTGCAAACTCGTTACTTGGAATACGGCTATGCCTTGCGCGTTCGTTACCCCATGGATCGGCGTAATCGTCGAGCTGCCTCCGTCGGCAGTCAGGGTTACGGTTTGATCCGCAACAGGCAGGCCATTCGCATCCTTAAGCACAACGGTAACTGTCGACGCCGAAACGCCGTTGGCCGCTACCGTCTGCGGCGCTGCCGTTACGCCCGACTTCAGTACGCTGACGTTAGAGCCGCCCGCACCGCTGCCATTAGCAGTTTCGAACGTCACCGTTGCCGTTTGGGCCAGCGTGACATTGTCCGATACCGCGACAGCCGTGTACGTCACTTGCTCCGCTGTCGAATTCGTGACAGAAAATACCGCATTGCCTTGGGCGTCGGTTATCGTCTGAAGACCGACAATCGTCGAGCTGCCGCTGGCTGCCAGCAGGTTGACCGCTTTGCCGGCAACCGCATGGCCTTCCGTATCATTGAGCGTTACCGTAATCTGAGACGATTGCACGCCGTCCGCCGTTACTTGCGTTGGCGTCGCGATCACCATCGATTGCAGCACGCTGATTCCCGGCGTTCCCGCTCCTCCCGATCCGCCGCTCGCAGGCGTTTCGAAGATAACCTCGGCCGTCTGCGCAAGCGTCACATTCAAGTCGACATTTGCCGTATAGGTTACGCGCTCGGCTTGAGCATCCTTCACCAGGAAGAACGCCTCGCCGTTAGCGTCGCTGACTGCGATGCCTGCTGCCCCGTACACGGCATCAATGACCGATGAGCCGCCGCTGGCTGTCAAACTTACGTTTAGCCCATGGATCGGCAGGCCATTCGCATTAAGCAACTGTACTTTCACCGTTGCGGCCTGGACGCCATCGGCTTCGACCACGTTCGGCATGGCCAGCACCGTCGAGCGAAGCACGCTGACGTCCGCAGCGGTCGTATTGCCTGTGCCTGTCGATTCGAACGTCACCGTCGCGCGCTGCGACAGCGTTGCTCCATCCTCGGCAACCGCTGCTGTATACACGACTGACTCCGCTTTCGTATCGGTTGCCTGGAACACGGCAATTCCATTCGCGTCACTCACCGCATTCACGGCCGTGACGACCGAGCTGGCGCTGCTTGCCGTTACGCTGACCGTCTTGCCGGCAACCGGCTGCCCGCTTGCATTTTTTAGAACTACGGTAACGGTCGAGAAAGCTGTTCCGTCCGCTGCTACTATAGCCGGAGACGCAGTGACAATCGATTGCGTCACGCTCGTCTTAGGGAACGTCGTTGCTGTCTCGAAAGTAACCTTCGCACGCTGTACGATAGTCGCGCCGTCAACCTTCGCCGCATAGGTCACCTGCTCCGCCTTGACATCCGTCACAGTGAACAGCGCCACGCCATCCGGCCCGCTGATCACAGCGCCGACAGGGGCGATCGCCGAGCTGCTGCCTGCGTTCGCCTCCAGCGTCACCGATCGGCCCGCGACCGGATTGCCGCTGGCATCCTTAAGCGCGACGGCAATCGTCGCTTGCGCCTGTCCATTCGCAGCGACGACGTCAGGCGCCGCCGTAACCGTCGATCTCACAATACTGACGACAGGCGTTCCTGCCCCGGCCGAAGCATCCGCTTCGAACGTCACCGCGGCACGCTGCGCCAGCGTGACGTTGTCCTCGGCCACATGCGCCGTGTAGGTCGCTTGCTCGGCTTTGCTATCGGTTACCGTGAAGATCGCCTTGCCATCCGCACCGCTAACGACTCCGCCTGCCGGAGCAATGACCGAGCTGCTGCCTGCATTAGCCGTCAACGTCACGGTCTTGCCAGCAACCGGCTGGCCGCTGGCGTTGAGCAGAGTAACGGTAATCGTTGAAGCATCCGTACCGTCGGCCGTCACCTGTTCAGGGGAAGCCTGCACCGTGGAATCTAGTACGCTGACGACCGCATCCGCAGCCGCTCCGCCGCCCGAAGACGACTCGAACGTTACCGTCGCACGCTGTGCCAGCGTCACGCCTTCCGCTTCGATGCTCGCCGTATACGCTATTTGCTCGGCTGCTTTATTTTTGACCGTAAATACGGCCTGACCTTGCCCGTTCGTGACCGCGTTCACCGCCGAAACGACCGAACTGCCGCCGTCGGCCGTCAGCTTGACCGTTTTGCCGGCTACCGCCGCACCGTTGACATCCTTCAGCTTCACCGTAATCGTCGAGAACGACGATCCGTTCGCCGCTACGATAACCGGGTTCGCTTCGACTAGAGAGCTCCGCACGCTGATTCCAGGGGTGCCCGGCCCTCCGGGTCCGCCGCTCGCCGGCGATTCGAACGTGACCGTCGCACGCTGCGCCAGCATCACGCCGTCGCCGACCACTTGAGCGGAATAAGTCACTTGCTCGGCCTTCAAATCTGTAACCTCAAATACGGCCTTGCCGTCGGCTCCGCTCTTGCCGCCGCCAAGCGCAACGATTGCAGAGCTGCCATTACCGGCGGTCAGCTTGACCGTTTTGCCGGCAATCGGCGCGCCGCTCGCATCGAGCAGCGTCACTGTAACCGTCGACTTCGTCGTTCCGTCCGCCGTCACGAATTCCGGGTTCGCGGCTACCGTCGATCTCGTCACGCTAACGACCGGATCGCCCGGCGTTCCATTGCTCGCATATTCGAACGAAACTGCCGCGCGCTGTGCGACCGTAACTTGATCGGCCGCCACTTTCGCGGTAAACGATACTTGCTCCGCATAATAGTTTCTCGCCTTAAACGTCGCTTCGCCCTGCTCATTCGTAACACCGGAGAGCGTCGTCAGCAAGACGCGAGGCGAGTCGGCCGTAAGGCCGACCGTCTTGCCGGATAACGGATTGCCATCCGCGTCCTTGATTACAACCGTTACCGTCGAGAAATCGGTCCCGTCCGCTGTCACATGGTCCGGCGTTGCCGTAACCGTCGATTGGAGCACGCTCGCGCGAGGCGCTTCCGCGCCTGGCAGGCCCGCTTCGAACACGACCGACGCGCGCTGCGCCAGCGTGACGTTATCGCTCGGCACCTTGGCCGTATACGTTACCTTTTCCGCTACGGCATCCGTTACTTTGAACGTCGCCTGGCCCGCAAGATCGGTCATGCCCGTGCCGACCGGCTCAATGACGGAGCTGCCCCCGTTCGCCGATAACGCGACCGTTTTGCCGTCGATCGGGTTGCCGTCAGCGTTGTTTAGCGTGACCGTAACAATGGAGAACGATTTGCCGTTCGCCGATACCGTCAACGGCGAAGCGACAACCGTCGAACGGGTAACGCTGACATCGGAAGAAGCGCCGCCTGTATCCGCCGTCTCGAACGTCACAGTCGCTCGCTGCGCCAATGTCGCATTGTCTGCCGGCAGCATCGCGGTGTAGGTCACTTGTTCGCCGTAAACGTCTGTCACCCGGAACTTCACTTGACCGTTCGCATCGCTCAAGCCGGTGCCGAGCGGCACGATGTCCGAGCTTCCTCCGTCCGCCGCCAGCGTCACCCGTTTGCCGCCAATTGCCGCTCCCTCGGTGTCCTTCAGAGAAACCGTAATGACGGAAGCCTCGATACCGTCCGCCTTCACTTGCTCGGGAGAAGCGATGACCGTGGAATCCAGCACGCTGACGATCGGTCCGCCGCTGCCGCTTCCGGAAGTTTCGAATGTCACTGTCGCACGCTGCGCCAGCGTTACGCCGTCGGCATCGACTGCCGCCGTGTATACCACTTGCTCCGCATGCGTATTCGTCACCTTGAATGTCGCTATTCCGGAAGCATTGCTCATGCCGCCGCCAACCGCTTCGATCACCGAGGTGCCGTCATTGGCCGTAAGCGTGACGGGTTTGCCCGCAATTGCCAGCTTGTCCCGGTCTCTTAGCGTTACCGTTACCGTCGAGAACGCCACTCCGTCCGCTGTCACCGTATCCGGAGAAGCAAGCACCGTCGATTCGAGCACACTGACTACCGGAACGCCGCCCCCCGCCGCCGTCTCGAACGTAACCGTCGCCCGCTGCGCCGGCGTCACGCCATCCGTTTCATCTTTAGCCGTGTAGATGATTTGTTCGGCTCGCTCATTTGTAACTTTGAACTTGACTTGGCCGGAAGCGTCCGTGATAACAACGCCCCCCTCGGCTTCGATGACCGAGCTGCCGACGTTCGCCGTCAGGCTGACCGTTTTGCCGGATACGGGCATTCCATCGCTATCCTTCAAGGTCACCGTAATCGTCGACACCTCGATGCCGTTCGCCGTCACGACCTCCGGCGAAGCGACTACCGTCGAATCCAGCACGCTCGTCTTGCTGCCGCCTGTCTTGACCGTCGCGCTCTCGAAGGTGACTGTCGCTTGCTGCGACAATGTCGCGCCTGCCTCCGTCAGAAGCGCCGTATACGCAACCTGCTCCGCCGTCTCGCTCGTTGCAGTAAACCGCACGACGCCCGAACTGTCGCTGACGTCGCTGCCGAACGCAATGCGCGAGCTGCCGTCTTGCGCCAGAGCAATCCGCTTGCCGGACACCGGAATACCATTCTCATCGCGCAGCGTCACCACAATTTCCGCCGACGATATTCCGTTCGCCGTCACAACCGGCGGTGCGGACGTTACGCTCGAACGCAGCACGCTGACAATCGTTCCGCCGGGGCTATCGCTGTTCTCGGCCTCGAAGACCACCTTCGCCTGCTGAGCCAGCGTTACGCCTCCCGCCGCCAGACTCGCGGAGTACGTTATGGGTTCCGCCTTCGTATTCGTCGCTTTGAATACCGCTTCGCCATCCGCATCGGTCGTATCGCGCAGCGCCGTTACGACGGAGCTTCCGCCGCCTTGCGCCAGCGCGACCTTCTTGCCCGCGATTGGCTTGCCGTCCTCGTCGCGCAGCGTCACTGTCATTACCGCGAACGATTTGCCGTCGGCCGTCACGATGCCGGGCAATGCCTTAATGGACGACTTCAACACGCTGACCGTTGGAGCAGCCGGATCGGTCGAACGCGGCGATTCGAACGTAACGGATGCATTATCGGCTACCGTCACGTTGTCAGTGACGACCTTAGCCGTATAGTTTACTTGCTCCGCCTTGGCGTTCTTGACGGTGAATATCGCGCGACCTTCGTCATCGCTGAAATCGCGCACAGCAGCAATATCGCTGCTGCCGCCGTTTGCCGACAAGCTTACCTTCTTGCCCGGCACAGCCGCACCGTCGACATCGCGCAACGTCACCGTAATCGTGGAGATGTCGGTTCCGTTCGCCCGCACAACCGTCGGCGAAGCGGTCACCTCGGATCGCAAGACGCTCGTCTTCGGTCCATCGCCGCCAGGGAGCGAAGCTTCGAAGTTAACCGTCGCCTGCTGAGGCAAAGTCAGAGCGCCTGTTCGCGCCGTATAAACGACTTGCTCGACGATCTGGTCTTTAACCAGGAATACCGCTTTGCCATATAAGTCCGTTACCGGCTGCACCGCATCGATGACGGAGCTGCCCGAACCGGCCGTCAAAGTGACCGTCTGTCCCGAAATGCCGTGTCCGTAAGCGTCCTTCAACGTCACCGCAACAACCGATGTCGCCTTCCCGTCCGCCAGGACGCTGGCAGGAGCAGCCTTAACTGTCGTAAACGCGCCGTTGATCGGCCCTGCGACGAAATTCACGGCAGCCGTCATCTTAATTAGCGTCGTTCCCGCTTTGGCGCTGTAAACGACCTTCTCAACCACGCTGTTCTTCACTTTGAAAATCGCTTTGCCCGAAGCATCCGTTACCGCTACAGCCGGCGCGATGACCGAGCTGCCGCCGCTCGCCGACAACGTCACCGATCGCCCTTCGATGGCGCGTTTCCCAACATCCTTCAGCGTCACCGTAATCGTAGAAGTTGTCGTACCGTCCGCGGTCACCTGCGTTGGCGAAGCTTCAACCGTCGACTCGACATCGCTGAGCTGAAATTCCGTCGTGAACTTCCACGCCGAATTGCCGCTAATTCCGCCGTACGAGTTGCCTGCCAAATCCTTGAATGCCCCAGACTCTACATTAACGTAGTAATCCGTACCATAAGCAAGACCTGAAGGCAGCTTGTCCTTCAGACGGACCGTCACCGTGTTGCCCGATACCGTCGTTTCCCCAACCGGAATGGTCGCAATCGGCGTGCCATTGCCACTCTTGTATAGCTTAATCGTTTTACCGGCAACCGCTGTTACGTTCTCATCGAACGTGATCGCAAGATCGCTGTCCACCGCAACGTTTATGGATCCGTTAGCCGGCATCAGCTTTACGTGCACCGGCGGCGTCGTATCCGGTGCCGTCTTGAACGCCCAAGACTTGTCCAGGATGCCGGCAAAGGCGTTGCCTTCTCGATCCAGAGCGAGGCCGGCATCCACCTTCACATAATATTCCTTCGAGTAATCGAACTGCGTTTTCCTTGTAACTTTGACCATCCAGCCATAGCCGCCGTCGTCATCCGCCAATGTGATGCTCTGGCCGGTCGCCGGAATCGTCTCGATCAACTTGTCTGTACTTTTTTCATACACATATACATTGCCGCTGCCGACTCGAACTTCCTCATCGAAGGACATCAGCAGATCTTGTTCGATCCACACGTTAGTCGCGCCATTTGCAGGCATCAGATCCACGACCTTCGGAGGCACGTTGTCTTTCTCCGTCTTGAACGTCCAAGTCGTCTTGTCCGGCGGCGGCGTTTCCCCGTATTTGACGTACGCGGGTATGCCCAAGTAGTTGTTGCCGTATCCTGGACTGAATTGGCTGGCCGAGTCTCGTACCAGCGCGTAGTCGATATTGACATAGTACTCGGTATCGAATTGCAGCTGCTTGTCAGGCTTGAATTCGATATAGCTGTTGCCGTCCTGATTGGTTCCGAATGTGACCAGCCCCGTATTGTCCCGGTCAATTCGAATGTAATCATCGTCCGACTTCTTGTAGATGAAGAAATACTTCTTGCTGTCCGTCTTCATGATCTCTTCATTGAAATCGATGCGCAGCTTCGGATTGACCGATACGTTCGTCGATCCGCTCGCCGGAGCGTAGCGAACGATATACGGATTCTCCTCGTCCTTGACGGTTTTGAATGTCCAATTCAAATATTGGATGAGCGCGGACGGATTGCCGGCCCGATCGACCAAGGCGCCCGCGTCGACGTTAACGCGAACATCCGCGTTGTAAGGCAGCCGCTTCGACAGCGTCACCGTCACGGTGTCGCCGTTCACTTCGACGCCTGAATCGGTAAGATCGAATGTTTCTTTATCCGCGTAGTCGTACCACACCTTCAGCTTCTTGCCTGCGACCGGCAGCACGGGTTCGCTGAACTTGAGTGTCAGCTTCGTGTCGCGCGCCACGTCCACCGCCTTATCGGCGGGACTCAACGACACGATCGTCGGCGGGATCAAATCCTTGATTGTTTTGAAGTTCCAATCTGTCGCCGCAGTTAGCCCCGCATAAGGGTTGCCCGCCCGATCCGTAAACGCTCCCGCCTCGACAAGGATGTAATAATCCTTATCGTTAAGCAACGTATTGGATGGCGTAATCGTCGCTTTGTTGACTTCGATGCTGACGTGGCTCGCATCGTCAGCACGGAACGATTCGACCTCGGTTCCATCTCCGTTGTAGAGATGAATCAGCTTGTCCTTCCCAACAATCCGCTCGTTGAACGTAAGCGTCGGCTTCACGGCGATGTCTACGTCAGTCGCATTGTCCAGAGGCGACAACGTCATCAGCGTCGGCGCGACATCATCCGTTTCGGTCGTGAACCGCCACGATCCTGCAGAAACGCCCGCATAAGGCGTTCCGTCTGCATTGGTAATGACGCCCGAATCTATCGTCACCTCATATTGGGTGCCGAACTTCAAACCTCCGGTCGGCTGGATGACGAACTTGCTGCCATCCACGGACACTTGATTCGAATCGCTCGCTGCGATCGTCGTAAGCGGCTCGGCATCGCCAACGCGCCATAGCTTGATGTTGCCGGCGCCGGCGCGAACCGCTTTGTTGAACGTCACGGACACTTCCGAATCAACCGACACGTTCGTTGCCCCGTTGATCGGCGTAAACCCGCTGCCAATCGGTACCGGCGGATAGCTGTCAAATCCGATCGACTTCACGTATCCTTTTTTGTCAAAAGAATCCCAGTACCCCCCGTACAAGACACCGCTGCTGGCGTCGAACTGAAGACTGAATTGATAGCCATCGTTACTGTTAATGTAAAATCCAGTCCTATTCCATTGATCCTTGTAGTCAATCCCGCCATTTTGCAAATCGTTGTAATAAACTTCCACCGCGCCGAAAGTCGTATCCGCACCGATCACATAAGCCCCCGAGTCGTCTACGGCAAGCCTGAACGGACGGATGAAAAACGAAGGGGAGAAGCTAACGGGCGCGTAGGTCTCCGATAACTTGATCCATTGATTAGAATATTTGTCGTAGTGCGTCAATATGAGGACTTTTCTATCGCTGTAAGGATCTTTAGTGTAATAGGCCACATAAGGGATCTCATTGTAAATGTCGAGACTTGCAGCAAAAGCCGAACCCCAACTGATGGGAATATCCGGGAGCTTGGCTGCGGAACCTGCGCCGCCGCTCGTACGAATTTCCAATTTGTCACGAAAGTCGCTCGTGAGCACATAAGTCTGGCCACCACCGAAGGCGACCTGGATTTCTTTAGCAACCGGTCTATAGCCGAAATCGAATGGCCCATTCTCCCACTGGCCGCTCGCGTTCAAAACTTTCGAAGTCAGCAACACTTCCTTGTCAGGGTCGGATATATCGGGGCCACTGTACACGATCATCAGCGAGCCGTCATCGCGAATGGCCATATCATAGACGAGTAGGTCTCTATTCTGGTCGACAGGGACGGTGTACTTGTTGCAGCTAGTGCCATTCAGCGCGCATTTTACCACCGTAAGTCCCCTGCTTAAATACCAATCTGTCTGGTTGACGTAATTAGCCGTGTAAGCAGCAAATAAATAACCGTTCCTTACCTTCAATAGAATTTTTCCGGCATAGGGAACAGACACGGGAAGTTGGCTTATGTATAAGTCCTCCCAGCTACTCCCGTTGCTCTTCTTAATCGACATGTTTGCCGTATTATTGCCGTTCGGAATAAACGCCGCCGTGTATGCAACTCCGTTATCAACGGCCATGTCGAATGGATTCATCTCGTATGGATTATGAGAACTTTTTGCGGAAGAAAAGGGCGCCCCCCCTCCCACTAACGTCCATGCATTGGCCCCGGCAGCGGCCTTTCCCGGCGCCCACGCCGGCAGCATAAGCAGCAGCGCCATCCAAAGCAAAAACGTTCGTCTGAATGCGCGACTTTTCCTGTAATTCATCATACGTGCAATCTCCTTTCTTAGTTGAACGAACGCCGACCAATCTGAGACGAGGTTATTCAAAATTTACAATTTACACCATTTCCGCAGAACTCCACAGAATAACACCAATTTACTTGAAGCCGCTTAACAAACTCTTAACAGGGGATCGAAAACCAGGATCCAGCTACTAGTACGCAGGCAGCGTCTGCCATATAAAAAGCGATTGGATAGTGCATGCACTTGTTATTGGAGGTTGTTGCGGGTCAGATTGGAGACCTCTTTGGAGGCATTTTGGAGATTTCGGAAGAGGGGAAAAGAGATGAGAAAAAGACTGGACTTCGCTTAGGCAGACCCGTGCGACTTCCAGTCTTTAGTTAGAGGTTGTTATTTTATACTTGGACAATTCCGGCAATTAACCTTCAATCTCAGGATGAATCCATCTCAATTCCATCTTCTGAAGCTTCGCCTTCCACGCTGCCGGTGGAGCTTGTTCCGATACAATCATATGAATCTCTTGGAGATCCACGATTTTGGCCACAGTACGTTTATCGATTTTGGAGAAATCCGCCACGACGATCGCCGTCTCCGAACAGCGAATGATCTTCCTAGTAAATACCGCTTTCTCGTAATCATAACTTGAAATGCCATTCTCTAGCGAAACCCCGTCGACAGAAACGAAAGATTTATTCACGTAGAAATCTTCCATGATTTTCTCAGAAATCGGACCGGATACCCGCAGATGCTTGGCACTCACTTCGCCTCCGATGAGGATAAGCTTTCCATCGAACGTTCCGCGTTTCTGATGTTCAATGAGCAGCATAAGGGCGGGGATGGAATTGGTCAAAATCGTTAAATGATGCTTATTGTCCAAGAAATGCAAAATTTGCAGCGCCGTGCTTCCTTCGTCCACCACGATGACATCGTTGTCCTCGATTAACTCCGAAGCCATGTAACCGATCTTGCGTTTGGCTTCCACGTGAATGGACTCTCTCTCGAGAAGAGGCGGCTCCACTTCCACTTTGAATTTGACCGCGCCGCCGTAAACTTTTTTCAATTTATTTTCTTTTTCCAGCTCGTCGAGGTCTCTGCGGATCGTTTCCGTCGAAACTTCGAACAACTGGGATAGCTCGTTCGCGTTTACTTTCCCTTTTTCGTTGAGCAGAGTCATGATCGTTATTTTTCTTTCTTCGCTTGCTAGCGACACCCTGACCCCTCCTTATAATCATGAACTATTATATCGGCTCTTAATTTAATAATAAAGAGCGTTCTCTACTTCTTGAATACAAGCTTCTATCTGTTCCAATGCCCATACCATTTCATCCCTTGTAATTAATAACGAAGGGCGTAACGTAATTACATTGCCTTCTATAACCTTAAAAGCGATGCCGCGCTCCATTGCTTTATACATGACCATCTCCGCTTCGGCGATAGCCTTCTCTTTTCCCTGCTTGTCCTTGACCATCTCTATGCCGATATGCAGACCTAAACCGTAAATATGACCAACCAGCCTATGGCGATCCTTCATTTGCTCCAGCCACTGCAAGGCGTGCCTGCCAACCTCATCGGCTTGCTTCGCCAACTCATGCTCCTGCAAATATTGAATCATCGCCAAACCCGCCGCCGAGCACAAGCCATTCTTCTCATGCGTGTAATGTCCAATGGAACGATGCTGAAGCACATTGTATTTTTCATTGGCCACTATCCCCGCGAACGGAAGCAGACCGCCCCCAAGGGATTTGCCAAGAACGAGTATATGCGGCGTCACGTAATGCTCGCAGGCAAATAAGCGACCCGTGCGTCCGAAGCCTTCGATAATTTCGTCAAAGATAAGCAGAGCGCCATGCTTCTCGCACAGTTCCTTGACCCGAATCCAGAAGGATCGGCTCGGTACGATCGGCGTAGCAGATACCGGTTCGCCAATGACGCAGGCAATGTCGCCTTCCTTCTCGAATAAAATGCTCATTTGCCTGATGATTTCATCGTCCACCGCTTCTTGCGAATGAAAACCCCATGGATTTCGATAATAGTTCGGAAATTCGACATGCAGCGCTCCCGGCACCATGGGACCGTTGCCACCCTTGAATAACTCCTCTCCGCCTATGCTCGAAGCTTGAAATCCGTTGCCATGATACGAATCCCAGAAGGATATCGTTTTCCATTTACCGGTGACCTGCTTGGCCAGCATGACCGCCATCTCAATCGCTTCCGAACCTCCAGGAGCAAACAAGACGCGGTCTAGGCCGGGCGGAGTAATCTCAATGAGCTTCTTAGCTAATGCTACCGCATGTTCGTTCGTATAGCGGCGAGGGGTAAACGTGTTCTTCTGCCGAAGCGCTTCGCTCACGGCTTCGATAACCGCATCGTTGTTGAAGCCCACGTTGTGGACGCCATTCCCGTGCATATCGATGTATCGATTACCTTCGAGATCATAAATATAGATGCCCTCGGCTCTCGAAAGCACATTGAGCACCGGGGTGGATAAGTTTTGGTGAATAAAATAGGACGCATCCTCGTCCGCAATCGCTTGGGCACGGACAGATAAGTTCCGTTCCGCGTATTTTCGGCGCAAAGCCGTCGTATTGATGTCTCCTTGCTCTCTGCTAGATTCCGTCATTGTTCACCCTCCTACATTAACTATGATGAAGCAGATTCCGACCGTTATCCGTCATATCGAACAGATGGAATTTACGATCCTTAAATTTGATATAGATATATTCCCCTGAGTTTAACTCCAGCTTATTGTCCGTCAGCAGCCGAATCATCGTTTCGAGCTTATTGTACGGATCTATCGCTTTGACGAGCTTTCCGCTGCCTAAGTGCTCAACCAAATCCACCTTCAGCTTAATCGCTTGGGGATCCGTCGCGGCGCAGACTGTTACGTCGTGCGGTCTGATCCCGAATTGAACGGATTTCCCGATATGCTTCTTGTCCAGCCTCCTATCGGCTGGCAGAATATACTCGAATCCTTTTGTCGCAACGACTTGATTGCCTGTCTTTTCTTCAATCGTTCCATGGATAAGATTCATCGGAGGGTTGCCTAGAAAACTGGCTACGAATAGATTAACGGGATGGTTGAACAGTTCGCTCGGAGGGGCGTACTGCTGAATGCGACCTCCGTTCAAGATAGCGACGCGGTCGGAAATGGCGAGTGCCTCCTCTTGATCATGAGTGACGATAATCGTAGTGACGCCCAAATTACGTTGAATCTTGCGGATTTCATCTCGAACGTCCAATTTTAAACGTGCGTCCAAGTTAGACATTGGCTCGTCCAACAGCAGGATTTCGGGATTTTTGGATAGTGCGCGAGCCATCGCTACCCGTTGCTGCTGCCCGCCAGATAGTTGGGAAGGTTTACGGTCCAGCAAATGATCGATTTGCAATATTTTGCTCGTTTCCTTCGCGCGTTCATAAGCTTCCTGCTTAGGAACCTTACGTTCTCTTAACGGGAAGGCGATATTATCTCTGACCGACATATGCGGGTATAACGCATAGGATTGAAACACCATCCCAATGTTTCGATCCTTCGGCTCTACATGATTGACCAGCTTGCTTTGGAAATAAATTTCTCCCGAAGTCGGCTTGAGCAGCCCCGCAAGCATCATTAAAGTCGTCGTTTTCCCGCATCCGGAAGGGCCCAGCAACGCGACGAATTCTCCTTTGTTGATCTCGAGATCCAGACCATCGACCGCCCTGTTCCCCTCTTGCTTGCCGTCGTATTCCTTCACGATATTTTTAAGAGTAATCATACTTGCTTCGCTCCTCCCAAGTTGACCTTCATGAATATTTTCTGAGTGAAAATATAGAAAACGACGATTGGCAGCGTATAAAATAATCCGATAGCCGTAATCAGGCCATAGTTAATAATGTTATTTTCTTTCGTGACTAATTTGGACAAGTAGCCGGCAAGCGTCAGCATATCGTCATTGAAAATGAGCAGCTTGAACAGGAACCACTCTCCGTAAGCCCCAAGAAACGAGAACACCGCAATCGCGCCGATTCCCGGAAGTACGTAAGGTACGAGCACTTTTTTGAACGCTCTATATCGGGTGCAGCCATCTACCATGGCCGCCCATTCGATATCCCATGGCACTTCGTCGAAAAAACCTTTCATGATATACACCCTTCCAGGAAGGGAGCCCGTGATTGCTACCAATAGAACACCCATATACGTATTCACCAGGTGCATTTGAACCAGAATGAAGAAGGTTGCGATAATTAGCGTAATTCCGGGAAAAGACCTCATCAGGAACAGAAATTTCATCGCCGACCTTTTCCCTTTGAAGTCCAGCCTGGAGAAAGCATAAGCCGTAGGAACCGATATGCAAACTTCAATGGCTACAATGAGACATGAGTACACAATCGTATTGAGCACGATCGGCCAAATGAGCGGAAGCTTAACTCCTGCATACTCCACAGGCTCTCTGAAAAAGGAGAAATTGTCCATCGAAAATTGCCCTGTCGTAAAGTTCATCGTCGACGATAGAAAGTACCAGACAATCATCGCGATTATCGGTAACGTAAATAGCGTCATATAAGTGTGTACTAGCAATTTCTTAAGCGTACTGGCCGACATAACACTGCCTCCTTCCTAGGCTAATCTTCAATTCTGGACGGCTTAATCATTTGGTCAAAATCAAATAGCCGCAAGAAAAATATCGTTAGAATAAAAGAGATAAAGACGACGATCAGCGACACCGCCGCTCCGTATCCGTAATACTTGAGATTAAAAGCTTGTTGATAGGCGTATAACGATAGAGTTGTCGTATCCCGCATGGGACCGCCGTTCGTCAATAGCATGATGAAGAAATAGGAAGATACGAAGCCAATCAAATCCGAGATCGTGATGTACATTAACGGCCACTTCAAGGTCGGCAAAATGATTTTGGTAATGACCGATTTCTCGCTTGCTCCATCCACTCGAGCCGCTTTGTATAGATCTTGAGGTATCGAGTTGATTGCGGCGGACAACAGAATCATCCCCCCGGATGTCGTGGAAACAATTGTCGCCAAGATGACAATCGCCATCGCGGCTTTCGTAAACCACGATACAGGGTCCGATTCGATCCCGAAAGACAACAGGATGCCGTTAATAAACCCTTCTTCGGTTGGATCGAATACGTATTTCCAGAAGGTCACGTAGACGACGGCCGGAATAATGCTAGGAATGAGCCATAATACTCTGTAAATGACTGCCGACACTTTGCCTTTAAGGAAATACTGCGTGGCAATCGATATGATTAACGCAAAGAGCAACGAAATAGCCAAAGAGATGACAGCGAAAATAACCGTATTCAATAAAATTTGCGAAAGATTGTAATCATCGAAAATTCTAGTGAAATTGGTCAAGCCCACGAATTTCGGCTTCATTGACGCATTCAAATCCGTAAACGACATTGCGATCGTGGCAATTGCGGGCAAAATAAAAAACACGACAACCAGTAAAGCAAACGGCAAAATGAACAAATAAGGGTATATTTTCTTCGTGAACGGTTTTTTGTAAACTTGCTGAGTTGCCACATTGTCCATGCCGGCCCTGCACCCGCTTTCTTGATATGGAATGGAAAAGGCGCTCTAACCTAAGATTAGAGCACCTTTCCGTAGAACGAATCCTTACTCCATGATTATTCAACGATGAGATGATCGGCAGGTACGTTCTGCTTCGCATCCTTCTTGAACAATTCGAACGCTTGCTCGGCGGATTGGCCTTTGGTTAAAATGGCATCAACGCCTAAGGTATAGGATTTTGTATAGATCGCATAATCCGGCTGCGCAGGACGGGTGCGCGTAAATTCGATCAAATATGCATGGTCCTTGTAGAACTCCATTGCTTTGAATCGCGCGTCCTCTTGCGCCTCCGGCGTCACTGGAAGCTTACCGCTAATGACCGTATGGTTAACTTGAAGATCGGGATCCAAAACGTGTTCGATGAGCTTTTGAACATACGTCATCTTGGCGTCGTCGACTGTCGGTCCAACATAGATCATTGCCGGATTGCTATAAGAAACGGGCTTGCCGCCTTTGTTCGCGGACGGAACCGGGATCCAAACCACATTCTCGTTAAACCAGTTGTTAAACCCTTCGATATCATCCTTCATGCCATTTGCTTCGCGCAGCATTTGATAGAATTCAGTGCGGGCGAATTCGGCGAAAATCTCGCCTTTCACGAACATTGGAGCAGCCTTATCCGTATCGACATCGCCGATGCCTTCGGCAATCACTCCGCGCTTCACCGCATCGGACCAGAAGCCGTATACGTCCTCCGTCTTCGCAGTAAGCACCATTTTATTTTGCTCCGCGTTATAGTTGTAATTGCCGAATGCATAATTCCAGCCTTCAAATCTAGTATCTTCCACGGCGAAGCCCATTTTAACTAAACTTTTCTTTTTCGCTTCATCCGCTAAGTTCACGAGATCCCCGAATGTGAAATCTCCGGTATCGACGCGGGCCTTCAAGCCGCTAATCTGCTCCCCGGTCCATCCCAAGCCTTCAAGCGCTTTACGGCTAATAAATACAGGCGATGCATCCATATCTTGAATAGCGCCGTAATAGTGACCTTCATACTTCATGATGTTCGTATAGGATTCCGGAACGCTCTTGAACACATTGGAAGTTTGAACCCAATCGATATCGCGGATCAATCCCGCGTCCCGCTGCCATCCGATGTCGACGCTGGAGTTAATGAAGATGTCCGCTACTTTGCCGGCTTGAGCCTGAAGAATGAGTTCGTCGTCGCCAATGCCCGGCCACCAATCGATTTTCACTTGAACGTTATCAGCCTTCAGCTCTTCGTTCAAGCGTTTCTCGGCTTCGATAAAGTTGTCTTTGCGCGCTCCCCAAGTATTCTCGCGAACCGTAATCTTAATTTCCTGCGCTTTGCCGCCATTGCTGGCGCCTCCGGAATTCCCCGGAGTCGCATTGCCGGAATCTTCATTTGTTCCGCAACCCGCTAATAGTCCCACGCTCATAACTACGCTTAAAGCAGTAACAACAAGCTTCTTCATTCCTTGTTATCCTCCCTATGACCTCATCACTTGTTTTATTTTCCTCGTACAAGCTTAGTATAGGCCCGCCGTGTAAAGTTGGGATTAAACACACGTAAATTGTTTGTTTTATTGTTGTTTTATTTGATATTATGTTGTTTTAGGCGGAAAAGACGTTCACGATTGCTTCTTCGATAATTGTTAATGCTTTCTCTAGCTCTTGCTGAGTCGTAATTAATGGCGGAACTAGCGTGATGACATTGCCATTCGAAACCTTGAAGCTTAAGCCATTTTCCATGCACTGGTACATTACTTTCTCCGTACCCTCTACCGCTTTTTCTTTCGTTATTCTGTCCGTTACGAGTTCGATCGCTGCCAGCATTCCCTTGACGCGCACATCTCCGATGATCCCATGTCGATCCTTCATCCCCTTAAGCCGCTGCTCCAAGAACGCTCCCATCCGCTTGGCATGTTCCAGCAAGCCGTTGTTCTCGATGAAAGTAATCGTCGCCAAAGCCGCCGCGCAGCCTACCGAGCTTTTCTCGTGCGTGTAATGTCCAAGCGAAATGTCTTGGGCCACATCCAGACCTTCGCGGGCAATAATACCTGCCATGGGGAACACCCCGCCACCGAAGCCCTTGCCGACAACGACGATATCCGGCACGATATCGTAATGCTCATGAACGAACATCGTACCCGTTCGTCCGAACGCCGTAGGAATCTCATCGAGGATGAGCAGAATTCCGTAACGATCGCAAATTCGGCGCAGCCTCTGGAAGTAAGCTTTAGGGGGAATTTGAACGTCCGTGCTCCGGATCGGCTCAAGGATAATCGCTCCGACATCCTCTTCTCTTTCCAGCATGTACTCCAAATAATCAAGCGATTTGGAGCCGCCATCGTCGTGATCTCCGAAGAGGCTGCGGTAGGAATTATAGGGCATCATATGTTCCGTTCCCGGCAACAACGGCCCTATGTGATTGCGAAACGTCCCTTCGCCGCCGACGGATATCGCATCCAAGCTTGCACCATGAAAAGAATCCCAAGTGGAGATCGTCTTGAACTTTCCCGTCGCCTTCCGCGCCAGTTTCATCGCGAGACCGATCGCGCTCGTACCGCCCGGGGTAAACAACACTTTGTTCAAATCTCCCGGGGCAAGTTCAACGAGCTTGCGGGCCAGTTGGGTCGCTATCGGACTTGTATAACGCCGCGGCAAGAAAGAAAGCTCGTCCAGCTGATTTTTCACCGCATTGATGACGGATTGGTTCTTATGGCCGACCTGATGCACGCTATTCCCGTGAAAGTCCATGATTTTGCGGCCGTCCATATCTTCTAAATAAATGCCTTCCGCGTTCGTTATTACATTCAAGCAAGGCGTCGACATCGACTGATGAAGAAAATAACGGCTATCCTCTTCTAATACTTCCATCGTTCGCGGACTCAGATTAGCCTCTTGCCATTGCTTTCGTTCCGTCGATAAATTAATATCGCCTTCCGTTCTTGTAGAAGCTTTAATTTCCACAAGGATTGTCCCCTTCCCCTAAACGCTTATTCACTAATTCGATAACGTCGGGCAAATGGGACATCTTCTCGATCACATAGTGGGCGCCGCAATCCACAAATCGCTGCTTGGCGGCTTCGATGTGTTCCCTTAGCGCATTACGCTCCATCGCAGCGACTTCCTCTTCCGTTAAACCTAGCATGGAGCTGCCCTTGATAATCCCCACCGCCCAAACTCCGGCATTGCGCGCCTCTTGCATGTCTGAAGCCGTATCTCCGACCTTAATTACCTGTGAAGGAACACCCATATCCAGTCGAATCATATTGGAATAGATCATATAAGGAAACGGACGGCCTTTGCCCTTCACCGAATCCGGCGTTAGCCAGTAATCGGGCGCATATCCGTTCTCCTTAGCCTTGCCGGCGACAATGCTCATCATCGCATCGTTGTATCCTGTCGTAGCGCCAATCTTCAAGCCATCCCGCCGTAATTGATGGACGACGTCCACGACATGCTCGATAGGCTCCGCGAAGCGATGCAAAATTCCCAGCAGCTTCGGTTCAAACTCCTCATGCATCTTGTCCACATCATCGTTCGTATAAGGACGACCTATGCGCTCTTCGAAAAGCTTGCCTATCCGGGGCATGTCCAGCATCGCCTTGAGATGATCCCATTTCAACAGTCCCATCGGAGCCCGCACTTCTTCCATCGTCGGTTCGATTCCCATGGATCTGAATATATCCAAGAACACGTGAACAGGCGCCATACATCCATAGTCGACCGTCGTTCCTGCCCAATCCATAATGATTCCTTGTACCTTCATGTCTTATCAACTCTCCCGTTGTATGGTTGTTACATAGGACGATACCGCTTCGCATAACCTCGCGATATCCGCCTCGCGAACATCTCCGATCGTACCGATTCGAAACACCTGAACTTCGCTTAATTTGCCGGGGTAAATGACGAAGCCCTTCTCTTTCAGAAAGCGATATAAAGCTTCGAAGCTAAACAAATCATGATCAAGATATTCAAACGTAGTTATAAAAGGGGATTGAACGTCCGCGGGTAAAAATGCCTTAAATCCGGCTTGCTCCATCAATCTCACTAGTGTTTGTTGATTGCTGACGTACCTGGAATGACGTTGCTCCACTCCGCCTTCTTCTACTAATTCGAGAAGCGCCTGATAGAACGCCCGAACAACATGCGTTGGAGAAGTAAATCGCCACTTCCCAGCTTCCTTGTCCATGACCTGCCACTGGTCGTACAAGTCCAACGACAACGACCTTGCGTTTCCTTTGCACTTCGCCAGCTCGCTACTATTGCTCAGAACAAAGCTAAATCCCGGCACGCCTTGGATACATTTATTCGCGCTGCTGATCAGATAATCGATGCCTAGCATCTCGACTGCGATAGGTGTACCTCCGAAACTGCTCATCGCGTCCACGATGGCTGTTCTTCCATGCATTTTGATCACTTTTACGATGTCTTCCAACGGATTGAGAATCCCGGTCGTCGTTTCGCAGTGTACGAAAGCCACATGCGTAATTTCGGTGTCTTGCTCCAATACGGTATTTAATTGAGCCGAGTCGGGAAGCTGATCCGGTGCAAAAACAAGCGTTCGATGCGGAATTCCGAGCACGACGGCGATATCTTGAATTCTTTGCCCGTATGCGCCGTTAATTAAGACGAGAAGCTTTCCATCTTTAGGTACGACTGTTCCGATTGTTGCCTCGACGCCGAACGTCCCGCTTCCCTGTATGGGTACTGCCGTATATTTTTCCTCCGAGGCATGGCCCAATTGAAGCAGCATGCTTCGAATCTCCTGAACGATCATCTTGTAGTCATCATCCCAGGTGCACCAATCCTTCAGCATCACTTCTTTAACGGATGCCGTTGTCGTTAAAGGACCAGGCGTTAATAATAAATAAGGCTTCTCCATAGTTCCTCCTACAGGTTGTGAACAAGATTTCGTGCCCATTTGTTCGAACGGTATCTGAAATATCCGATGCAGGCCTTCGATACTTCCTCCAGCGTAAACATCAGGTACACCCACTCCACCGGCCAATGAAAGAGATAAGCCCCTGCGAACACTAGAGGCAATGCGATGAGCCACGTCGTGACCAAAATTAAATTCATCGTGTACAGATTGTCGCCGCCTGCCCTGAACATTCCTACAATCCATAGGTTATTTAAGAAGAACATGACCATGACGGTCGCTTGAATGATCATTACATGACGAAATGCCGATTGAACCTCGCCGCTGAGGTTAGGAAACAAATAACCCGCATAAGGATTTAGAAGCACAATCCCGACGCTTACGACTATCGATGAATACAAAGCGATTCGTGTAAATTTACGGGCATAATCAATCGCCTCGCTCGGATCGTCTTGGCTTAACTTCTGGCCGATCATTACTTTCGCCGCGTATGCAAAGCCGAATATCCCCATCATGAAGTAACCGTTAAACGTATTCGCCAGTTGATAAGTGGCTAGCGCCGCCACGCCAATATGCCCGAAGGCGACGGCGTACAGCATGTTCCCGATCGACCACATGCCTTCATGAAACATCAACGGCAACGTTGTGCCGTACACTTTTCTCACGAATGGTAGATTAAACGAGAAAATCTCTCTCCATGAGACATTAAAGAAGTATTTTTTCCCGTATACGTAACCTAGCAAAATCAACGCGCTGATCATCGATGCGACTAATGTCGCCCATGCCGCCCCAACGATGCCGTAGCTTGGAAACCCGAGCTTCCCGTAGATGAGAATGTAGTCCAGCACGATATTTAAGACCATCGCGAGAATGCCGACGACCAACGTCAGCTTAATCTGGCCGATCGATCCGAGCGCGTTGCCATATACATCCTTGATGGAATTAATAAGAAAGACAAAAACGATGACCGATAAATATTGCACCCCATAGGCCACGACAGCCTCATCCTTAATAAACAGGGATAAGATCGGGGCTTTGAATAAGGACACTAAAGTAAATACGACCAACGTAAGGGCGACGCTGGATATGAGCATGAGTCCGAACGCCTTCTTCACATTCGCGAAGTCGTTTTTGCCATAAAATTGCGTGATGAAGGCCGTAATTCCGAATATGGCGGATAAAATCATGCTAAGAATGAAGCTGATCTGTCCCGCTGCAGCCATAACCGCAACCGCTGTGTCGCCTAGGCTCCCTACCATCAGCGTATTAATCAGCGAGAACGAGTTTCCTATCAGCATTTGCAAGATGGACGGGAGGACAAGCCGTTTCATATCCTTGCGAAATTGCGATTCTAAGCTGTTCACTCGATCCTCCTACCGCAAATCCGCCGGAAAAATGGGGTTGGACCAAGCGACGTTCCCTTCGAAGTCCACGCATTCAACTCGGATATATTGCTCTCGGCCCTCTACGCGATAGGATCCTTGGCTGATGGGAGATGCGTCTTTATGGTATAAAGCGCGGCCGTTATAAGGATGCGTAATAAATTTGATGAATTTAACCGGAGAGCACTCGATCCGCAAGAAGCCATCCTCCACCCGGAAGTCGTAGATTTCGGGACCATTCGAAGAATAGTAATGACCGCTCTTTAAGGAATCGATAATCGATTGCTGCTCCAGCTTCTCCGCTTCGACGCTAACCCATCCCCCGAAAAATTCGGATATCGCGGTATCGATTTCTCCTCCGTGGGAGTCGTCCGCAGCTATCCCGAACACCTTGCGGCCGTTCTTCAGCAAGTAATCCCAATGACGTACGCCGTATCCTACCGCTTCATCCAGCTCCGACTGATGGTTATAGATCTCAACGGCGAAGTAGCCTTGAAGCGAGAGTAAATCCTCCGCCTTGTTCCTCGACCATTCGGGGTGATTCATAATGGTCAGGTTGCCTTTATCCCTCATTTCGTCGATTAAGCTTTGAATAGTGTCCAAGCTTGCATAATCCGGCTTGGCATGCTCTTCATCATGTTCGAACTCGCTGTTCGATTGGAGGGAGCGATCAAGAAGTCCGTGAATATGGTATTGTTGGCCCGTCTTCTGCCAGCTCATCTCGCAAGCCATTTCGTAGCCGTCCAGCATAATAAAGCGGTCATCGTCATACGCGTCCGATTTGAAATAAATCTCATGATCGCTCAAGCACATAAAGTCATAGCCCTTATCCTTATAGGCCTTCATAACTACCTCTGGAGCGTACTGCCCGTCGCTTCTCGTGGAATGGGTATGAAGATTGCCTTTATACTTGCGCTTCTGCCCGTCCAAATAGATCATCGATTTCATCTTTATTCATCCCCTTCAAGCAAATCCGCTACGAACACCGGATTGGACCACGCGACACGGCCATCGAAATCGATGCATTCCACTCGAATGTACTGCATTTCTTCTTCAATCGACATCGATGCGGCTGTCATCGGCTCGCCGCTCTCATGATTTCCAACAAAAGGCCCGCGAAGAGGGAATGCTTTGAACATAATGAATTTGCACGGGGAGCATTCGATCATGAGTTGGCCCTCTTCAACGCGCAGGTCATAGATTTCCGGTCCGGTGCTGGAATAGAAGCTGCCTTGCTTCAGATTGCTCACAATATCGGGATGCGTCAGGGCCTCGGATTGAACCTGAACCCAGCCTCCGCCGTATTCGGCAATTTTCCAGTTCTTGTCGTGCCCATGGGAATCGTCCGCCGCGATTCCGAATACGCGTTGGCCGTTCTGCAGCGCATGATCCCAATACGCCGTACCGTAAGAGCTCGTAGTCGACCATTCCGTAGCGTGGTTATAGATTTCAATTGCAAAGAACCGCTTGTATTTGACCATGTCCTCAAAACGCGTTAAATGCCATTCCGGGTGGTTGAAAATAACTAAATTGCCATGGGAACGCATTTCGTCGATCAACGCTTGCGGAGAATGATCGCCTTCCCAAGGAATCGGAATCGGGAATGTTTGCAAGTGTTCGAACCTTTGTTGTTCGGGTTGTTCGGAAGGATCGTCTATCACGCCGAAATGATAGCCTGGATCTTTATCCGCGATAGGATTCAGACCGCCTCTTTCCATGCCGGGGATCGTAATGAATGCGTCCGTATTAAACTCATCCGTTCTCGCATAAATATCGTGATCGCTTATACATACGAAATGATAGCCCTTCTCTTTGAAAGCCTCGACGACTTCCGCTGCCGGAAGCGAACCGTCCGACCAAGTCGTATGAAGATGTAAATTTCCTTTATACGTCGGTTTGCTTCGCTCTAAATAAATTTTGTTTTTCATAGGATGTCTCCTTAAAAAGTTTTGTTTTCTTGTGTTTTTGTATTGAATTATGTTGTTTGTGACCATCATACTGCTCAGAAAAATCAGTTTCAATCGAATTCAAAATAATTAACAGTGCCATTACAAAGTTGACAGAGAGGGAACATAAGACCGCTGAAGATAAGCTGAGACAAACGTCTAGCCACGACAAAGAACCCCCGCTAAAAAGAAATGCACTCCCTATTTTAGGCATCGACAGTTCACCTTAGGTGTTCGTCCAATGACCTCAAAATGGGAATGTATTTCACAATAACGGGGGTTCTTCGTTCTGGCTCACACCCTATTCACATCCGAGCGTAAGCTATACCCTGAACAGACCGTAGCCGTTCTGGGGCACGACCGGATTCTCGTCGATGACCAAACCGTCCGACTTTCCTCGCAGGGCGACGTCGACGAGCCACTTCGTGAATGGGGCCACGTTCATGGCTTCCATCTCTTCCATGCCGTAGAAGCCTGCGGCATCGACCTCGACTCCGTCGGGAGTCGGTTCTCCGCCGACGTAATCCATCTCAAACGCCACATACAAATTATGAATGCTCCTCGGCTGATCCCGAAGCGCGACGATTCCCTTTACTTTGGATTCGACTCCGCATTCTTCCCTAACTTCGCGGACGATCGTCTCTTCGATCGGCTCCAATTGTTCGATATAGCCGCCGGGATTCGTCCAGTATCCTTTGCCCGGATCCTGCGCTCTTCGCACGAGCAACATCTTGTCCTCCTTAACGACAAGAGCTCCTACGCCAATACTATAGTTTCCCCAATGAACGAAGCTGCACTTCGAGCACGCTCTTCTTAATGTACCGTCCACGTCGCGCGTTTCCATCTCGGCCCCGCACGACGAACAAAACTTCACTTCCATCTCTGTCACCTGCTCCGAATGTTATCATCTCTGTTTGCGCTGCTATCCGACAAGCTCCGAGCGGTCAAGAAATTCGCGTAGCTGCCGGCGTGCATCGCTGGGCAACGTTTGCAGAGGCAGCGGCAAGCTAGAGCCTTCGACCCACCCCAGCAATTCTGCAGCCGTTGCCGCTACGCGCAGGCTGCCATATTGCCGGAATAGCAGCCACAGCGGCTCCAGCAACGCGGATTGTCTCTCCGCCGCGCCCGCATCTCCGGCTTGGGCTGCCCGAGTGATCGCAAGGCAAGTCTTCGGGAACAAGCCGCCAAGTACAGAGTGCCAAGCATCGCAGCCTGCGTTCAATCCGATTGCCGCCAACGGGTCTCCGCTCACCCCAATCGTCACATCTGCCGGAATCAAAGCGCGCAGCCGCTCTACTCTAGCTTTTGCTTCAGCCGCATCTGCCGGAACACCGGGAATTTTGATCGAACGTACTTGCGGCAGCCGGGCAATTCGGCTATGCAGCTCATCGCTGAATGTAAAATGTGTCGTGACCGGATTGTCGTATACGCACAGCGGTACGGATAGGGAATGTGCCACTGCCTCGTAAAGCGAGAACGCCTCATCGTCTGTGAGACGCTGGTAAGAAACGGGAGACAGCAGCACAGCGCTTGCCCCCGCTTTCTGTGCATCTTCAGCCAGCTGAAGCACATCGCGGGTACGCAATGCGCCGATTCCGACCATTACCGGAGTTCCTTCCGCGTACTCCACCGTCAGTTGAGCAATACGCATCCGTTCGTCCCGCGTAAGATAAGCATAGCTGCCGGTCGAGCCCAAAGCTCCAATGGAATCGACTCCAGCTTCGACTAGCCGCTTAATTAGTCGTACGAATGCCTTCTCGTCGATCCCCGTCTCGTTCATCGGTGTAAGCGGAAACGCAGATAAACCTGTGAACAAAGCTATCACTCCTATCGTTTTTGTTATCGGTTCAAAATGGACATCGCCTGATCAACCGTATGCCGAACGATATCGGCTGCGGAACGGGTTGTAGCCAGTCGAACGCCTTGCCCTGCCCAAAGGGACATATATTCCGGATTGTTTGCTTTTGCGGCTGCCTGGCGAATATCGCGCGTCAGGGCATTTTGAATCGGGTAAGGCGGGATCTCCCCGGCATATTGATTCATATCCTTCATAAAAGCGGTGACAATGCCTCGTGCAGCTTTGCCCGAATAGACAGGGGTCACGCTCGTCTCTTCCTCATGTGCCGTAAGCACCTTTTGCTTGTAGACGGGATGCGCGCCGCTTTCGGGGCAGGCCAGAAACGCTGTTCCCATCTGTACGGCCGATGCGCCTAGCGCCAGGCTGGCGGCAAGTCCTCGTCCGTCCATAATGCCTCCGGCAGCAATAACAGGAAGCGACACTTGGTCAATCATTTGCGGCACCAGCGCCATGGTGCCGATGAGCGGCTCGTCCTGCCGGTTCAGAAAAGCTCCTCTGTGGCCTCCGGCTTCGCTGCCTTGGGCGACAATCGCATCCATTCCCGCCGCTTCCAGTCGAATCGCTTCTTCAACCGTCGTTGCCGTGCCGATTACGACGGTTCCTCGCTGCTTAAGCGCCTCAATAACGGATGCTCCCGGGATACCGAAAGTAAAGCTGCATACCGGCACGCCGCCGTCCAATACTGCTTGAATCTGCTCCTCGAACGATTCGGCATACTTAGTGATTTCAGGATCTTGGGCAATGCCCAGTCGCGCGCGGTAAGAATTGAGACTGTTGTTCATCTGGCGAATCTCGTCTACGGATTCCGTGAATGGCTCTGGTACAAACAAATTTACACCAAATGGATGGGCAGTCCGCTCCTTGATCTCCCTGATCGCCTGGTCGATTTGCTCAGGCGTGAGGTACCCTGCGCCTAGATTGCCTAATCCGCCGGCGTTAGAAACCGCCGCAATCAGTTCAGGCGTTGTGGGACCTCCGGCCATAGGCGCTTGCAGGATCGGATAGCGGATTTGGAGCTTATGAGTCAATGGAGTTTGCATGTGGGTGAATTTCCTCCTTCATGTTCATTCGAACCAAGCCTCTGCAAGCAGACGAATGCCTTCGCTAATCCGCTTCTCATCGATCCCTGCAAATCCGAGAAGGACCTGAGCCGGTGCTGAAGCAGGCGACATCTCGTAGTAAGGCGATACCGGGTATACGTTAACTCCCTTGTTTTTGGCAGCTGCGATGAGCTGGTCTTCCGTCATGCCGTTATCGGACTCCAGAAGCAGGTGCAAGCCAGAAGCCGAGCCTTGAATTCGAACGCGATCCCCCATTCTCTCTTGGATCGCCGCAAGTATAGCCTGATGTCTTTTCTTGTACCTGCTCCTTGCTTTTTTCAAATGCCTGGACCACTCTCCGCTTTCAATAAAGTGCGTCAGAGTGTGCTGGTGCAGTCGCGATACCGTCTGCTTATAGCCTATAAATTGTTCTCGATAAACGGCGAGCAGTCTGACGGGCAGCACCATGAAGCCCATACGGAGAGAAGGAATCAGCGACTTGGCGAATGTGCCCATATAGACAACATTTTCATCCCGATCAAGGCTTTGCAGCGATGGAATCGGTTTCCCTTCATACCTGAATTCGCTGTCGTAGTCGTCTTCAATAATGTATCCGCCGGTCCTTCTAGCCCAATCCATTAATTCCAGACGGCGAGATATCGACATAACCGTACCGGACGGGAATTGATGAGAAGGCGTCACATAGACGACCTTCGCTTCGCTCCGGCTTAATGCCCCCACATCAAAGCCTTGTTCGTCAAGACAAATCGGCACTACGCGTTTGCCATAGTCCTTCAAAACAAGGCGTACGCGATCATAGCCCGGCTCTTCCATCGCATAGACCAAATCTTTCCCGATTATTTTGCAGAGCAGGCTTAGAAGGCATTGCGTCCCTGCTCCGATAACGATTTGATCTTCCGAGCAATTCACGCCTCTGGATGGACTTAAGTAGCTCGCAATGTATTTACGAAGCTGCCGTTCTCCTTGCGGTTCGCCATATAATAAAAGAGAGCCTTCCTCGGCTGTCAGGCTTTTCATTGCGAAGCGGCGCCACGATTTGAATGGAAAATGAGCAATGTCAACATCCCCATACTTAAAATCGTAACCTTCCATCGATGGAATGCTCTTGTTCCGCACGCTTTCTTCAATGGAATCTTGTTGGGCCGCATTGTTCGAAGAAGCCGCAGGATCGAAGCTGTTCCTGATTTCAACAACAAACAATCCTTTCCGAGCTTCGCTTTGAATATACCCCTCTGTCAGCAGCTGCTGATACGCAGCGTCTACCGTATTCCGGCTCACCTGCAAATCATGGGCTAATTGCCTCTGAGAAGGCAGCTTGCTATGAGCGGGAATATGCTTGCTTCGAATTTCCTCCTTAAGATAGTTATATAGTTGGGTATACAGGGGATCCTTCTTATTGACATCTAATTGGGGAATCAACGGTAACATTCGTTCCCTCCCTCATTGAACTGGCATCATCAACAATCATACTTTTTGGCACTTTCAATGGTGCCAAATGTTTCTTACAATTAGTTTACACATTCAAGAAAGACAAAGTAAAGGAGTGTTCACATGTACATCCCGTCGTATTTTAACATCGCAGACACGGATTTCATTTACGATACGATTCAGAAGCATGGGTTTGCTACCTTGTTCTCTCAACACAAAGACGCCCCGTTTGCAACCCATCTTCCGCTCATGCTTGGGGACAATAGGGATTACTTGTACGGTCACTTTGCCCGGCCCAACCCTCAGTGGAAGGACGTCGAAGGCCAAACGGTGCTTGCCGTCTTTCATGGCCCTCATTGCTACATTTCTCCTTCCTGGTATGAAACCCATCGGGCAGTTCCAACCTGGAACTATATTTCTGTTCACGTATATGGAAAGATAGAATGGATGAACGGGGGTGAGCTCGCGGACTCGCTAAGCGATCTTGTCAGAAAATATGAAGCGCCCGGCAGCTCTTATCGGTTGGATGAAGTTGACGAGGAGTTTTTGAAAGGTCTGAACCATGGAATTGTGGGATTCAAAATCAAAATAGAAAACATGGAAGGGAAGGCGAAATTAAGTCAGAACCATTCGATTGAGCGACAAAAGCTGGTTATTCAGAAGCTGGAAAGGATTGAAAGCGAGAACGAGCAGCAAATCGCGGCGCATATGAACGAGCTGCTGCAAAAGAGCTAGTCGTATAACGCCTCATTCACGCATCGGGGCCAGACGGCCCCTCGGTCCTATGAAGTAATAAATTTGTACACATAAGGAGAAAAAACGATGGAAAAAAACAAATTACTAAGAATGGACAATGTCGGCATCGTGGTGAAATCCCTTGATGACGCAATCTCTTTCTTCGAGGAGATTGGCTTGAAGCTCGAAGGGCGAGCCACTGTCGAAGGTGAATGGGCTGGTCGTGTAACCGGACTGGGTTCTCAGTGCGTAGAGATTGCTATGATGGTTACCCCAGATGGCCACAGCCGAATTGAACTTTCGCGATTTCTCAACCCGCCTACTATATCAGACCACCGGACTGCTCCTGTTAACGCCCTCGGTTATCTACGCGTCATGTTCACCGTTGAAGACATTGACGAAATGGTATCCAGACTCACTAAGCATGGGGCTCAGCTCGTAGGCGAAGTGGTTCAGTACGAGGACTCGTATCGGCTCTGCTACATTCGTGGAACCGAAGGACTTCTAATCGGTTTAGCGGAACAACTTGGTAACAAATAAGCAACTGACATATTCAGCCTTCATCAGAGAAACTTAGCAGACTGTATCCGTAATTTACTGTTCCTCGAACAGACGCGATATTTCTGCTAAGTTTATGTTATCTATCGATTCATTTGATGTGAGTATCTCAAGTACCTTCGCATTATATTTTCCGTATCTATTAAGAATTTCCTTTGCAATAGTATTCGCTTCGATTTCGATATCTCTTTTCTCATAGGGGACTTGCTGCAGTTCCTTCATTTTTTGCTTTGTAAGCACTCCCGCTTTAAACTGTCGTACATGAACTAGTTCATGTACGAGGGCAAATTTTATACAAATTTCAACAGCCGCCAAAAACGCTTCTCTTGGTAGCTTGGAAAATTTCAAGTTAACATTATGCGATAAGCCTTCTCCGAGGAATGTAATTTTCTCTACACCCTCCCAGCTTTCCAGGAACTTTGTCCTTGCATTTGTCCTAATATCAAAATATCCGTCTTCACCCTCAGCTAGTTCCCCAGTTGCAAAACGATAGTCTATGTCTTCGATACCAAGTTCTTTTTTCATTAGTCTGTGAAACACCGAAAAATCCTCATGCTCAATTATTGCATAAACCTGATTTGGAGTTACATTTGAGGGTAACAAGGCCATAATTAATCTCTCCTTTTGTATCCTTTTTCTTCATAGTTAAATCTTACCTAAAACTTTAATCCAATACACCCCGAGCCATACTTCGGTTCGGGGTGTATTTATTGGATTAGCTACGCTATTTCTTTTACTCCAGCTTTATTTGTGGATTGGAAGCCTTCTCCTTATACCAAGCTTTTCGACCCAATAATACCATAACAGCGGGCACCAACGTCATTCTGATCAGGAACGCATCAACCAATACACTTACAGTAAAAGCAAGTCCCAATGATTTGACGACCGGTTCATCCGCAAAGATAATTCCGCAAAATACGGATATCATTACCCCAATCTATTAATAATTAAATTATTCCTCTTAATTAGTCTGTAGGGGCGTAAGAATACTACTTTTTCACACCAAATTTATGGTTTTCTTCCTAATAAACGATATATAATTAGGATAATTGACATCGAGGAGAGCTTCGGAAATATGAAGGATTGGAATGTGAAGTATATTATTAGGGTTGTATTGGCGGGTGGAATAAAATGAAGCATTTAAAAATGGATCTTAATTCAATTTCGCTTTTGTTTATTAAAATGGCTATCATTGCTACTTCAATTGAAGCGATATTTAGCTTTTTTTATGACGAAATCGAGATATACGATCTTTTACTATCGTTTTTAATTTACTGTGTGGGTCTGTCTTTTATATATAGTTGTGCATTGATTTTGCCTCCTAAAAATAAGAATAACCCATTAACTATGGGCAATGACATATTAGAATCGATTTATCCTGAAGCTATAGTTGACCTCTATGTGGACAATGAAAATAGAGGGGTTTTCACGGTGAACACAAAAGAAATAGATGGCGTTTCGTTTAGAGAATTCGAGCCGATTGAAAATGCCTATGAACTTTTTGTAATATTAAATACCTATCAAAAGGTACTTGTCTCCATAAAAACAAATAGATCTATTGAGATATACAACATTCTGGAGAATTACAAGGTTAACGCTAAATTTATGATGGAGAATCCGGAAATTACAAAAGCGTTTTCGAAAAGTTGATTAAGCTAAGAGCAACGATAGTTCAGAATGAACCGCCATATTTGGCGGTTTTTCAAACAGTCGACTTGCCATGTTCGCGAGCAACCTATTTGTGAACCGATTTTTTTCAACGATCATAATAATACTAATCCCGCTTTGGCGCGACTTATTCTTTTCGATTCAATAAATACATTAATGGTGGAGCGAGGCATGAGAAAAAGACTGGATTTCGCTTGGGCTGATACCTTTCGATTTCCAGTCTTTGGTGATGGTACGGACAGTTATTTTTATGCGACGACAGTTAGTTAGAGGGTTGGACGGAAATTAATCGTTTTGTAAACCCCGCTGACGCTGAGCCTCGAACAAGAGCACGGTCGCGGCCATCGCCACATTAAGGGATTCGGCCCGCCCGCTCATCGGTATAGTGACGTTCGACTCGACCAACTCCGCCACTTGAGGAGACAGGCCGCCTCCTTCGTTCCCCAGCACAAGCCAGACGCTGCGTGCGCCAAAATCATAGGCATAGCAGGACTGCGCCGCCTGAAGGCTTGTCCCGACGACCGCAATGCCCCGCTCGCTCGCTTGCGGCAGAAGCTCGTCCAAGTCCGCTTCCAGCACCGGAACGTGAAACAATGCTCCCATCGTCGAGCGGATCGTTTTCGGATTATAGAGATCGGCCGTCCCTTTGCCCAGAACGACAGCGGTCGCTCCGCTGGCTGCGGCGCTTCTGACGATCGTGCCCACATTGCCGGGGTCCTGCACGCCGTCCAGCACCGCGACGAGGCTCCTATCCGCTTCGAATAGCTGCGCGCCGTCCAGAGGCCGCTTCAACGCAACGGCAAAAATCGGCTGAGGCGTCCCTGTCTCGCTGCATTTGACGATAATGTCCGGGGACACGGGAATCCAGGCCGGGCCGGAACGGCCGGGCCCTGCACACGCTTCCTCCACGTATGGAGCGAATTGCTCCAGCACGCCAGAGCCTTCGTCGAACGCTACGACCTCCAGCGGCCAGCCCGCATCCAATGCTTCCTTGACCAGATGCACGCCTTCCAGCAGAAACTTCCCTTCGCGCTCCCGATGCTTTCTCTCCCGCAGCTTCGCCCATTCCTTCACCCTTGGATTGGCGACCGAGCCCAGATATCCTTCAAAGCTCCGCATGGGCCTGCTCCAGCTTCGTTAATTCGTCGTTCTTGCCGACGATGACGAGCACGTCGTCCCGGATGAGGGGTTCGTCCGCGCGCGGCGTAATGTTCATCTCGCCGTTTCGTTTGACGGCGAGTACGTTGCAGTTGTACTTTTGGCGAATATCGAGCTGCTTGAGGTTGCGTCCGGTCATGGCGGAAGGCAGCTTCATCTCTACGATGCTGTAATCCGCCGACAGCTCGATATGCTCCAGAATGTTCGGCGAGATCAAATGATGCGCGACGCGCAGTCCCATGTCCCGCTCGGGAAATACGACCTTGTCCGCGCCGATCTTGTTCAGCACCTTGCCGTGAAGCTCGTTCTGCGCCTTGACGATAATATACGGAACGCCGAGATCCTTAAGAATCAACGTCGTTAGGATGCTGGATTGAATGTCTTGGCCGATGGCGACGACAACGACGTCGAAGTTGCGAATGCCCAGTGCGCTCATCGCTTCCTCATCCGTGGAATCGGCGGATACGGCATGCGTCACGGCATGCGCAACATCCTGCACGCGTTGGGCATTGTCATCGACCGCCAACACTTCGTATCCCATCTCCGCCAAGTATTTCGCCACGCTTGAGCCGAAGCGGCCCAAGCCGATAATGGCGAACTGCTTTTTTCCTTGCGGTTTTCTGGCCACTGCTGCTTCCTCCTCAAGATCGTGTACACTGGGGTCATTATATCACATTCCGCGCAAGGCATAATTGCCGTCCCGACAGGGAATTCTACACGAGCAACTGTCCGAATAGGAGGAAATCTCGTGGAACTGGACCTGAGGCAAGCCATAATTCAACGCGTCCAAGGCAAGGACGATCAAGCGCTGACGGAAATCATCGAAGGCTCTATCGATACCGAAGAGATGGCCCTGCCGGGGCTTGGCGTACTCTTCGAAATCATCTGGCAGAACAGCACCGAAGCTGCAAGGAAGAAGATGGTGACCGTTCTGCAGCGCCAGCTTCCCAGACAGGCTTAACGCCGAATATCCTGTGCGGCGTACACGATCGTGCCGTCTGCGATCGTATAGTGAACAAGCGGAATATCGCGATGCTTCCGCACGACGATTACGTCCGCGCGTTTGCCCGGCTCCAGAGAGCCGAGCTCGTTGTCGCGTCTCATCGAGCGAGCCGGATGAAGCGAGGCCATGTTTGCCGCTTGCCATAGGGGCACTCCCTCGGACTCCAGTTGGAAGATCGCATGAAGCAAGGACGCTGGATGATAGTCCGAACAAATCATATTCGCGGCTCCCTCGCGAATGGCCTCGGCGGCATTCATATTGCCGTCATGGGAGCCTCCCCGAACGATATTCGGAGCGCCGACGCACACGTCCATCCCCTGCTGTCTGGCATACCGCGCCGTGTCCAGGCTTAATGGAAACTCCGATACCGTTGCGCTGAAGGCCAGCGAGCGCGATACGGTATCGGCGCTGTCATCGTCGTGCGAAGCGACGGCGATGCCGTTCCCCCGTGCCTGAGCGGTCAGCGCCTTCAGCTTGCTCCAATCCACCTGCTGTCTTCTCTCCTGCAATTCCTCCACGATGACCGCAACCTCGTCCAAGGTAACGCCCTGATTTTTCATGACGTACCGTTCGAACGCCCCCGGACGGCGATATTGTCCTTGCCCCGGGGCATGATCCATCAGCGATAGATAATCGAGTCTTCCTTCCGACAGCATCCGTTGAGCCAGCTCAATCCCCGATAGATGGGATACCTCGTACCGAAGATGGACGCCATGGCGAATCATCGCCCTTTCCTCGCGCATTGCAGCGATCAGCTCAATCATTTCCTGTACGAGATGCTCCCCGCGCAAGCTCAGTCCGACGCCAAGCGACAGCGAGTGCAGCATCGTCGTGATGCCGTGTCCCGCCAGCTTCCGTTCGAATTGCAGAAACGCCATGTCCATCGGAAACAGCGTATTCGGACGCGGCTCGACTTCCTTCTCTATCGCATCGCAGTGCACGTCGATCAGGCCGGGAAGCACCCATCCTCCCTCGGCGTCAATGACCGTTTCGTCGGAGCGCGACTCTTGCGCTCCCTCCTTCCGAACGGATACAATGACGCCGTCCTCAATCGTAAGCTCTCCTCTAATCTCGCCATCGGGAAGCACGAGAGTTCCGGCCTTGATTCTCACACGGTTGCCCATCGTTCATCCGCCTTCACTGGTAATTTGTATCCTTCCATTTTACAATTCCTCGGCTCCGCGCACAACAAAACCCGCCGCCACAAGGGCGACGGGCTCGCGGGTTCGCCGCATTACGGCGCGACTTCAAGGAATTGCAGCTCCGGCATCCGCTCCATCGCGGTGCGCATCGCGTATTCATTCTCGAACAATGCGACGTTGACATCGTTCTTGTCCTTGACCAGAATCGAGTTGATGCGGAACTTGGAGGCATCGATCTTGTCTCCGACGATCCAGCGCGCGAACTGGAACTGCGTCCGGAACAGTTGGATATCGACGCCGTATTCGTTCTTCATTCGGTACTCGAATACCTCGAATTGAAGCTGTCCGACTACGCCCAGATACGTATCCTCGAACGCCCCGACCGAACGGAACACCTGCACCATGCCTTCTTCCGTCAACTGGTCGAGACCCTTGAGATACTGCTTCTGCTTCAACGCATTCTTGATCGATACCTTGGAGAAAATCTCCGGAGAGAATGTCGGGAGCTCGTTGAACACGATATCCCGCCCCTCGCTCAGGCTGTCTCCGATGCGGAATATGCCCGGATCGAACAGGCCGATAATATCGCCCGGATAAGCGGTCTCCACGATATCCCGATCCTGCGCCAGAAATTGCTGAGGCTGCGACAGCTTGATTTCCTTACCCGCCCGCACATGCCGAACGCCCATCCCCCGCTGGAATTTCCCCGAGCAGATGCGCAGGAAAGCGATGCGATCCCGGTGAGCGGGATTCATGTTCGCTTGAATCTTGAAAATATAGCCGGAGAACTTCTCCTCCTCCGGATCGACCGTACCCTCGGTCGTTTTACGCTCGGTCGGCTGAGGCGCAAGCTCCAGGAAGTTCTCCAGAAACGTCTGCACGCCGAAGTTGTTCACGGCGCTGCCGAAGAAGACCGGCGTCAGCTGGCCGGTACGCACCTTCTCGTAATCGAAGGTATCTCCGGCCACGTCGAGCAGCTCCAGCTCCTGCGCTAATTTGTCCGCCAAATAATCGCCCGCCATCTCCTTGATGAGCGGATCGTTATAGCCTTCCGTCTTGCGCACTTCAATGCTGGAGTGGTCTTTGCCCTGGAACAGCTCGACCTGGTTTTTCATCCGATCGTAGACGCCGCAGAGCTCCCGTCCCATGCCGATCGGCCAGTTCATCGGCACCGAGCGGATGCCGAGCACGCGCTCGATTTCCTCCAGCAGCTCGAACGGGTCCTGACCTTCCCGGTCGAGCTTGTTGATGAACGTGAAGATCGGAATGCCGCGCTTGCTGCACACCTGAAACAGCTTGATCGTCTGGGCCTCGACGCCCTTGGCCACGTCGATCAGCATGACCGCGCTGTCCGCCGCCGTCAGCGTCCGGTAGGTGTCCTCGCTGAAGTCTTGGTGACCCGGCGTATCCAGAATGTTGACCTGCTTGCCCTCGTACTGGAACTGCATGACCGACGACGTAACCGAGATGCCCCGCTGCTTCTCGATCTCCATCCAGTCGCTTGTCGCATGGCGCGCCGCCTTGCGGGCCTTGACCGAGCCGGCAACATGGATCGCGCCTCCGTACAGGAGCAGCTTCTCCGTCAACGTCGTTTTCCCCGCATCGGGGTGCGAGATTATAGCGAAAGTACGGCGCTTCTTCACTTCTTGCCGCAATTCATCCGTTAGCTTTTGGCTCATTCACTGAGTTTCCCTTCACGATAAAATAACAGCTATCATTATAACATAACCAAGGGATATTTCCTGCGCCTTATCGAAAAATACGAAGCCCCGCGCTCCCCGAGTGGAAGGCAAGGCTCCGTATTCTTCAGCATCATATAACGCTCCGCTTCGCAGAGCTCCCGGCCCGCTTTATCGGCGAACCGAATGCCCCACGCTCGCGCTCTTGTGCGTCTTAAGCGATTGTTGATATTCGACCCGTCCGATCCTGCAGCCCGGCCCGATAGCCACGCGATTCCCGCGGACGACCTCCGCCACCGTATGCTCCAGCTCCACAATGTCGCCTTCAATCTGGTCGGCCGTCAGAACGAACGGCTCCCTCGCTTTGATCAGATCGAGCAGCTTCGTGGCGCGGCTTCTTCTCACGCGAAGCGTCGAACCGCCGATTTCCCGGGCTTTGCACGGACCGTACATTTTCACGTCCAGCTTATCGGCGCTAAGCAAGCCCGACACCTGGAACGCTCCGCCCACCTCGAAGACTCCCGCTTCGCAGTCTCCTCCCGTCTCGATGTTCCCTGTAAACCTGATCTTCTCCCCGCGCAAATCCGAGCGGATCGTCAGCTCGCCTCTTCCGCTCGCCGTTATCGCATCCAGCCTTCCCTGCACCTCGCACTCGCCCGTGACCTTGATTTCCTTAACGCGCAGATTGCCGCGGATCTCAAGCTCCCCGACCTGAGACAGCTTCACGCAGTCCACGTTGCCGGAGAATACTCCCTCGCCGACCAGCTTGACATTGCGATATTCTCCTCCGGCCGAGGCCGTCTCGCCAACCATTCTCATGTCCCGTCTCGCTTCTTCAGCCACCGGTCCTCACCTCCTTGCCAATTATCGCGCTTGGATGGGCTTTAAGCTCTGTGCGATATTCCACCAACTCGATCTTGCAGCCTCTGCCGATCACGATCCGATTTCCTCTTACGACATCTGCTTCGGTATACTCAAGGTCGATATCGTCCCCTTCTATCACCTTGGCATGAAGCTCGGACGAGAATCGCGGAAGCATCCAGTTCAGAAGCTTGCCCCACGGGCTCTTCGATTTGCGGCGAACTTGAATCGACTCCACGCCGATCTCTCTGACGTTTCCTTTTCCATGCAGCTTAATATCCGCCGTACCCGCATTCAGCAGCCCCTTCACGTCGAAGGCCCCTTCCATGCGGAAGCTCTCGATCTCGCAATCTCCCTTGACGCTCAGCACCCCGTTAACCGCAAAGCTGTCCGCTTTCAGGGAGCCTCTTATTTTCATATTCCCGTCCATAAGGGAATTTCCGGCGGCGAGATTCCCCTCCACTGTAAGGATTCCATCGCCGTCCAGCTCATCGGTCAGCAGGCTGCCCCGAATCTTGGTCATTCCGTTGGAGTCGAACGTATCGGACGAAATATCGCCCTCTACGGTTCCGGCGCCGTCGATCCGCACTTTCCCGTACGTCCCGCCGCCTGCCGCGCTCATCCCGTTGATGATCAAATCCGGCTTCATGGCATTTTCCATCTTGATTCCTCCTATGCCCATTTTCCTTTTAATTGCTCTATGCACTCCGCCACGGACAGCCGCGAGACCAGCTTAACGCCGCCGTCAAAGTAGAGCTCGGCCGGAACCGACAACAAGGCGAACGACGATACCCCCATTTTGCGGGTAAACACCAGATCGCAGGGCTTACCTGCGAACTTCGGAAAATGGTCTCTCATCGTCTGCAGCAGCTGCTCCCCCTCCTCCATGCTCATCTCTCCGGCCTGAAGCAGCTTGTCGACGATGTAGAAATACAGCAATTTGTCGAACGTGTAGACATAGCTGTCGGAGTCTTCCCCTGCAAAACGCTGCAGCACAATCGGAGAAACAATGTTTCGTTCAATAAGATCGGATTTGCGCATTTCGTAGCTCGGCAGCAGCGGAGAAAGCTTGTCGGCCAACTCATCCAGCGACAAGTCCTCTTTCAGATTCATAATTTTATCAATGCGCGCCAAGATAAGATCTTTCGGAAAAAACGTCTCTTGGCCCGTAAACGTGGACTTTCGGATGAACCACTCCTCGGGAATGAGCTGTTTCCGCTTCCAACGATAGAGCTGTCCGTAGGATATTCCCTTCTCGTCGAGCAAATCTTTCTTGGATATGAGCTGCTTCTCCATCTATCATCCCTCCACCATCAGTGTAACATAACACTGTTACGTTTTAAAGCCAATTTTAGAGCATGACTAAACAAAGCTCCCCCGGTATGTCGGGAGAGCTTTGTTTTTTGTAGCTTTGTTCCTTGTCTTGCCTTGCCTTGTCTTGCCTTGTCTTGTCTTGCCTTGTCTTGCCTTGTCTTGCCTTGTCTTGCCTTGTCTTGCCTTGCCTTGTCTTGCCTTGTCTTGCCTTGTCTTGCCTTGTCTTGCCTTGTCTTGCCTTGTCTTGCCCTGCTACGTCCAGAAGCGGCTCATCGGTTCCTTCCCACGCAGCTCATCGATCATGTTCAGCACAAGCAGGTTCCAGTTCAGGAAACCTCCGTTCATGACCGGCTCGCCTGTTTGCGGTACATAATACTCATGCAAGGTTCCCGTCTTCTCCAGATCCTCGCCCAGCAGCGTCACCGTTTTCTCGCACAGCTCGCGAGCCTGCTCCGTAAAGCCGTACTTCATCAGCCCGCGGAACACGACATAGTTGGAGACGATCCAGATCGGGCCGAGCCAGTTGGACGGATTGTTCGTCGCCCGGCAATCGAACATTTTCTCGTCCTGGGCCAGCGTTGCGATGCCGTAGGGACTGTTGAACGTATTGTAATCCGCCGCATGGCTGCCGGCCAGATAAGCCGCCTGGCTCGGCTCCGCCACGCCTGCCCATAACGGAATAAAGCCTGTCCATGCCCGAATCTTGATCGGCAGCGTCTTCCAGAAGACGCCCAAGCCTTGATGGAACCAGTCGTAATGCCGCGTCTTGATATCCACATCCACGGAATAGAAGAACTTGTCGCGCTTGTCCCAGCTCTCTTCCTGAATGGCCGCCGTCAGCCGCTCCGCTTTCTCGCGATAGTGCTCCCCTCTGGAGGAGATTCCGAGCGCATCTGCGATAACCGCCATCGCGTTCAGCTCCGATACCATGAAGGCATTCAAATAGATGTTTGCCGTTGAGAAGCGCGGTCTTCCGAAGGTCGCCGGGTCGTTGTCCATACCGATCATGATGTCGTCCGCCCAGACGTAGAGACCGCAATTGGCGTTATAATACCCCCGGTCGTAGCATTCGAAATAAGCCTCCAGCTTGGCATAGTCCTCCGCGATCCACGAGAAATCGTCGCCGGAGCCGCCGATCAGAGCGATCTGCTGGCAGAGAAACGGCTTATGCATATTCGTAACGAGCCCTTCCTTGCGCTTCTTGATCAGGTAAGGCTCCTCCAGCTCCGAATTGCGGTCCAGAGTGGCGACCATCATCGGAATGTAGCCGTCCTCCATCTGATAGTCCAGGAAATTGCGAATGTTGCCCTTGGCGTGCCTGAGATAACGCTCCTTCTTCCGCTTGCCATCTTCCGAATCGTCCACCAGATTCAAGATGGCGTAGACCGCCCAGAAGGAATCCCAATCCCACAGATTTCCGTCATAGATCGAGCCGGGGTCCACGAACGGATGCTTCAGGTAGTGGACGGGCTCCTTCAGAATCGTATCGACCTGGGAAACGATGAAATCTCGCAGTTGCTGTTCGTAGTGTTGAATCTTGTCACTCATGGGAATCTCTCCTTTGGTCATCTGGAATCAGCCCTTCAGCGCACCGGCCGTCATCCCCTCGACAATGTATTCCTGCAGCAGGAAGTACAAGACGATAACAGGTAAAATAACGACAAGGATGTCCGCGAAGATCAAGTTCCAATCTGAGCTGTATTTACCCACATAATTATATACGGATACGGTTACGGTCCATTTCGCTCCATCCGTCAGCAGATAGAACGGGCCCATAAAATCGTTCCACACGGAAATAATCGTCAGTAATGACGCCGTAATCATTACCGGTTGCATGAGAGGCAGCATAATCTTGATGAACAGCCGTAACGGCCCGCACCCATCGATAATGCCCGATTCGTCCAGCTCTCTAGGAATCGTTTTCAGATACCCCGTCATCAGGAAGATCGTGAAGGGCAGCAGCACGGCGGAATAATACACGATCATCCCCTGGTACGTATTGTGAATACCTAAGTTCATCATAAGCTTAATCGTAGGAATAAGCGATACCGGCATGACCAGACCGACGATAAAAAAATAGTACAGAAAGTTCGTCAGGCGCGTTCCGTTCCGCTGGATGCTGAACGCCGCCAGCGAGGCGAACAGGTTCGTGACGATCAGCGCTCCGACCGAGATCAATGCGCTGTTCATATAGCCTCGCCAGATTTTCCCGTCCGCGAATACCGCCTCGAAGTTGCTGAAATCAAGCTCCTTCGGCAGCGTGAGCTTGAAGCGTCCCGCTTCCGTCACATCCTTGAACGAATTGACGACGATCATCAGGAATGGAATGACAACGACGAGCACGAGGACGAGCAGCAGCGCTTCCTTACCGATCCGCCGCCAGTTGAATAGTCGCAGGCTCACATCTCCACCTCCCTTTTCCGCAGGATTCTCAAGAACGTAATGGCGATTATCGATACGATCAGCGTCAGCACCAGGCCGGATGCCGTCGCATAGCCCCAGTTCCCGCGCGAGAAATTACGGAAGATCAATGTGTTGAATACTTCGGTATCGTATCCCGGTCCTCCGTTGGTCAACACCAGCACCGTTTCGAACACCTTCAGGGAATTGATGACCGTCAGCAGGAAATTGACCGTAAAGGAAGGCGCCAGCAGCGGAAATACGATGTTCTTGAATCGACTGAACGCGTTGGCTCCGTCAACGCTCGCTTGCTCCAGAAGATCCTTCGGAATCGTCTTGAGCCCCGCCAGGTAAATGACCATCGCGAAGCCCGCGCCCCTCCACAGCTCCGTCATAATGATGGAGAACAAGGCATAACGGGAATCGTTCAGCCAATCCACCGCGAGGAAGCCCAGCCCTAACGTGCGCAGAATTTCGTTCAGTATCCCGTTCTCCGGACTATAGATCGCGGTGAAGATATAGCCGACGATCAGAGGCGCTATCACAACAGGGGTGTAGAATGCCGTCCTGTAAAATTTGCCGATTTTGGAATTGCGGTTCAACAGCAGCGCGAGCATCAAGCCGATCAGATTGACGAATATCGTCACGAAAAACGCATAGATCAGCGTATTTTTAATCGCCAAGCCGAGTACGCCCTCCGAGAAGAGCGAACGGTAATTGTCCAAGCCGATAAAATTCACTTCATCGCTGTATGAGCTCCAATCCGTGAAGCTGTATGCGAAACCCGACAGCGTCGGATACACGAACAGAATGCCGTAAATCGCCAGCGCGGGCAGGATGAAGTACAGCGGGTATCTAACATGCTTCTTCATGTGGATCGTCCTCTTCCTTAAGTATACTGGCGTCAGCATTTTGCTTCTTTGAAACAGGAGAGGGGATTGCGGTTAACAATCCCCTCCGGGCAATTGCCGGAATAGCCAAGTTCCTTACTCGAAGCCGGCGATCTTTTTGTTTTTGCCGTCTTGGCGATAGTTCTTGTCCATTTGGTCGACCGCCTTCTGGGCGTCGCCCTTGCCGACAAGCTCTTGCGTGATCTTGTCGAAGTCGATAATGCCCGCAGGAAGCCGCAATTGGATCTGCACGATGCCCTTGCCGGCCTCGATATACTTGTAAATCTCCTCTTGTCCCGGCAGCAGCGTCGTATTTACGCCGTTATATACGGGAATGCCCGGATTGTATTTGTACCAGATCGCAAGCGATTCCGGCGTCGTCATGAAGTTGGCAAGCTCCTTGGCCGCTTCGGCGCGCGGAGAGGTTTTGGTCACGAAAATCTGCTTCGGCGGGTAGAGAGAGACCGTTCCTTCATCCGATGCCGACGGCAGCGGGAAGAAGCCGATGCTGTTCACCTTGTCGGGAAAACGCTTGGAAACCTCCGGCAGCATCCAGTCCGCCTGGAACGCCATCGCAGCCGTGCCGTTCGCCAGCGCCTCCTGCTGGTTCTCGTACGTGCCGGCCAGCAGATCCTTATTGTAATAGCCCTTTTCCTTCAATTCGTATTGCAGCTCATAGACATGCTTCATCTCGGGAATTTCGTTGAAGCGAAGCGTGTTCGCGATCAGCTTCTGAACGCCTTCTTCGCCGCCGATCGTCGGCATGACCATCGATTGGAAGGCGGACAGCGGGAAGATTTGCGTCGGCCAGCCGGTCTTCACCGCTTCGTAGAACGGCGTAATGCCCGCAGCCTTAAGCTTCTCCGCGTTGGCGAGCAGATCGCCGTAGTTTTTCGGAAGGCTCAAGCCTTGGCTGGCATAGACCTCCTTGTTATACATAACGCCCATCGCATTGAACGAGCCCCATGGAATGCCGTAAATTTTGTTGTCTGCCGTGTAGAAGTCCTTCACCGCAGAGGTCAGATTGCCGACATAGGCTTCGTTCGTCATTTCCACCAGGTTTTTCTCGGCCTGCATCGTCACGTATTCATTCGGACCTGCGAAGAAGTAGAAGATGTCCGGCGCGTCTTGAGTGGCGAAGCGCGTCTTGATAATGTTCTCGTACTGATTGACGTCCGGCAGAACTTGAAAATCGACCGTGTTGCCCGTCGCTTTCTCGAAATTCGCGAAGATTTCCTTGAACGCCTGCGATTCGGAATCTCCGTTCGCCATCGTCGTGAACGTCAGCTTGACAGGCTCCTTGGAAGCCGCCTGAGAAGCCGGTGCAGAGGATTGGCCGGATGCGGCAGGGGATGCCGGTTGGTTATTGCTCTTGTTGGAGCCTCCGCACGCAGCCAAAGCGGCTGCGGCCATCGTCAGGACTAGCAGCAAAGATAAGACTCTGATCTTCTGTCTCACTTGATAACCCCCTTGTTAATTGTCCATTGCCTTTTCATTATAGAAAGCGTTTACGATTCCGTTGTAGGGGGATCAAACGCAATGTATAGGGCAATATCACTCATCCGCTTGGCTCTTCTTGAACTCGCGAGGCGTCTGTCCGGTCCATTGCTTGAACAGCTTGCTGAAGTAGAACGGATCGGTGTAGCCGACCAGCTCCGCCACATCCTTGAACAGCAGGCGCGGCTTCTCCCGGATAAGCTGCTTGGCTTTGGCCAGCCGGATTTGAATTAAATAATCGATCGGACTGTGGCCGTATTTTCTCTTGAAAACCCTGCCGACGTAAGAGCCGTTGAGTCCGGTGCGATCCGCGATGTCCGTAAGTGCGATGTTGTCCATGTAACGCGTCTCCAAGTAGCTTTTCAGCTCGTCGACCCATGAAGCCTCGATCTCTTTGTCCTGCTCCAGGGCATCGAATAGCGAGGCGTGAAGCTCCTTCACGTGCTGAATGAGCGCATTCGCGTCTGTCGCCTGCCAGATCGCATCCTCCAGCTCGTCGCTCCAGCGGATTCCGGCGACCCGCCTGGCCAGCTCGGCGTTTTGCGTCGTCCACGTATTCATCAGGTAAGACAGCGATTGCAGCCATTGCAGCCGGCTGGCCGAGAACCAGGCCTCTCCGTGCAGCAGCAGCTCCAGCTTTTTCACAAATTCCGTTTTCCTCTGCTTGAACAGCAAAGACGACAGCTCTTGCTCCAAGCCTCCCGGTATCGGCAGCATGGGCACCTCGTAAGCCGGCTCCCGGCTGTGCCACGCCAGAGCTTGCGCTCCTTGCAGCGGAAATCTGCTGTAGGCAACCTTGTGAAGCTTCTGCGCCGCTGCAAACAGCTCGGTCTGCAGCTTCCCGATCGTTGCAGCCGTTACGCAGCACGCGTCCGCCTCCAGCAAGGACGCGGCAAGCTCCGCCAGCCGCTGCGACCTGGAATCCGAGTGCCCATGCACCCCGACGACGATCATCCGCTGATGGCTCGATGCGGAAGGAACGAAATAGGCTTTCTCCCCGGCATGCAGATGCTCGTCGAAGTCCCGAGCCTCCCCTAGACGATATGCCGCATGGGACATCTGCGGGGGCATCCAGACGTAAATGACGATATAGCAGGCATGATAGAAGTATTCCTGCGAGAGCTGCTGCAGCTCCGGCGAGTAAACGTTGCCGTTCTCCTTGTGATAAGCCCATTGCTGCAGCAGCTCGGCCTCTACCAGAGCCTGGTTGCGGGTCAGCTTCTCCTTCACTTCCGTCAGAAATTTCGCGATATTTTCCGCAGACGGCGGCTTGAGCAAATAATCCGAGACGCCCAGTTGAATCGCCTTGCGCGCATATTCGAAATCCCGATACCCGGTCAGAACCGCGCAGATCGTCGAAGGCGAATGCGATTGCACGTGCTCGATGAGCGTCAGCCCGTCCATGACGGGCATATAAATATCGGTAAGCAGCACATGCGGCTTGACCACATCCAGCTCAAGCAGCGCGTACTCTCCGTTCTCGTACTCCCCTACAATCTTGAAATCCTTGTCGCTCGCGCGAATCTTCTCGCAGATGCTCTGCAGAATGAGCGGCTCATCCTCCGCAACCATGATTCTAAACATCCGTCATGTCCTCCTTCTGACTGACCGTCATCGTAAGCTCCATGCCTTCCTCCAGATTGCGAACGGCGAAGGTCGCCTTGCCTGCAAAGAACAGATGAACCCGCATCAGCGCATTTTCCAGCCCGAGGCCGCCGATGCCTTTGCTGCCGATCTCCTCCGGCCGCGCCGCTTCCCCTTCGCGCAGATTCGCGATAAACCCTTGAATCCGGTCCAGCGCATCGGCGGAAAAGCCGTTCCCATTATCCTGAATACGGAGCGTCCACTCCGTATCCCCCCGCGAATAGACGGCGATCCTGATAAACCATGGAGGATGGATGTGATGAAAGCCGTGGGCGAAGGAGTTCTCCACGAGCGGCTGCAGGACGAACTTTGGAAATGTCAGCTTCCCCAGCGACTCGTCCACCTCGACCCGATAGCTGAAATGCTTCTGGTAGCGCAGCTTCATCAGCTCCAGATAGCTTTCCGTGAACCGGATCTCCTCCTCCAGCTTAACTGGCTCTGCGTTGGATCCGCTGATGTACTCCATCATGTGCATCATTTTATGACTCATCGCCGCAGCCTCGGTAGCGCCCGACTGCTCCGCAAGAACTCCGATGGAGGACAACGTGTTAAACACGAAATGAGGCTGAAGCTGATTATGCAGCGCGCGCATCTGCGCGATGCTTTCCCTCTTTTGCGCGTCGAGCAGCTGGTCCACGGATTGATTCAGCCTTGTCTTCATCGAGACGAATCCGTCGTAAAGCTCTTGGATTTCATAGGAGGCTTTGCGGTAGGTTTTCTGGTTAGGCGCGAGCGTGATCAGGTTGATCTGCTCCAGGTCAAGCTTGCGGATATCCCGCAAGATCAGACGAATCGGAAGCGTAATCGTCGACGCGACCCCGTAAGCGATCAGTAGCGCCAATGCCTCGGCCACGACGGTTACCGTAATCACGATATTTCTCAAGCTGTTCACGGGACTGAGCAATTCGCTCTTCGGCTGAACCGCCACGACCGTCAGCTCGGAGAAGGAGGAACGAAGCCAGCCGATCACCAGCTGCTCTCCGTTCACCTTTTCCGTTATTTGATGAAAGGTTCCTGAGGGCAATTCCGGAATATCCCCCCATGCGAACGGAGGCTTCTGCGCATCCTCGCCTACCGGGTAGAACAGCCTGCCCTCGTCGTCGAAAATATACAGGCGATTATTCGTCTGCCGGATCGCGTCGCCGACAATTTCTTCGAGCTTCTCGTACGACTGCTGCACCTCGACGAATTTCGGAGAGGAGGACCCGCTGTGCGGGAACAGTCGGGATAAGGAGAAGACGCGGCCGCCGGAGCGGAACAGCTCGTCGCGATGCGGAGGATTGATCTGCTTGTCTCCGCCCTTGTTCATCGTTGGCTCCACCCAATCCAGCAGGGCGATCCTCTCCTTCAACCGGTCGTAAGGATCGATCTTCAGACCGAAGCTGATGAAGTTGCCTTCCAGATTGAACACGTTGATCTGCTGCGCGATGAAGGACGGACCGTTTAGCGTCGCCAGTATTTTTACGAAGGCATTTTTTTGATCCAGGTCCTCGTAGGTTTCAACGGCCGAGAACGACTGCTCGAAGCGATTCTGAAAATCCGGATTATAGATGACCTGAGCGGAGATTCGGTCCAGATCCCTGATCGCCTGGGACAAGCTGGCATCGACGCGCTGCAGCATCTGCCGAGAGGATTCCAGCGTGCGCTCCATGACGACGCTGGACATGCGATAGTAGAAAAAAACGCTCAAAGTGGCGATGACGAATGACACGATCAGCGTGTAGGAAATAAACAGCTTGCTGCGTATGCCTGATTTGCGCACCCGGCGCACCTCCGTGTCTCAGCCTTACTTATACAGCATATCACAGCGTGCCCTCCGTGCAGAAAGGTACGCATTTTACAAATTCAAATGTAGAGATCGTCCATGTACAACGGCTGCCGTTTCCTTAGAATGGGGTATATACCAAGCCTTTCGCCGCTCCGGCCTTAGGGAAAGGCGTCAATAGGGGGATAACCGGATGACACGCTTATTGACTGGCTCGCACTTCTATCGCGGAGACTTCCCGATGTTCCTGAACCGCGAGACGGAAGCCTTCGACACTCCGCCTCATCGTCACGACTTCATCGAATTATGTCTCGTCGCCGAAGGACGCGGCTATCACTATATTGAAGAGCAGACCCTTGCCGTGCAGAAGGGCGATCTGTTCCTCATTCCGATCGGCACGTCGCATGTGTTCCGTCCGGCGACGTCCGATCCGGGAAATCCGCTTGTCGTCTGCAATTTTATATTCGATCTGGCCGCGCTCAAGAGCATGCCCGACTGGATTCCCCGCGAATCCGAGCTTCAGCGTCTGCTCTATTCACCCGAACGCCTAACCCGCGCCTGGTTCCGCACGCAGGATAAACAGGATCGGTTCCAGTTCTTGTTCAACCAGGCCTATAGAGAAAATATCGAGCGTCCTGTCGGGTATCAAGCGATGGTATCCGCGATTCTGATCCAGATTCTCCAGCTCGTTCACAGGGAGCAATCCCGGCCGGAGCAGCCGCCGGCTGCAAGCGAGCCGCCGCTGGAGAAGATGGACGATGCGATCCGCTTTATCGAGCTGCATTATTCGGATAAGCTTACGCTGAAGTCCGTTGCGGAACGCTCGTATATGAGCGTGAATCACTTCCAGAATCAATTCAAGAAAGTAACCGGGCTTACGTTCAACCATTACCTGCAGAACGTCCGTATTCGCAAATGCTGCCAGCTGCTGAAGACGACCGAAATCTCCGTACAGCAATCCGCGCACGAGGTCGGCTACAGCGACATGAAGTTTTTCCATTCGCTGTTTCGCAAAATTACGGGACATTCTCCTCAGCAGTATCGTCACGCTTAGGAGCGCCGACGCGAGAAGATAAATTCAAAAGAAGAAGGGGATTGCGCCGCTTGGCGCAATCCCCTTCTTCCTCGTTCGGTCCTGCTCAGTCGCCCAACAGCAGGGCGCGAGCGGGAGACGCATCGATCCCCGTCAGCTTCAACGGTGCGATCACCAGCGTATAGTTGCCCGCCGGCACATCCTTCAAGCGCACTCCTTCGACGATAATAACGTCGTTGCTCATCAACGTCCGATGAGTCGGATATTCCGCCTGGGCGCGCTCGATCCCGAGCGCGTCTGTGGCAACCAGGCCAACGCCGAGCTCCGCCAAGTATTGCGCGCCGTCCTCCCGCAGGAAAGCGAAATCCAGCATGAACTCCTCCGTGAACGAGCTGCTCGTCTTGAACAGCAGCCGCTCTCCGCGCTGAATCGCAAACGGCACGAGGTCGTCCTTCGTAATGAAATCCTTGACGTGAGTCAAATCCAGCACGCGAGCCGGTCCGATCAGACGCTCCAGCGCAATCGTCTCAATGGTAGGGCCTCCGGGCAGCATGTGAAGCGGAGCGTCTACATGCGTGCCCGTATGCGTATTGATCGTAAGCAGGCTCTCGTGCGGCTTGCCCTCGTCATGATTTTGCACATTCTCGATGCGCGGTTTTTTGTGCGGGTAGCTTTTCCATACCTGCATGCTTTCTTCGATCGTCATGCTAATGTCGTATATTTTAGGCATTGCAGTCGTCCTCCAAGCCGTTTATTTGCCCGTATTGGACACCCAGATGACATTGTCCTCTTCCTGACCGTTCACCGGCCACCAATGGTATCCGTCTTGCTCCAGAATATCGTCGGCCTGCTTCGGCCCCCACGAGCCGGCAGGATAGGTCGAAGGCGCAATGTTATGCTCTCTCCAGGCCGCCGCGATCGGATCGATAATTTTCCAAGCCGCCGCAAGCTCGTCCCAGCGAGTGAAGTATGTGCCTTCTCCGCGAGCCGCATCGAAAATCAAGCGCTCGTAGGCTTCCGGCGTATTGATCCCGACCTGGCAGCTCTGGCAGAATTCCATCGCCACCGGCTGGATCTTCATGTCGTTCCCCGGCTTCTTCGCGTTGATCTTGAAGTAGATGCCTTCCATCGGATTTACGCGAATGACGAGCAGGTTCGGCTGAAGATCCTGCTTGCGGGCGAAGAGAACGTTGTTCGGCACGTTCTTGAACTCTACCACGATTTCCGTCGACTTCACGGGAAGACGCTTGCCTGTCCGAACGTAGAACGGAACGCCCGCCCAACGGAAATTTTCGACGAACAGACGGGCGGCGAAGAACGTTTCCGTGACCGATTCCGGATCGACGTTGTCTTCCTCGCGATACCCTCTAAGCTCCTTGCCCTTCAACGATCCGCTGCTGTATTGTCCGCGAACGATCTCGCCGCGCACGTCCTCCTCGGAGAGGTATCTTCTTACAGAGCGGAGCACCTTGACCTTCTCGTCGCGAATGCTTTCGGGGTCAAGCCGAGCAGGAGGCTCCATGGCGATCATCGTAAGCATCTGAAGCATATGGTTCTGAACCATATCCCTTAATGCGCCGGACTTGTTGTAGTATGCGCCCCGATCTTCCACGCCGACCGTCTCGGAAAGCGTGATCTGGACGTTCGCAATATGATTTTTGTTCCACAGAGGCTCGAAGAAGGCATTCGCGAAACGAATGACTTCAATGTTCTGAACCATTTCCTTACCCAGATAGTGATCGATGCGAAACACTTCGTCTTCCCGGAATACCTGGCGAATCTCTTCGTTCAGCTTCTCGGCCGAAGGATAATCGTATCCGAACGGCTTCTCGATCACGAGACGGTGCCAGCCGTTGCTCTCCAGCATTCCGCCGTCGCGGAGGTTGCGGGAGACGCTGCCGAACAGCTCCGGAGCGAGCGCCAAATAGAACAGCCGGTTGCCCGGTATTCCGTAGCTGGCTTCAAGTTGCTCCGTGTGCGCCTTCAGCGGCGCGAAAGCTTCAACCTTGCCGGTATCCAGCGATAAATATGTAAAATGCTTCGCGAACGCGTCCCATTCTTCGTTCTCTTTCGGTTTGTAACGGCAAAACTCGCGGATCGACGAATGCACGTCGTCGCGGAATTGCTCATCTGTGCGCGGTCTGCGCGCAAGTCCGACAATGGCGAACCGCTCTCCTAGCTTGCCTTCCCGATACAGGCTGTACAACGCCGGAAACAGCTTACGACGAGCCAAATCGCCTGTAGCTCCAAAAATGAAATAGACCGCTTCAGGAGCGGAAGTCGTTTCGTTTTTATGTTCCGTCATAGTCCCCATCTTTCTTCTATGCGAATTTGGAAGATTTTTTGTCAACTCATGAATTGTAGTTTAGCACACTTAAGGGGACAACGCCATGTTTTTAAGTGTGAATTTCCATCCCCGGCAAACGCCCGTACACGTTTGTCACGCAAGGAATACAATGCATGAAATCTTATGATTCAGGAGGGTGACAATTGAATGGACGTATCGTTTCCCTTGGATGAATGGTCCCTGAAGCCGTTATTCGGCCAAGCGGTCTGCGTCATTACGATGGACGACGCCCGCCATACGGGAATATTGACCTCATGCGGCGCCACGACGCTTGTGCTCAATGGCGAACGTACGGCGCGACCGGTCAAGAGAAGCCGCAAATCGAACCGGATCGCGGAGATCAGCTCCGCTGAGCAGGAAACGAGCGGCTGTGAGGAGCCTACCTATTGGGGGAATATGAGTCTTGTTCCGCCGATGAAGCCCAGCGCCGCGAATTCGGTCTTCTCGCTCTCGCAGGTCAAGGCAGTACTGCCGCTCTAGTCGGCCAGTCCGTTGCGGTGGGCGTAGATGGCGGCCTGTGTCCGGTCTTCTACGCCCAGCTTGCCGAACAGGTTCGTCAAGTGGTACTTGACCGTCTTGATGCCGATGAACAGCTCGTCGGCAATCTCTTGGTTGGATTTGCCGAGGGCGATCAGCTTCAACACTTCCATCTCGCGGTCGGTCAGATCCTCATGCGGCTGGGACGCGACCTGCGGGGGCCTGCGGAAGCGGTTCATCATTTTGGATGCTACCTGCGACTCCAGCACCGATTGGCCGCGCGCTGCCGCGCGAATCGCATCCGCGATCTCGGAAGCGCGGGAGGTTTTCAGCAAATAGCTGAACGCGCCCGCTTCGATGACGGGATACATCTTCTCGTCGTCCAGGAAGCTTGTAAGGACGATAACCCGGCAATCCGGCATCTCTTCCATGACGCGCCGAGTGGTCTCTATGCCGTCCATGCCCTCCATAACCAGATCCATAAGCACGACATCCGGGGAGTATTCGCGCGCCAGGCGCAAGCCGTCCATCCCATTGCCCGCCTCGCCGACGACCTCGATTCCCTCCTCCGTGCCGAGCACCGCCGCCAAGCCGATTCTGACCATCTCATGATCATCCACCAACAACACCCGTACCAGCGCCTGTTCCGCCGACATTCGTTCAACCGCCTTCCGCCATTAACGGCACCCGTATTTCGATTCTCGTTCCCTTGCCCGGAGCGCTTGCCACGTTCAGCGAGCCGCCAAGCTCCGTTACCCGCTCTTCCATATTGGTCATGCCGTAGGAAGCCTGCTTCTTCACCTGCGTGTCGAAGCCGATTCCGTTATCTCGAATGCCCAGCCGAACCGTCTCGCCTCGCCGCTGCAGCACGATATCCATTCTCGTCGCTTTCGAATGCCTGAGCGTATTGGATAACGCCTCTTGTACGATGCGGAACAGATGATTCTCCATGCCTTTATTCAGCGGCAAATCCTGCTCGATATCGATGCCGATATCGACAGGCACCTTCGCCTTCATCTCTTCCACCAGCTCCGGGATGGCCTGGGCCAGACGTTTGCCTTCGAGATGTACGGGACGCAGATGCAAGAGCAAAGCCCTCATCTCGGATTGCGCAGCCGATGCCATCTCCTCGATCAGCTCCACCTGACGGCGAGCTCTCTCGAAATCGTTGTCCATCGTCCGTCCGACAGCGGTCGCTGTCATAGAGATCGCGAACAGCTGCTGGCTGACCGCATCGTGCAGCTCGCGAGCGAGCCGCTGCCGTTCCTCCACGACGGCGCTCATCCGCGCTTGCGCGGCGAGCTCCGCGTTGTTCGTAGACAAGCGCTGGAGGGAGGTGACCTGCTCCTCCCATCTGCGTCCCAGCTTGCCTAGCTGCTCGCCCAGCCTGCCGATCTCGTCCTGTCCCAGATCGGGCAGCGGCAACGACGGACTTCCCTTCTCCAGCGTCACCATCGACTCCCTCAGCATTTCCAGCCGATTGCGAATCGGGTAGCTTCTCCAGAAACCGAATGCGGCGCCTGTAACCGTCAGGACGCCGATTGCCGTTATCGTGAACGAAATCCCCTTGTTCAGGGATTGAAACGAACCGTCCACGCCATAGCGGATCAACAGATACACGACAAGCGCGCCAACGCCCAAGGAGTACAGCACGGCCTCGCCCATATGACGCCATACCATATTGGTTACCTTCCGAGACTCCATGCGACTCCCCCTTCGACGACATTATACGGTACGTATTCTGATATCTCCTACGAGATAAAACAACTGAAGTTTCAGCTTCTGATCGTATTGCTCATAGTTCGGGGATTTCCACGACAAGCGGTGGATTACCCCGTTTTCCTTGACCTTCTGGAAGGAGACTTGGCCCAGCAGCACCGAAGCATCCACCTGGAGACCGTAATCCTCCGGCACGATCAGGTCGAGATCTCCGATAAGGCCCTGCAGTACGATTGTCGTTTCCTTATCTTCGGGAACGGCAAGCGAGATGTCCATTCGGACCTCGCCTAGCGCGTTCCAGATGCTCATGGAATGCATCACCCACGATTGCTCGTCGAGCCTCATGTTCAACAGCAGCCTGTGACTGCCTGCGCTCGTGCCGAATTCCTGAGGACGGACCCGGAAATAATAGATGCCGAGCGAGATCAGCACGATTATGACGAACAGAGCCAGCTGCGTGATCACCAGCACAAGAGTGCTGACGGCCATGACGACGATCGATATTCGGGAGCGATCGGATCGATAGCGTTCGATGCCGAGCAGCAAGAGGACGATCGCATTCACCGTCGTGTAACCCGCCACAGTGCCAAGCGCGAGGTAAATACCGGCTGCTATGAATAGGATCGCGTTACTGGATTTTTTCATGTCGGGTCACACCTCCTGCCGAATCGCTTCCCTTTCGTAGGGAAAGCCATAACAGTCCGGGAACCGTTATGGCTTGTTCATATGAGCATTACTATCCGACATCATAGCACATCTTGCGCCAAGGGAGAATGCTTGAAGCGTTACTCTTTGTTCAGGTTCGGTTGAACCCGGCTTCGCAAAGCTTCCAGCTCCTGCTCTACGCGGAATTCCTTCTCCGGATCGATTCGGCTGGGAACTCCGCCGTAGGACATGCTCGGCAGTCTCGCGACATCCGCTTCCGCTTCCATCTGCATGATTTTCTCTTCCATTCTGTGGAAGCCGCGTGAAGCCGCGCCGCTTTCAATCGTATGAAGCGTGCTGATCTGCGCCATTTGCTTGCGGGCTTTCGCCATCTGGGAACGCGCGGCCAGCTCGTTGCGCTTGTTGCGAAGCTTGTAGTACTCTTCCTTCATTTCATGAAGCTGAGCCGTCAATTCCGACACTTGCGCGCTGGATTGAGCGTGAAGCTCGGCCAGACTGGAAGCCTGTTGCCCGTACTGCACCTTCTCTTCAAGCAGCTTGCGGGCCAGCGTCTCGTTGCCGGAGCGCAGAGCGTGCTCCGCCTGTCCTTCGCGATCGACGCCGAGTCTGACCAGCTCGTCGAGGCGTTGCTTCATCCGGCGCTCGGAAGCCATTTGCTTCGCTACCGTAACCTCGGCGTCGTGAATTTCGACTTCCATATCGCGCAAATATTGGTTCAGCATGACGATCGGGTCCTCAAGTTTGTCAAGCAGATCATGTACCGACGCCTTCGTCAGATCTTTAATTCTTTGGAATACACCCATTGTGTTATTCTCCTTTCGATTGCTTCTCAAATTTTGAAATTCTGGCTTTCAGTTCTTCGATTTCGCGCTGCAAAGACTTCTTCTCTATATCCTCCATCATCGCGTCAAGACCTTGCGACGGACGGCTTGTTGTTGGCGGAGCGGAAGCCGCCGGCCCTGGACGCGCAGCGCCCGAGGGAGGGAATCCTCTCGGCTGCTGTCCGGGATACCCGGCAGAATTCGGCGGCCAGCTTTGACCTTGGGCCGGGCCGGGTCCCGGATTGTAGCCGTAGAACGGCTGCTCCTGGCCGCGCCAGCCTTGATCGTAGGGACCCGCTCCGAAGCCGCCGTAGGAAGGGGCGATCGGAATGACGAATCCGGCGATAATGTAGACGATGATGACGGAGCCGGCCGAGAATACGGCGATGACGATAAGCAGAATCCGCAGCAGCGTCGCGTCCACGCCCAAGTACTCCGCTAATCCTCCGCACACTCCGAATAGCTTCTTGTCGCGTGTCGAACGGTACAGTTTGCGCATGTCCTTAACCTCCTTGTTGCAGTTTGCGTTTCAATTCCTCAAGCTCCCGCTCGATCGTGTTTTTCACGACTTCGCCGGCGTGCAGCAGCGTTTCCTGGCCCATCCGGCGCAGGTCGCGAAGGCTGCGGGTTTCCAGCTCGATATCCGTCAGCCGATCGTCGATCTTGCGGAACATCTGCGACGTATCCGCGCCGCCCGGCGTAAATCGGGCATTCAATCGTTGCTGAAGGCGAAGGGACTCCATCCTCGCGACGTAGAACTGACGGCGATCATAGACGAGTCGGTACTCGTTGCGGAGCTCTTGAAGCAGCTGTTCCAGATCGTCCAGCTCGGTCTTGCTTTGCTCGTATAGCTGGCGATACCGCCCGGCTCGTTCATCATGGATAACTTTGTCTTGCAGAGCCAGCTTAGCGATGTTTTCTTCCCCCGCCTTCAGGGCGGTCACCGCTTGCTGCTCGCGCTTGTCCGCCCACTGCTCGGCGTCCTTCCATTGCCGATACAGGCTGTCGGTGTGTGCGGCATATTGGCGCTGCAGGCCTTCGCTTTGCGTAATTTCCTGGTGCGTCGTCCATAGGAATTGATCGATGACGCGTACCGGATCTTCCGACTTTTCCAGCCGATCGTTCAGCGTAGCCACCGTCATATCGCGCACCCTTTTCATCACGGTCATTTCCTGGTTCCCTCCTCGTTCCATCGTAAACTGCGGCTTTTATAGTAAAGTTTAGAATCTCGTGACGCGATTTTTGCGACCTAGCATCGATACTCCGAATACGATCATGGCGATTGCCGCAATCCAGACGAACAGGAAGCTCATCTTGCCCAGCAGGACGAATCCTCCAATGACGGCGATTACGCCTCCCAGCAGCCGGTTGCCGTTATTCCAGGCTACGACGCCGAGAAGGATGATCAAGATCGGGATCAGAAGTCCGAATAACCACCCCAGGCCGAATCCCAATTTACCAAGAATGATCAATCCTCCGAAAGCGATCAGCAGCAGCGCCAATCCGTTTCCGCTTTTCATGTGCCTCACCTCTTTTCTGTTTCGTTTGCCTTATGACCTTATTGTAAACCTCTCCGCTTTTCGGCATAACGGACCCGCGTATGTTTTTATTCCTAGACTGTGGTCGAGGGTCTTTACCGCCTTGCGTCCTCCCTCGCTCCGTCCGGCGGTTCGGATATCGGCAAACCGGGCGGGAAACGCCCCCCGTATGCTTCTGCTGAGCCGAGGAAACCGAGAAGAAAATCAAATAAGGATGCTGCCTCCAAGTCTGCCGCAGACTTGAGAAACAGCATCCTTATTCGCCAGAGCGGACAGCCTCTCCGTTAGGCTATTCGCTTGCTCCTGTTGCGCGTGTCATTCCGAACGGGATTGCCTTCCCGCATCCTTGCGGATTTCCGGCCGGAGCTCAAGCCACATGATGCGCACGGGACCGCCCTCTGCAGCCAATACGATCCGATGGACGCCCGAAGCGACACGTATGGGCTCCGGCAGCCGAAGCGTCTCCCAGCCGGGGCCGCTCTCGACAATACCGAGCGATTCGCCTTCGGACTTCACTCTTACCGACGCCCGCTGCTCCACCGCGCTCAAGCGCAGGCTCAGCGCATACTCAACCTCACTCGCCTCTTGCGGAGCGCAAAAATCGTATGCCGCCCACTCGCCCGGCAAAAGCTGCACGCACAGCCATTCGCCCGGCTGCCAGGCTTCCCCGCGGCCGTGCTGGAAGTTGGGCGCCTTGCGTCCGCCATTCTCCACGAACCGGATATCCGTTCCGTCGTGAATGCGGAATCCGGCAGCTCTCTTTCCGACTGCAGAGACCTCGCTCGAATCGTTCGCCGAGCCCCCATTGTCCTCCCCGTTTGCCCGTTCCGCCGATAGTCCGAAGCCAATTCCCGGACCCTCGTAGGAATAGAACACTGCCGGAACGCGAACCGGCGGTCTTCGCAATATCGCATCGACAACGTCGCGATGATGGACGCAGTCGGCGAAGGCGAGATTGTCCAAGTACGCCCACAGTACCTTTGCCGCAGTTTCGGGAGTCGGCTTCGCGCCGCCCTCCAAATAATCGACCAGCAGGCCCCATCCCTCCGGCCTCTTGACCGAGCAAGGCGAATTGTCCCTGTCCAGCTTTTTCCACGTCCAGAAATTCCATGAGATATCGTGATCCTCGAACAAGCGAAATGCGCCCGCATACCAGTCCTTGTTATTCTCGCCGCCCTCTCCCATGAAGATCGGCGCGTTCCAACGCTCCCGACCGTCGAGATAGGCTTGAATGCTCTCGGTATCCGGGTTGTTCCAATATTTATGGAATTGCAGCATCACGTTGCTGTCGATTTTCTCGTCGAAGATCGACCAATCGGTCGACCAATGCGCGCCTTCGAGAATAATCAGATGGCGATCGTCCACTTCGCGAATGGCGCGGACGATTCTCTTGTACAAGGGCATGATCCGCTCATTGTAAGCCGAGAACCAATCCGGCAACGGCTCGTTCAGCAGATCATAGCCCGCCACGATCCACTCGTCCTTATAGCGTGCGGCCAACATCGCCCATAGCTCCACAGTTAATGCGGCGTAGCGCTCCTCCAGAAACAGGTCCGGGCGGTCGAACTCCGAATCGTCGATGTTCGTACCCGTCTGCCCGCCGGGAGCGCCATGCAAATCCAGAATGACGTAGAGGCGATGCTCCCGACACCATCCGATCACCCGATCGAGCAACGCCAGAGAGGCTTCTTTCCAACGAACCGTCGCCCCCTCTTCCATCAGAAACCTGGCGTTGATCGGAACCCGTACGGAATTCAAGCCCTCTCTGGCGATCTGGCGAATATCCTCTTCGCCCACGTAACGGTCGTAATAGAGCTGCCAGAAGGTTGCCGCCTTCTCCCCGCCGATGAGCTCTTCAATCATCCGTTCAATGCGGCGAGGCCGATCCCCCCCGTTCGGGAACGCCCACATGTAGCCTTCCGGAAGCAGCCAGCTGCCCAGCCCCACGCCGCGCAGCAGCAATTCCCGCCCTTCGCCGTTAACCAGCTTGCGCCCCTCTGCGCGCAGAAAGCCGCTAACCTCGCTCTCCCTTGCGACATCGTTCTCCAACAAGCCCATCTGTTCTCCCCCCTAATTGCCGTCGCAGCGGCTAGCTCTTGACCGCGCCGTCGGCGATCCCGTTCAGGATGTATTTCTGAAGCAGCAAATACAGCACGATGACCGGCAGCATCGCAAGCACAAGCGAAGCAAGAATCGCGGACCAGTCGTTATTGTACTCGCCAAACAGCATGCTTGTGGAGAGCAGCAGCGTATAGTCCTCGGAATCGGTCAGCATCAGCAGCGGCAGCAGAAAATCGTTCCACATCCAAAGCAAATTCAAAATGGCGATCGTGGCCGTCACCGGCAGCAGCAACGGAAACACGACTACGAAAAACAACCGCAGCTCGCCGCATCCGTCCACGACGGCAGCCTCGTCGAGCTCGCGCGGAACCGACTTGACAAAGCCATGGTAGAGAAAGATCGCCATCGATACGCCCAAGCCGATATAGATGAAGCCAAGCCCGACCGTGGAGCCTTGCACGGACAGCTCCTTGGAGATTTTCACCAATGTAATCATGATGGAATGAAACGGAATCAGCATGGAGAGGACGAACAGTCCGAACAAAAAACCGCTCAGTCTCCCCGGCATCCGAGACATTTTGTAGCCGGCCATCGAGGCTAACAGGATGATGCCCGCCAATCCAACGACGGCGATCACCAGCGTGTTGCGCAAGCTGCGCAAATAGTCGGTCTTCTCGAAGGCATCGGCATAGTTGCCGAATTGCAGCTTGGATGGAAAGGCAAGAATATCGTTCAGCATCTCGCCCTCTGTCTTAAGCGAATTCAGGACGCCCATGTAGATTGGAAATAACGTAAACAAAGCCGCAGCAACAAGCAGAAGAATCGCGGCAAGAGCTCCGAGACGACTCCCGAATCTCGAACTCCCGCGAGTCGCGGGCACAACGGAAAGACGACTCACGCTTCCACCTCCCTGCTCTTCATGATCCTGAGCTGCGCCATCGTAATCAGGAACACGATCAGGAACAGAATCATCGCTTTGGCGCTCGCGTACCCGTAACGGCTGTTGAAGCTGAACGCCTCTTCGTAGATATTCATCGCAACGACCTGCGTCGCCCGGCCCGGACCGCCTCCCGTCAACGCGTACACCGCGTCGAAGGCTTTAAAGGAGGAGTTCAGCGTCAGGAAAATACCGATCGTGATCGCAGGATAGATCATCGGCAGAGTCACGCCCCGGAACGTCTGCCACGCATTCGCTCCGTCGATCGAGGCGGCCTCCTTGAGCTGCTTGGGCACCCCTTGCAACGCCGCGATATAGATGACCATAAGGTAGCCGACGCCTCCCCACAGGGAAACGACAAGGATGGCATAGAACGAATAATCGGGATCGCCGATCCAGGAGCGGTCAAGGAAACCGAGTCCGGCATGCTCCGTCAGATAAGCCGACACTTTCGTAAATATAAACAGCCACATAAACCCGCCGATAATCATGCTCAGCATGTTCGGCATGAAGAAGATCGTGCGAAACCAGGCTTTGCTCCTGCCCAGCGATTCGACTAGGGCGGCGAGCAGGATCGCGATAACGTTCTGCAGCACGACCATGAAGACGACGAATTTCGCCGTAAACCAGAGCGAATTCATAAAGTACGGATCGTCCGTCAGCGCCTCCGCATAGTTGGCGAATCCCACCCACCCGTAGGCGGGATTCAGCCCGTTCCAATCCGTCATGCTGTACGCTGCGCCCCCGAAGGCGGGGGCGAGCATAAACACGGCGTAGAACGCTAGCGCTGGAAAGACGAAGGCGAGCAGAGCGATCCGCTGTTTTCCTTTTTTCGTTAGACGCATCGCCAAACCTCCCGTCCAGCCGCATGAGCCTCGCGGCTACTGCTGCGTCTTGACGCCTTTGGCCCACGCTTTGTCCAGCGTCTTGATGATGTCCTCTTTCGTAACATCCTTAGCGAAATAGCTTTGGAGCAGCTTCGCCGTCTCGTCCGTCACGCCGTTCGGAAGGGACAAGTCCAGATACGCTTTGCCGTCCGCGACGTAGGAGCTGGCTTCGGAAATCCAAGGGAACGTCTCGTAGGTATGCATCGTCGCGACCGGATTGAACTTGAGCTCTTCGAAGAGCGGCGCGGAATCCTTGTCGTCGAGAATGTAGTTGAGCAGGTCCAGCGCGACCTCCTTGTTGCCGCTCTTCGGGGAAACCGCCAGCGACGTCGAGGTCGCAAGGTTAATCATCGCTCCGGCCGGATCGTTGCTGACAGGCAGCGGCGCGACCCCGAATTCCATGTCCGGATTGACTTTAAGGATCGTCTCCGCCTGCCATGGTCCTTGAACCCACATCGCAGCCTTGCCGTTCGCGAAGTCGGTAGAGCCGGCTTCGTTCCCGACCTCGAAAGGCTTGCCGGTTCCGTTGGCCATGATCAGATCGATGATGTCGAAGACGCTGGCGACTTCGCCGTACGAGGCTTCGCCCTTGTTCATTCTCTCGATCCAGTCCGGGTGGGCCGAGGATACCGTTCCGCCCAGCGAAAGCGCCATCATCAGCTGCGGAATCCAAGACTCTTGGAACGCCAGCATGAACGGCTTGATGTTCGCCGCGTTCAGCTTGTCGATAGTCGCCTTCATTTCATCGATTGTCAGCGGAGGCGTAATGCCCTGCTCCGCGAATATTTTTTTGTTGTAGAGATAGCCCCAGGACAAGCTTTCGAGCGGCAGCGCGACAACCTTCCCGTCGTAAGTGACGGTTTTGCGAACGCTCTCGTATACCTTCGGCACGAACGGCTGCTCCGACAGATCGGCTAGGTAGCCCGCTTTGTAATAAGTCGGAATATCCGCGATAGCATGCAGGGTGAACAAGTCCGGCGCGTCGTTGGAAGCCAGCCGCGTCTGCAGAATCTGCTTGGCCTGGTCGGGATTCGGCATCTCCAGCTTGATCGAAACGTCGATGTTTTTCTCCGCCAGCTCCTTAGCCTTGAATTGGGCGAAATAGCTTTCGAATTGGTCTTTGAACCTCGGAAAGCTCATGAACACTTTAAGCTCGACCTTCCGAGGCTCGGCTTTTGCCGTGGCCGACGGAGACGGGGCCGCGCTCTGGGATGGCGATGCTCCCTCGGAGGGGCCGTTGTCCCGGTTCCCTCCGCACGCCGACAGGAACAGAGCGACGAGTGCAAGAACGAGGCTAAGATGAAGCGCTTTCTTCATAGTATGAGTACCCCCTTGATATGAATTGCACCTTCAGTATAGGGGAGACGGTTAGAGGTTATCATTCGAGGATATTAGCAACTGTTATTGTATTTTATTGATATGACGGCATCCGTTCACTCCCCTTGGTCTTCCCTGCGCAGATCGCCGGGCGTGTGGCCGAACTGTTTTCTGAACACCCGATAGAAGTACGCCACATCCTCATATCCGGTCAGCTTCGCCACATGTTTGATCGAGAGCTTTCCTTCCAGGATCAGTTCTCTGGCCTTCTCCATTCGCTTGCGTAAAATGTAGTCGGACAGATTCTCTCCCGCCTCCGATTTGAACGCCCGGCTTAAGTGCTCCTTGCTGACGTAAAAGCGCTGCGCAATCATCTCCAGCGATATCGGCTCGTGGTAATGGCCGTCGATGTGGGCGCGGATCGCGGCAATGTCCAGTCGCAGCCGCTTCCGGCGATTCGCCCCGATCTGTTCGATCGCTTCCGCATATATCGTACGCAGCTCCCGAATCGCCTGGGCCGCGTTCCTCCAATCCCCCGACGGCGCCTTCGGCCAGAGACCCGCGACGTCCAACTCGTTCTCCGCGGCGAACTCCTCGATCATCGACAGGAAGTCGCGGGCAAGCTTGGCGAGACCGTTATGTCCCTCCTTGTCGGGCATGGAGGATTCAACCAGCTCTCCAAGCTTTTCCAGAACCTCGATAGCCGCTGCGCTATCCAGCTCAAGCAGACAGCCCTCCATTTTTTGCCGGAGCGAGGTATATTGCTCTTGCGCCGACACATCGGAGAAGGCGAAAAAGGACGTTCGCCATGGCGCGTTATTCGTCTGCTCCGCCTGCTTCAGCTCTTGTACGCATAGCGCCAATGCCGCGTTAAGCTCGCCGCCGTCAATCGGCTTCAATAAGTATTCCACCGCCCGCGAACGAATCGCCTGCTTCAGATAGACGAAATCGTCGTAACCGCTCATCACGATGATTTTCATGGCCGGAAACTTCTCGTTCATTCGCTTAAGCATCCCCACGCCGTCCAGCCCGGGCATTCTCATGTCGGTGACCACGATGTGGGGCTCTCGTTCTTCGATCAGACGAAGCCCTTCCGTGCCGTCCTCGGCTTCGCCGTCCAATCGAAGCTCCAGCTCGTCCCACTGGACAAGCGCCTTAACGACCTCTCTGGACCAAGGCTCGTCGTCTATGACCAGTACCTTAAACATGTTCCTTACCTCCGCTATTCTGGATAGGCAGCTTGACGGCAACAAGAGCTCCCCCTCCGGGCGAGCTGAACAGCCTTACGCCGCTCCCGGAGCCGAACTGAAGCTTCAGCCTCGTATCGACGTTTTTCAGGCCGATTCCTTTGCCCTTCCGTTTCCTCGACTGTTCGGGGACGGCTTGCGAAGAAGCAGGCCTCGCTCCTTCCGCCAGCTCGGCGCGGAGCTCCAGCAGTCGGTCGCGCCTGATCCCGATGCCTTCGTCCTTGATGATAATCGCTATATTGGCGGCCAGCCTCTTCACTCGCACCTCGATGCGCCACGCGCCTTCCTTCCGCTGGAGGCCGTGCTCGAAGGCGTTCTCCAGTAGGGGCTGAAGCGTGAACTTCGGAATGAGCGAGCCAAGCGCGGCTTCCTCCAGCGTCAGCGCAACGGTACAGCGGCCTGTAAATCTGTTCTCCTGAATAAACAAATAATTGCGCATATGCTTGAGCTCGTCCGCCAACGGAACACGGTCCTCTTCGGTGCCGATCGAATAGCGCAGCAGCTCGCCGATCACCTGGGTCACCTTATAGATTTCCGGGGCTCCCTTGGTGAGAGCCATCCCGCCGATCAGGTGCAGCGTGTTATTGAGGAAGTGGGGATTAATCTGGGCTTGCAGCGCCTGAAGCTGCGCGTTCTTCAGATCGATCTCGCGCTGGTATTCGTCTTCGATCAATTGCTTGATGCGAAGCATCATGGAGTTGTAGCCCCGTTCGAGCAATCCGATCTCGTCCCTGCTTTGCGTCGACTTAAGCTCGAAGTTATGAATCTGGGCGCTTCTCATCGCCCGGGCCAAGCCGACGATCGGACGGCTGATTCGCAAGGATACGAGAATCGACAGCACGACGGAGGCTGCCGCGAACAAAGCTCCTGTCACGATCCCCGCCCGGATCGTCGTTCTGGCGCTGCGCGTCACCGTGTCCAACGGCACCGCTTTTATGACGGTCAGCTCGCCGTCGTCGACTCTTTTTACGAAGTAGTAATAGTTATCGGAGCTTCCGAGCTTCAGCTCGGAATCCGCGAGGCCCAGCTCTCGAAGCTCGGAGGCGACTTCCTCCGCCATCCCGGCTTCCGTAGAACCGGACAGCAGCTCTCCTTCGTCGTTGACAAGGAATACGGAGCTTTCCGGCTCCGACTGGAGGATGCGTCCGACCTCCTGCCAGACGTCGCGATTCAAGCGAACGGACAGTCCGCCGAGCAGCGCTTGGTCCTCGAACCGGTAGATGCCGTGATAAGCGTAGATGCCATCGTCCGACTGTTTGAAATACATATTGACCGGTTCTTTCAGTAAGCGCTTCCACACACCTTGGCCAATATCGACAGCGGAAACAATGCCGCTGCTGGCGTGATTCACCGAGAAAGCTTTTTGGCTCGCATGCACGTACAGCGACAGCAGATCGATTTTGCGGGAATTCGAGTAATACGTGGACGTCAGCGTATTCTGTATATAGTTCTGCGTTCTGTACTGCACGCCGACATCGGCGCTGTCCACCTCGCCCATGCCGTCCATCAGCGACTTGTTGATCTGCAGCGTGTAGAACAGAGTATCGATCTGCTGAATCAGCTCGTCCAAATACTGGTCCGCCCACAGCATGCGCGAGCTGTTCGCATTAATGATCTCTTTCTCCACGGAGTCGCGGGTGTTGTTTGTCGCGATCCACGTCACCGTGATGACCGGAAGCGTCGTTAACCCGATCATAAGCAGCATAAGCCGCAGCCTCAAGCTCGTTCGCCTCATCGTCTCGCTCCTTCGATTCTCAACCTCAAGCCTGCGTTCCAGCCCCCCGCCTATGCCCGCTCCGCGAATGCGGCAGCCTTACCGGGGCGGACAGGAGTACAGCAGGCCGCATGCAGATCCCCGTCAATTGGTTAATCTCTATTATAGCAACAACTTTATCCGTTAGGAGGTGCCAACGATGCCCTGGGACAAAAAGAACTATCCCGATTCGCTCAAAAACTTCACCGCGCCCGTTCGTGATAAAGCCGTCGAAATCGCCAATGCTCTGCTGGAGGACGGCTATGAGGAAGGACGCGCGATTGCCATCGCCACTTCGCAGGCCAAGGAATGGGCGGCCAATCGCCATAAGCAGATTCGCAAGAAGGGAGAATAGACGCACGAAACTCCGTCGCCAAGCAACCGGGCCGAGACAGCTCTCTGGTATTCAATACCGCCTGAATGCAAATACAGGCCCTTGGCATCAAAAGCCAAGGGCCTGTCGGCTAACTCGATTTTCCTTCTCTCCTATTGCCTCATTGCCCGAATGGCGACGATACAGATTTGGTTCAACCGCCTTTCATCCATTCCGCGCTGCGCCGGCGCATCCAGTCGTTAATCTCCCACAGATCGGCCAGCGGCTGGCGAGTATACGGTATGACGTGCATATACCCTGGAGGACCGAATTCCGGCGTAAAGGTAAAGAGGGGTTCTCCCCGCTCCAGGCTTCGCTCGTAAATCCGCCTCCACCACGACTCGTGCACCGCCAGCTCGCCGGCTGCCTCCGGTGCTCGGGGATCGGTCACTTGAGGTCCGTGAAAATAACCGATACGGCCATGAATATGGATGCTTCGCTCAATGGCCAAATCCACGTCGGCCGCATACCGCTCCAGGAAGGATTCCGTTACGCAGACCCAGTGGCTGAAGTCGGCGCATAGCTTAAGCGCGGGAAATTCCCGCAGCAATCTCCCCGTCGTCCATGGCGTAAACGCGCAGCGGCTGCGATGCGTCTCATGCGCGACGCGAACCCCGATATCCTGCTCGGCTTGCAGAGCGTCCGCGAACAAGCGCTGCTGCTCCTCCCAAGCCATGCCGTCTCGGCCCGTATGACAATTGACCAGGACGGGCGACCATTCCCGTGCCCGCAGCAGCCTCTCGCGGAACGTGGCCGCATGGCCGTCCGCCTCCAGACTGCCGTCCGTATGCATCTGGGCGATATACATCAAGCCGTATCCGTCCAGCAAATCCCGGAAGGCTTCCACGGCAATCCCTGTGGGCGGCGGGCTTTCGTATGCGGTGTATCCCGCTTCGGCAATGCGCTCCAGCTGCCGTTCCACCGATCCTTCCATCCCCCAGGCCGCTTTCGCAATAATTGTATTCAATTTCTCATCCTCCTAACGATCCTCTTCAATTAACATTCCGCGTCGGTCATCTCGTTCGTATACATCCGCTTGTATTCATCCGGCCTTACCTTGCGGGAAGACTGACAAGCATAGTGAAGCTGCAGCGCCCTGCGGCGCTTCCCCGACTTGTTCGGAGGCGTGCCGTGATGAATCATGCCATGGAAGAACAGCGCACCGCCAGGCGGCAAGGGGACGGCAACGTCCTGCTCCACCCTTACGTTCGTGTCGCATATTTGCCAATCCCGCACAGCATAATGCGGTACGCCGCCATCCATGTGCGATCGAGGAATAACGTGCATGCAGCCGTTGTCGAGCGCCGCTTCGTCCAACGCGATCCATACCCCGACGACCGGCTTCTCGAAAGCAAGCGGACCGTAAGCCATATCCTGATGCCACGGCTTTTCGCCGCCGACATGGGGCGGCTTAAGCAAAGCCATATCCTGCACGAGCATGGGCTCCTCCCCGAGAATTTCGCGAATGGCGGCCAACAGCTTAGGTTGATACGCGATGCTTCTTAACGTATCGTCGCAAGCTACGAATTCGTGAACCTTCCGGACGGCCAGCTCTCGTTCTTCGCGGCTGTGCAATTGACTCTGCGGCTTCGTAAATTGAATTTTGGCCCCCTTGGCATCCTCGAAAATCAAACGCATCAGCGCATCGGTCGATTGCTGCACCTCCTCCGCGTCAAGCACGTTCGCCACAGCCAGAAATCCCTGCTCCTTATATTCCCGAAGCTGCTGCGGACCGATGTCGTCCAGCGAGCCGAGGAGCGGCGCGATTGTATCGTAACGGTATAGACGGGACGCGATCTCCTCCTGCGTCGGTTGCCCTTCCCTCATCGCGACAGCGCCTCCGTTATACAGCGCTGCGACCTGACCGTCTCTATCGCTTTGATTTGTACTCATATCCATAACACTCCCTTGTTTATTGGATTGCGTGTTATAATCATCTTATACGTGTTATGGATTTAAGGGAATGTTACGAATTTCGAAAAATTTGTACCGAAATACATATCAATCAGGAGGAATACGATATGGACGACAGTCTGGGCTCCGACGGCAAGCCCATTCTTCCACCATCCGCCTTGCTCGGAGACTTATCCTTGTCGAGCGGAAGAACCTCCGGCAAGGCGAAGTGCGAGAAGGACTGGAACTGGAAGCCCTACCCGCTCCCCGATTACGATTTGTGGTACGTCGCTTCGGGCGCCGGCACGATCCGCATCCAGTCCGTCGATTATCCGATTGTGCCCGGCAGCTGCTTTTTGCTTCGTCCAGGCGACGCCATCTTCGCCCAGCAGCATCCGGACCAACGGCTTACCGTGCTGTTCGTCCATTTCCGGGCAGAACGGAGCTCCGCAGCCGCTGCGGGCGTGAACCCGGTGAATTCAGCCGAACGACACGAAGCGCTGGAGAAGCTGCCCCGATGCAGCGTCATTCAAGATACCGTCTGGTTCGAGAGCTTGCTCAATCGGCTGCTTACCCTGGATGAGGAAGAGCGCTCCCCGGCAATCGAAGCCGAATTCGAGGCTGTGCTCAAGGCCGCGCTCTGTCTGGTGCTGCGGGAATGCTCCGCCGATCGACCGCAAGCGGGCAGCCGCCATCCCGCTGTCAGACAAGCGATTCGCCTGATGAAGGAGAACGTCGCCGCGCCCTTCAGCCATGCCGAGCTCGGCGGTCTGACCGGGATATCTCCCCGATACTTGAACGTTCTCTTCAAGGAGCAGACCGGCTATTCCGTCAGAAACTATCTTGCCCGCGTGCGAATCGACCGCGCCTGTCAGCTTCTGTCCGAGAGCACGATGAACGTCTCCCAGATTGCGGAGACGCTCGGGTATGCGGATATTTATTTCTTCAGCAAGCAATTCAAGCAGTTTATCGGCGAATCTCCTACGCGATATCGCAGCCGCTCGCACGAGGCTCGCAGCCATTAGATGAGCAAGCCGGGAATGTCCGTGGCCAGGTCAGTAACGATCATACGTCAGATCAAGCGTGGCAAAGCCGCAAAATTCCGGAAAGCTGCCGAGCACGGAGTTGATCTCCTCCTCGGTGTAGCCCATTTTTCTCAGATGCAGCTGCTTCGCCTTCTCCGCAACCGAATTCGCCGTCACGAAATCGTTCATTTGCTCGAACAGCTTGGCGCCCCACTTCTTCCCGAAGTTGACGTGCAGCCGTTCGTCGGCAATGTCATACTCGGATTGGAGCGAGGACAGATAATCTCCGAATTGCTTGAAGGCCTCGATCGATTTGCGTTTCTTGATGAACGAGCAAGGCTCCATTACCATGGTCAGACTGGAATAGAACTCGGGGAAGGTTCGTTCCAGATTGTCCGGCGTAAGCGCCGTGGACGGATGCCAGGAGAAATCTCTCGTGTCGTACCCCATCTGCTTCAGTCTGCGAACCCCCATCTGGCTGTGCCGGATTTCATCCCACGTATGCCGCGCAATGTCGTGGTAGAAATCCATCGGCATTTTCTGGATGCCATAGTAGAGGTAGGTCAAGCTTTCCGATGCGGACATCTCGCTCGCGTTGATGAATACCATATGCTTCACGCTGTCGTAAGTCGGGGAAGCCGGATCGAACATCGCGCTTTTGTACTTAGTAAGATCGACATGCGGATAGTTGGGATCGTGTGCAGGCACGACCGGTACGGGACCTGCAGGCGTCACGGCCGGCATCTCCGGCCATGCGAAGCCTTCGAGCCGATCTCCTCCGTCCAGGCCGTCCCACATCCGTTTTACAAATCGGCACCACGTCTCGAATCTCGCCCTTCCTTCGGAATCATCGACATAGGCAAACCGGATTTCGTTGGAGAGCCAGGTCGAGAGCTGCGTTCGGTCCATCTCGATCGCCCGCCACTTATCCAACGTCGGCGCATCCAGTATCGGGTCCAGCTTCTCGACCATGCGGTCGTATTTGTCGTAAAGCTTGTTGACGAATATCCGATAGGTTGCCGCGAACTCAAGAAAAGCCGGCGCAAGCACGATTGAAGCGAACACGTTCGAAACCTCATTCGGCGTCCAGGAGCGATCGCTTAACGCAGCCCCCGGAAGCTCGTTGATTCTCTCCCTCAAGTGCTTCATATGCTCCGTGTGCAAATAGGCCATCCTTACAAGCTCGCCCTTGAGCCCCCAATCCGCCGCCGCCGACATCCAGCCCATCGTCATCCGGGACAGCTCGAACTCGATCCAGTAAATGTCCTTCAGCATGTTGGCCGTATCTACCGGCCTTACGAACGAGCCCGTGCGGTCATTCTCATTGTCCAGAAATCCCAGATCGTTCACGTCTACGACAATCGCCTTCGGCTTCGCCATGATCCTTCACCTCGTCATTAGGTCTTAAAACCACCTTAACGGACAACGACAAAAAACGCTTGGATCCGATTCTCCATTGCTTGCAGAATCGTCCACAGCGTTTGCTGCCGGAGCAGCCGGCCTTCCTCAATCTCTCATGCTGCTTCTATAAAACCCAGGCGTTACCCCGGTAGCCTCCTTGAACAGACGGCTGAAATGCGCCGTTTCTCCGAAGCCGACGCTTAAGGCGATTTCCGTAATCGAGCTCTCCGTTCCGCTCAGCAGCGCTTTCGCGCGATGGATTCTCTGAAGAAGCTGGAATTGATGAGGCGTATATCCCGTATGCTGCTTGAACAGCTTGTACATGTAGGACTTGGAAACATGATGGCTGGCCGCCAGCTCGGGCATAGACAGGTTCTCATGATGATGCTCGGTCAGAAAATCGGCAATCTCGTCCATCATTTTGCGGTAGGCGGACGGAACCTCTTTCTCCGTCAGCTCTACGGAGCTCTGCCGTCCCAGGATGACGAACAGCTCCAGCAGCTTCGCCTTGATCAGCAACGGGTAATTCGTCCTGCGCTGCTCCAGCTCTCGCTCGATCGTCTGCAGCAGCTGCCGAACCGCCTCCGCATCCTCCTTCGTCGCGAGCTGCAATTGCGCCAGCCCTTCGCCGTCCGCTGCGAACCATTCCTCCATCAGCTCCGCCACGAACGGCGCGATATCCGCCAGCGCCTGAATATACGTCTCGTCTACCGACAAAATAATGCGAACGTACTCCGAGGATTGGGTGGTGCGAATAATGTGATAGATACGAGGCTTTATAATCGTCAGCTTGCCGGGATGAAAGCCGTACTCCCGTTCGCCCGCCATACAGATGCCGACGGAAGAACAGGAAAAATGAAACTCATAGCCCTCGTGGGCATGCATGAACGGCATCACGACAGCATCCCGCTTCGTCTGGCAATAGACGGGATACTCGCTCAACGTTCGGTTAAAGGCCTGATCGACGATACGCGCCAAATCTCTCATGGAAGCCGCCTCCCTCGGGTTGCCGTTACTCTAATGGTAGAGGGAGCAGTAAGCGCTGTCAATTGCCATGCCGGACGCCCACTTAAAAAGCCGCTTCCGCCAACATGTGCAAATGTCGGCCGGAAGCGGCTATTCTCAAATCCAATGCTAGATCAGGCCCGATTCCTTCAACAGCCGGCTGACGATGGCTGCGACCTCGGCCCGGGTCATATATGCCTTCGGAGCCAGCGTCATGCCGTTTCTTCCCGTCACGATGCCGGCCTGCACACTGTCGGCCACTCCGCTTCGCGCCCAACCGGACACGGCCGAGTTGTCTGAGTAGCTTTTCAGCAGGGTATCTGCGGACTTCACGGGAAGCTTATCCTTCAATCCGGTTATCGACATCGCTTTGGCGATAATCAGCAGGGCTTGTTCCCGCGTAATCTTGTCATTCGGACGGAACTTGCCGTCCTTGAAACCGTCGATCAGGCCGTATTCGTAAGCCGTATTAACCGCGCCGGCATACCAGTCGGATGCCGCTACGTCCGCGAAAGGCGTTGGGCCTTTTTCCAGCCTGAGTCCCAGTCCGCGAACGACAATCGCCGCAAACTCGGCTCTGGTGATGTCGCGGTCGGGGCTGAACGTGCCGCTGCCCGCCCCCTCGATCACCATGCGCGAGCCCATATCGTTCACCGTTTCTTGCGCCCAATGGCCCGCCAAATCGCGATAGGCAAGCGGATGCCACACGACCGAATACGTGCTGTTGGTTAAACTGTTAATTCGAGCGTAATAATTACCGTCCACAACGATGATCTTAGTCGGAACGTGACGCGCCGTGCCGTCGGGTTCAATGACGACTCCCGTCGTAATCCGGTTCGGATCTACGCCATCCGGAATCGCGATCGTCCGTTCCACATAAGCGTTAAACTTCGCGATCTCGACGGTCTTATCTCCGTACGAGATTGTAATCGTAAAATCCACAGGCGGGGCAACCAGCGTGAAATCCCCCTTGCTGGCGGCGCCTTCCGCCAGCTGTGCTGTGCTTGCCGCGGAAGCCGCAATTTCGATCCGTACCTTGATGTCCTTCAGCGCCACCGAAGCGCCGATTTGTTTGGAAATGTCATCGATGTCGATTTGCAGCGCAGGTACGGTATAGGTCGCGCGATCCGTACGGATTTCCAGAACCGCCTGCCGGTTCTCCATATTTTTGATCATTTGACCGTTCAATTCCCCGATGACGACATCGGAGTCGCCGCCGACCGGAATGGTTACGATCGCACGGTCTCCTTCCGCGGCTAGACGCTGGTCCAGCTTGTCCGCGTCAACCGCAATCGTCGTAACTTTCCGATTGTTCATCATCGTCGTCGTTGCCTTGCCTGCGCTCTCTGCTTTACCGTTGACGAGAATATCCGCATTGCTGCCCTCGGTTCCCGCAGCCGGCCCTGTCGACGGCGTGGATCCCGATGGCCCGGATCCGTCTCCCGGGCTTGAGTTCACTGTCAGCTTGGCCGCGTTCGACGTCGACGACTGCGTGCCGCTGGCGATTACGACCCGATACCAGTAGCCGTTCATAGATGACGTGACATTGGAAAGAGTAAGCGTCGGGCTCGTCGCGCCATCTATATTCTCGAACCCTGTGCCCTTATCTACTTGCCATTGGTAGGATAATCCCATCCCCGTCGCCGTGACGCTAAAACTCGCGCTGCCATTGGCTGCCGTCGTATTCGAAGGCTGAGCCGTGATCGTCGGCAGCAACGAACCGTTGCGCAAAATCTGGATGCGGCTGTTGTCCGTGTCCGCTGCATACACATTGCCATAATTATCTACCGCTATGCCGCGAGGATAATCGAATTGTCCTTCGTCGCTTCCCGGCGTTCCCCACGTCATCTGGAAATTGCCCTCGGAATCGAACTTCTGAATCCGACTGTTAAACGTATCGGCGACGTAGACGTTTCCGTCTCCATCCGCAGCGACCCCGCCCGGTCTATTGAATTGACCGTCCAAATTGCCTATGCTTCCCCATTTTTTAACGAACTGGCCGCTCGCGTCCCATTTCTGAATTTGATGGTTGCCGGTGTCGGCGACATAGACATTACCGTCGCTGTCTACGGCGATGCCCGTAGGATAACGGAATTGTCCCGTACCGTTGCCTGGAACGTCTCCCCATGTTCCTTCAAGGTTGCCGTTCGCATCGTACACTTTGATTTGGGACGAAGATGAGTTTGCGACATAGACTTTACCGCTAACCTTGTCTACGGCTACGCCGCTCGGATCGGCCAACTCGCCGTTCTCGCCCATCATGCCCAGCAAACTGCCGCTATCATTGAAAGAATACACCCGAGCGTTCATGCTGTCCGCGACATAGACGCTTCCGGATACGCTTACGGCAATGCCGGTAGGTACACCGAAATTAACTTCCGAATTTGGGTCGATTTGCTTCCACTCCGACAGGAGCGAGCCGTTCGCATCGTATTTGATAACCTGACCATCTTCAGAATCCGCAACATAGATATTGCCGTCGTTGTCGGCAGCCACGTCCGCTGGGCTGTTTAATCCGCCAGGTACGATGATCTTAAAGCCCGCCTTCGGCGTTACGCTGTTTGAAGGATCGGATACCTCCGAGGTTCCTAATGCGTTTTTCGCCTTCACGGTGAAGGTATAGTTCTGTCCGTTCGTCAAGCCCGTCACTTTGATCGGACTGGTACTGCCCGTCTTCGTAATTCCTTCAGGCTCCGACGTTACGGTATATTCCGTAATCGGACTGCCTCCGTTGTTCGAAGGCGGATAGAAGCTGACCGTCGCTTCGCCGTCTCCCGCGACAGCCGTCACGTACTGCGGGGCGTCGGGGGCTTGGAACACAGGCATTCTTGCGACTCGAACCTGGTTCTTGCCATCGTACTTCTCCGTCCATGCCGCGAACAATTTGCCGCCATATACGGCGAGCGAAGGATGATTGACGGTCGAGCCAATCCGGGCGTTGAGCCCGTGGTCGCTGTCTGCGGTCGTCCAGCTAGTGCCGTCGTACTTTTTCGCTCTGACGGTATTCGACTCGACCCAAGCGGCGTACAAATGGCCGTCGTATGCGATTAATTTCGGAACGGAAACGTTGCTTCCGGCGGTGTAATTCAACCCGGCATTGTCGTCCGCCCATTGCCACCCGTTCTCTTCGTCGTAAGACTTGACGCGAATAGCCTTACCGTTATCCGACCATGCGACGTACATTTTATCTCCGAATACGGCCACGTTCGGATGATTGATATACGTGCCCTCATCGGAACCAAAGCCTCCGCCGTCTATCGACTCCCAATTTGTTCCTCCGACATAGCGGCTGACCTTGATCTTCTGCACGCCCTGCATGCCCGATTCTTCGCGCCACACGGCATACAAAGAACCGTCGTATACGGCCAATTGAGGGCTTCCCGCCCCACTTCCGCTCAGACTTGGCGTCGGAGATGCAACTTGCCATCCCGCTCCCGTATCGTCGTATTTTTTAACTTGAATTTGGGAACCCTCTTGCCATATCGCATACAGTTCATCGTTAAAAACCTTTATTCGCGGATCCCACGACAATTCAGGCGCCAGATTCAACGTACCGCCATCTACCGTCGTCCAATCCGTCCCGTCAAACTGTCTGACTCTGGTTTGATAGTCGAATCCGAGATAGCCTTCATACCAAGAGGCATACAATTTGCCCTTATATACGGCAAGCGAAGGAAAAGCCGCTTTATTTCCGTACCTGTTTTCATCCCCGTACGCATTCAGGCATCCGGTCGGAATACATCCCGATTGAAGCTCGTCCACGGAAGTCCAGCCCGATCCATCATATTTCATCGCATGCATGAGAATGTTGTAGCCGGAATCTTCCGACCATAGGACATACAGGTCTCCGTTATACTCGATAAGGTCGGTATTGTAAGTACTCTTTGTCCTATCTTTGATAAGTTCGCCGTCGTCTACGAGCGTCCAACTGCTCGTATCGGACGCCGCTTGGGCGATATTCCCGCCCGTCAGCGCCGGCAGCGCCAACAGAAATGCAAGAACAAGAAAAATCGCCTTACTGCTTCTCTGACCGAGCCTCTTTCCGATCTCTTTCTCTTTACTTGTCGACATCTTGTAGCCTCCCATTCGATTCTGCGATGTTTTCGTCAATCCACATTATAGGAGAGTGCGAATAAACATTTACTAAACATAGAAAGCCTTGGAATCCGTCTTCCGCAGGATCTCTTAATGTGATAGATGCGAGGCTTTATAATCGTCAGCTTGTCTCGCAATAGACGGGAAACTCGCTCAGCGTTCAGTTAAAATCCTGATCCACGAATACGCGCCCAATCTTTCATGTAAGCCGCCTCTCTAGTGTTGCCGTTACTCTAATGGTAGAGAGAGCCGTAAGCAAACGAGCAATGCATGAAGGACTTCCTTCATGCATTGCTCGTTTGCTTACCTAGTGCCAAGCGCCCTGGCTTTGGGGCGGGTCCCCGGTCAAGCTCTTCTCGAACATATCGATGATCGCCAGAAAGCGCTCCGCTTCCCGATAGACATGATCCGCCAACAGAGGATGAATGATGCTTTTAATTCGGCAGGCGTCAATGAGATCCCGAGCGGTCTTCTTAAAGTTGCGCAAGCTGACCACGGACACCCGGTTCTGATCTAGAAATTGGCTCAGCAGCGGCTGGGTTTGAGACTGCGGACGCATGGAGCTTAAATCCTGCGCTTGCCAGAGCAGCTGGTCAAAATCATGGCTAAACTCCCGCGCTTGCTCCACCAATTTTCTTTCGGAAGGATCAAGCAGATGCCCGATGAATTTGGCATGGTCGGCCATAATTTTCAGAAAGAAAACATTCTCGTCGATAATGGCGTCCGCCAAAGGCTCCAATTGACCATTGTTAAGCTCCGAGAGGCGGTTCCTGAAGTAATTTGCTTCCCTGCTGGTGTGATCCACCAATAGCGGAAAGTTGTTAGCCCCAGGAAGCTTGCAGGTGAGAATCAGCCCCAATACCTTGCGTTTAAAGGCCCAAATATGAGAGGCCGCATTGTGCACCTCTACGTTAAACGTTCTAATGAGCTGAGGATCGGTCGCTGCCGAATAAGCATGCGATTTCGCTTCAATCTGCTCGAAGAGCGCATAGAAGGCATTAGCTTCCTGAATTAATTGGGTGTCCTCGCATCGGAAGCCAAGCTTTAGAAAAAGGGAATGCTCCTTCATAATCCTTGACCAGAAACGGATTTCGTCCAGAGAACGAACCACAAAGGCGTTCACAATCTGCCCCTCCCCCCCGATTTCCACCTTTAATGGTTATGACCGTCTTGCGCATTCGATAACCGGAATCTTGATTTCGGACATTCCACCTTTTATCGAAAAGAAGAAGATTCCCCGGATCACAACGCTTTGGCTTGACAACCTACTATGTCACGTAGTAAGTTTTATTTACTACGCGTCGTAGTAATTATCTTCGGGATGGACGCATCGCGAAGCAAAGAGGTGTTCGTATGAACCAGGTTCAAAAGTTATCGGATACTGAATTGGAGCTAATGGAGGCGATTTGGGCGTGCACGGCTCCTGTCACATCGACTGAACTGCTGCGCATGTTTTCCCAAAAGGGAAAGGAATGGAAGGCGCAAACCATATCTACCTTCCTTTCGCGCTTGGTGGACAAAGGGGCGCTTACCGCTGCGAGGCATGATGGACGAACCAACAAATACGCGCCACGCATTACGCCTGAGGAGTATAAGCTGCTGGAAACGCAACACGTTCTGGACGGGCTGTATCAAGGCTCCGTCAAAAATCTGATTTCAGCCATGTACGACGGCGATAAGCTTTCGGACGAGGATATTACAGAACTGAAAAAATGGTTTTCAGATAAGTAGGTGCCGCCGATGAATACTATTCTTGAAATTCTGTTTACTCTTACCGCGGCCGGAAGCGTCGTTGCGGCTTTTATGCTCGGATTGCGACGCGTATCCGTCGAGCTTTTACCTGCAAAGTGGCGTTACGGACTTGGCAAAATGGCCGTTGCGTTCTATCTGTGTCCCATTGCTCTTGGCATTCCGTTGATTTCGCGGCTTCTCGCAGCCCGTCCGGCAACCGTGCAACCTGCGCAACCCACGCCGTTTTCAGAGCTCTCGCCTGAACAGACCATCTCGGCACACGTTGCCATTCTCCTTCTATGCCTATGGGCAGTCGGAGCGATAGGCTTTGTAGCATGGCAATTGTATTGTTATCAAAGATTTCTCAAGAGTCTGGAACATACGCGTACTCCCGTACCGAAAAGCAGCGACACGAGTAAGCAGCTTTTTCTAATCAAGAATGCACTTGGCTTGAAAAGCAACGTCGAGCTTGCTTACAGCTCTCTCATTCGAAGTCCGGTTCTTGTCGGACTTGGAAAGCCTGCCATTTACCTCCCCAAGGAGAATGTCGCGAATTTGGATATGACCATGGTGTTCCACCATGAGCTGATTCATCTTAAGCGAAAAGATCTATGGGTCAAGGCATTCACGTTGGCAGCCAGCGCCTTGCATTGGTTCAATCCCTTGGTTCACATGCTCCGAAAGGACATCCATACCTGGAGCGAGCTGGCTTGCGATGAAGAGGTCGTCAAAAGGATGTCCTATGCCGAGCGGAAGCGATATGGAGAAACGATCTTGAACGTAATGGCAGGATCAAGGCATTTGCCGGTACAGTTCTGCGCTTCTTTATCCGGGGAGGGCAAACAACTAAAAAGGAGATTAACGGTTATGCTTAATGTAAAGGAACTGAACAAGAAAAATTTGTTGCTAACGCTCGCAGCGCTGCTTCTGATTGCTGCAATCGGCACAGCAACGGCAATATGGGCTTCCCACAATACGCCTAAAGTCGTTGATAGGGACTCGGCTCCCGCGAGTGATCAACCCTTATCAACCGGAATTGACAATGAACCGACTGGCTCTAACACTCGGCAAGAGCCTTCCGTTGTCCATGATCCAGCTCCTTCTGACACTCAGCAAGAGCCTGCAACCGACAGTGCATCAGATGCTATCGAGTCTCAGCCAATACCTGCCGTTGACCAGGCATCGACTCCTGCCGAGGCTCAACCGCGTCCGATCGCCGAAAATTCGTCGGCCCTTGCCGAGGCTCAGCCAGCGCCCGCCGTTGACCGTGCATCGGCTCCTGCTGAGACTCAACTCCGTCCGGTCGCCGATAGTTCGTCGGCCCTTGCCGAGGCTCAGCCAGCGCCTGCCGTTGACCGTGCATCGGTTCCTGCTGAGGCCCAACTACGCCCTGTCGCCGAAGGTTCGTCAGCCCCTGCCGAGGCTGCCCAATAATCAGAGGGGCCTCGGACGATCAAAGCCGATTCGGATACGTACCGAATCGGCTTTTTTCATTACAGCTTCTTATTCTATTATTCCTTGGCGATTGGCAGCCTAAGCAGCCCGTCTACAAAAGTATCAAGTGTGATCAAGTGGCTGGCGTAATCGTAATTCATCATCGTATCGTTGACCGAATAGTAATATACATTTCCGTTCTTTACAGCCGGAAGCTCTGCCCAGAGGGGAACCTCTGCCAGCTTCGCCTTCGCAGCCTCTGCGGACTCGTCAAAAAATGTATAAGCAATAATATCTGCCTCGGATACGTATTCCGGCAACACCTCTAATGAAATTGAAGTACTGTAACCTGAACCTTCGGCCTCGGCATTTTTAGCTGAGAAGTACTTGCTTTCAACGATCTCCGGTGCATGCATGCCTAAAATATCGTACACTAGCGCTCTATTTTTATCGCCATGTATGGATGGCGACTTTCCTTCAACGCCTTGAATAAACACCACTTTCTTGTCTATTAATCCTGCATCCGTCAGCCTTTTTTTCGCTTTCTCTATATTTGCGGCATATGCCTTCTTTAACTCTTCCGCACGCTCCGGCATGCCAAATATGTCGCCCATAAAATCCATGCTTTCTTCCATTGTCATATTGCGGGCATCATAAAAAAGGGTCGGTGCGATTTTCTGGTATTGCTCAATTAGCTTTTCATCCAAACCATCCATTCTGGCAATGATCAGGTCGGGCTCAAGCGCAAGTATGCCTTCCACATTTTCCAATGCAATAAACTCAACATCCCCTAATGCTTGGTCCCATTGCTTCTCCCATACTCCCTGCTTATTATATTGGTTCCAATGCTCCTCCCACACCTCGAGATCACTGAATTCTTTAAAATACTTATCTATGCCGACAATCGATTTCCCGAAAGGCAGGATATCGCCAACCGCAAACATGGATTGCACAACGATTCGCTTCGGATCGGCGGGAATCTCGACATTCCCGGCCTTCGTTGCGACAATTCGCGTTTGCGGCGCCGCTTCTGTCCCTTTTGCTTCAGCGCTCGGCGTCGCCTGATCATGCGACTGAGCCGATGTCGGACTTGGCGAGCTTGTGTTCGAGGGTGTATTCGATGCACATGCCGTTAAAAGCAGCATCAGGCTTAAAGCCGCTGCTAGTATCATTTCCTTGCTCTTTGTCTGACCAAACATCCAAAACTCCCCGTCTCCTGTAGATTTGGCTAGCTTTGCTAGTCCTTCATCATTGTAATGACGTTGAGAATCGTTATCAATATCACAATCGCGCATGTCTGTTGCATTTTTTTTCCGATAATCGCTTGGCGTCATTTTGTAGTACTTTTTGAACATACGGATCAAATTGATTTCATCCATGAAACCGCAGCCTGCCGCGATTTCTTTAATCGTCGCATCCGTGATGAGCAGATGCGCTCGGGCAGCGTCAAGCCTTTTCTGATTCAGATACTCCTGCAAGCTTTTCTGCTCCCGTCTTTTGAACAATCGACTAAGCTGGCTGCCGCTGATCGACAGCCTATCGGCTATCGCTTGAATCGATATCGGCTGCGTGAATTGCTCATCAAGATAATGTTTGGCCGATGCGATAATATCGGTTCGAAGAAACTGTATTCCCCGCTTTTCTAAATCCTTATAGATTTCATGCATTAACTGATAAAGAATAACCTTCGCGTTGAACTGATTTATGGCCGATTCCCGTTGCCAACAGCTATGCATGGTCTGAAGCCGATCTACAAAAAATATCGGATTTTCCGGTGAATACCCGTACAGCTGCGTAAATGGATTCGCCTGCTCCAGCAAACGAAGAAGCTCCTTCCTGTAAAATGGCGGGGTCTCCGCTTTATACAGCACCATGTATACTTCCAAGCATCCTCCGCAGGGATCAATGCACAACTCAGTTCCTTTTCCGCCATGAAACAGGCTAAACCGCTCAGAACGGTAAATCGCGTTATCAAGCTTAACATTAGCGCTATGTCCATACGTATAGACCAGCATGCTCGTAGGCATTGTGTATTTATGTATGGGCGTATCCGGCTGTATGAGCTGGAAACGAACATCTATTAGGGAAATGGATAAGCGTGTCCACAGTCGAACAGCATCGGCAATCATTTCTTTAGTAAAATACTTGCTGGAGCCTCTGTCTTCCGCCATCAGGTATCACTCTTTCTTAGCATTATCAATTACATGTTAGTTCAAATGATATTGATTATCAATGCTGCGTGAGTTAAATACTCGGTAAATAGGAACCAACAGTAAAGGTCTGAGCTTCTAGAAAAGCAAAAAAACTTGAGGAATAACCCTCAAGTTTCACGTTAGTTGATTTGGTACCGGCGAGAGGACTCGAACCTCCACGGTCTCCCACTCGATTTTGAGTCGAGCGCGTCTGCCATTCCGCCACGCCGGCATATTCAGTTTTCTTGCTTGGCGCGCCCTAAGAGATTCGAACTCCTGACCTTTTGATTCGTAGTCAAACGCTCTATCCAGCTGAGCTAAGGGCGCAAACTATGAGATTTTGGAGGCGCCACCCAGACTCGAACTGGGGGTAAAGCTTTTGCAGAGCTCTGCCTTACCACTTGGCTATGGCGCCAGATTCAAGATTGAGATGGAGCGGAAAACGGGGCTCGAACCCGCGACCTTCTCGTTGGCAACGAGATGCTCTACCACTGAGCTATTTCCGCATATTAGGCTATCGGGGCCCCGAAAACTAATCGGTGCATGCTCCAACGCTTATCTTCACTTCTTAGAGTGAAAATGGCTGGGGATCTAGGATTCGAACCTAGGAGTGACGGAGTCAAAGTCCGTTGCCTTACCGCTTGGCTAATCCCCAATACATGAGGGTAAAAATGGGGCGGACGAGGGGAATTGAACCCCCGAATGTCGGATCCACAAACCGATGCGTTAACCACTTCGCCACGACCGCCACGATCGTAAAGGGTATTCAGTTGGCAGGGGCAGCAGGAATTGAACCCACACTAACGGTTTTGGAGACCGCTGTTCTACCTTTAAACTATGCCCCTATGTTAGGTAGAAAGATCTGGTGGAGGATGATGGATTTGAACCACCGAACCCGAAGGAAGAGATTTACAGTCTCCCGCGTTTGGCCACTTCGCTAATCCTCCACGATTAGGAGTTCATAAATGGTGCCGACTAGAGGACTTGAACCCCCAACCTACTGATTACAAGTCAGTTGCTCTACCAATTGAGCTAAGTCGGCATGCTGTATGCAGTTATTAAATGGTGGCTCGAGACGGAATCGAACCGCCGACACGAGGATTTTCAGTCCTCTGCTCTACCAGCTGAGCTATCGAGCCTTGGAAAAGATGGCGGAGCCGACGGGATTCGAACCCGCGGTCTCCTGCGTGACAGGCAGGCATGTTAGGCCTCTACACCACGGCTCCGCGTTATGCTCGGTAATAAGCCGAGATGAAATCATTGGTTGCGGGGGCAGGATTTGAACCTGCGGCCTTCGGGTTATGAGCCCGACGAGCTACCGGGCTGCTCCACCCCGCGTCGTTAGTGAGCGTCTTGCTTTGCAAAGCGACAGTAATTATCATACCTCATATCGCTTATGTAATGCAAGCCTCAAATTAAATTTATTCTTTTGTAAAGATGGTGACCCCTAGGGGATTCGAACCCCTGTTACCTCCGTGAAAGGGAGGTGTCTTAACCGCTTGACCAAGGGGCCATGCTTGCTTGAATAAATTGTGGCGGAGAGAGAGGGATTCGAACCCTCGAGACGCTTTAGGCGCCTACACGATTTCCAATCGTGCTCCTTCGACCAAACTCGGACACCTCTCCATATGGCTCCCCGAACAGGACTCGAACCTGTGACAACTCGATTAACAGTCGAGTGCTCTACCAACTGAGCTATCAGGGAATGCAAGCAAAAGTAAATCTGTGATCCAGCCTGGCAACGTCCTACTCTCCCAGGACCCTGCGGTCCAAGTACCATTGGCGCTGGAGGGCTTAACGGTCGTGTTCGGGATGGGTACGCGTGGAACCCCTCCGCCGTCATCACCAGACCGGATACTGAGCGATCAAATCGTCTCAGAACGTAAGTCTACAGGCAGCAATGCTATGCATTGCGTTGTAGGCTTGCGTCACATTCAAGGCTCTTGCGCCCTGAAAACTGGAAGCGAACCCGTGCGACGAAGTCGTCACGGCCCGTATACTTGCAGACAGCAATGCTGTGCATTGCGGTGCAGGTATACGAAACAAAAGCGGTGAAAGAAGAAGGTGAATCAAATCATCAACCTGAGTGTCATTCGTAGGATAAGCCCTCGACCGATTAGTACTCGTCAGCTCCACAC
>NZ_JBHSED010000014.1:0-39738 GCF_042651945.1 Cohnella boryungensis | reverse complement strand
TGGTTTGATGCGCCCTTTTTCCCTGACTCGCACGCTTTCTGCTCAAGAAAATTTCCAAATCGCTCAATTCAGGGACTTGACATCATACCGCTGGACTTTACATTCGCATCCATCTACAACTACAATAGAACGCGACAAAGGATAATAAAAATATATATTAATGAAGTTTATATAAATATTATTTATGTAATGTGAGGTGACTGGATTTGAACTTGCATGCGCTTCGCGTCTTCCATTCGATCGCCAGACTAGGCAGCGTAACACGTGCGGCCGAGGAGCTGCACATCAGTCAACCGGCTGTAACGGTGCAGCTTCGCAATCTGGAGAAGGCTCATGGTCTCCCGCTCACGCGTTCGCAGGGCAGGGGGATTGTTCTGACGGAGGCCGGCGAGTGGTTGGCGGCACAGGCAGACCGCTTGTTCGCGCTGGAAGCGGATATCTCCTCCTCTATGGAGGCGGTTCGCACCGGCCGATTAGGTTCGCTTAAGTTGGCCGCCACTTACTTGCCCGCCAACTTCTTATTGCCGCGCATGCTAGCCCGCTTTCGGTCAGCCTACCCTGATGTAGCCTGCACGGTGATGACCAGCAATGCGCAGATTGCCTGTGAACGGCTGCTCCGTTACGAAGCGGATATCGCCATTATTGGCAGCATTCGGACGTTCCCGCCCGATGTTCGTTGCGATCTGCTGCTGGAGGATGCGCTGTCGATCGTTGCAACGCCGGACCACCCGCTCGTCGGCCAATCGGTGCCGCTAAGCCGACTTGTTCGCGATACCACGTTCGTATTGCGCGAGCCCGGATCCTCCACTCGGGATACCTTGTTTGCTTTATGCCGTGCCAGAGGCATTGCGCCGCCCGAGGCCACTCTCCAGTTCAGCGGCCCGCAGGAAACGATACGCGCGGCTATTGCGGGGCTTGGCGTCACCTTGGCATCCTCACTAGAAATTCAAGAGCATATCGCAGCAGGATCGCTGGTGAGACTCGATGTTTCGGATGCGGCTGCCGTCAACCCGATTTGGTGCTGTACGCGCACGAATGATCCGTTGTCGCCGCAGGCAGCAGCCTTTATGAATTGTTGCTACCCGATAGCGTAACAATCTTCAGTCGAATGGGAAAACGGCCATCTACGCTTAGTCCGCCTGGAGGGCGGTGGAAGCGCAGATGGCCGGTGCGATCAAGCTTGGGGGAGACCGCTTTACGGTTCGGCTCAAGAATTGTTCCTTAGTCTTACGGTTGCGGTGGAGCTTCGCTCGTGATCATCCACTGAATGCCGAACTTGTCCGTCAGTTGCCCGAACAACGCACCCCAGAACTCCTTGCGTACCGGTTGCGTCACCTTGCCGCCCTCCGCCAGCTTGTCGAAAGCCGCGTAAACCTCGTCTTCCGTCGGGAAAGTCAGGCTCAGCGTCAGCCCTTTGCCGATTACGGTGTCCTCGGCCTCGGCATCGCACATGAAGATCGGAACGCCGGCAGCCTTCAGCTCTAAGTGCAGCACCCGGTCCTTCATATGCTCAGGAGTATTCGGCAAATCGCCGAAGGTCCCGACATTTCCTATCTCTCCTCCCAAGCACTCGACGTAGAAGGCGGCCTGCTCCCTTGCATTTTGCGAGAAAATATACGGCGTAAGCGTAGCCATGAGACAGCATCCTCTCCAATTGGGTTTGTAAGCAGCATAAGTTTATCATGTCTTGATTCTCTGATTATAAATCAAAATCATTCGCATCATTTCTTATTAATTGCTGTCTTTGCACAAGAATATCCGCATCCCGAGTCTGGGGTGCAGCCCCTTAGCCCACCCTGATCGTAGATATCCATCCTCGATCAATCGAGCCTTTGCTGGAGGGTTCAGCCAGCAGAACGATCAGGTCCGGCTTCGCCGCCAGGATCGCCTCCGGGTTCGGCTTAATGTCCGAGCTCTCGGACAGCAGAATATTCTGCGCCTTCAGCTGAAACGCCTTTCTCTCCCGTTCGCGAATGCTTTCCTTCAACTGAACTCAGGCATTCCCAAGCGTATTGCCGTTCGGCGTCCCGGCTTCCTCCCCTCGATGATGCGCCATGCGAGTTCTCCTCTCACTTCCGTCTAAACAAATCGTAAATGATAATTATTCTCAAAGTCAATCGATAAACCACTTCCAATTGTCTATGACATTCACCCGACACTTAATCTGGCATTCAAGCTCTCCACTGAGCGGGAGCCTGCGTCATTATCGTATCCCTAGGAAAAACCGGCAAGACGCCAACTGATCGTGTCTTCCCGGTTTATAATTTTGCTATATTTGCTCCAGCATCGCCAAGATGAAGAACACGCTAGAAACAACGCAAGCTGCTGTCCGTACATGGTTCCAGACGATCCATTTGGCATAGAACCTATCCCACACTTGGGAAATACCCTGGGTATCAAGCTTTACGCTGGCAAGCTTGTTGTTCAGGGGGACATTAAACGCTCCCGTGACAAGCAAGGCGAACACGTAGGATAAACCGCCCGCGAAAAGATAACCGGCCTCGTAGTCCCCCCATCCGAGCAAAGCCATGACGATAAGCGTAAGACTGATTAGGCCCGTTCCGAAGAACAATAAGGAGCATAGCGGATTCTGCACCACGATGTTGATCGATTGCATTGCGCTAACGCCATAGACGGCCGAGATCCGAGAGAGAGCCTTCATTACGAATGCCGAGAAGGCGAACAGTACGCCTGCGACCATCCCGGTCCCTACGGCGGCTATGAAGCTTAAGTTAAATACCCAGTTAGCCATTCTCTCTCACCTGCCCCCATACGCCGGTCTTGGCAGTATCTCGGGCATAATCCCGAAAATCGCGCGGCTCACGGCCCAGCAGCCTCCGAACTCCATCCGTCAAATAGGCGTTACGGCCGTCCAGCACTTCCGTGAAAAGCTCAATCAGCAAATTCGTGAAGTCGGGAGGTAAATTTTCCTGCTCCAGCCCGGAGACGAACTGCTCCTTGGTGATCTGCGCATAGGCGATCTCCCGCCCGCTTGCCCGAGCGATCTCCTCTGTCGCTTCCGCAAAGGTAAGCAGTCGAGGACCTGTCAACTCATAGATTTGACCGATATGCCCCTCTTCGGTTAACGCGACTACTGCGGCGTCTGCAATATCTTCGACGTCTATAAACGGTTCCTTAACACTTCCGATAGGCAGCGCGATGATTCCGTTAAGCACGGTATCCAGAAGGAAGCTTTCGCTAAAGTTCTGGCAGAACCAGCTAACGCGCAAGATCGTCCAATCCGCGCCGGAGTTCTGCAACGCCAGCTCGCTTTGACTAGCTCCTTCCTCGCCGCGGCCCGACAGCATGACCAGCCTGCGCACTCCCTTCTCCTGTGCCAGCTTGGCTAATCCGGCGATCTCGTCGGCCGCTTCGGGCAACGCCAGATCGGGGTGATACGTAATGTAGACCGCTGACGTATTGTCGAGCGCCGCTTCCCAGGTAGATGCGTTCTTCCAGTCGAATGGAGGCAAGCCGCTTCGCGATCCGATGCGTGTAGGTATTCCCAGCGTGGTTAGGCGGTCCGCAACCCGTCTTCCCGTCTTTCCCGTGCCGCCGATAACCAGAATTGGTTTTCTCAAGCTTTGATTTGAATGCATAGTGATCCTCCTCGAATTTTTTTATTACTCTTTTCATTTAATTGTTTGCACAAGCAAATGTTTGCGGAAAAAATGATTACTTCGCCTCTAGCCGCTCACTAATAGCGAGTAATCTGGCGGTCATCTCGTCGGCTTCCTGATCACCCAGCTTATCATATGTCCAAAGGCGAAGATTATTCCAGCATTCATGAATAACCGGCTCCAATGCTTTGCCCTTATCTGTCGTATATATGAGCGACATCCGCCCTTCGACACGGTTGTACAGGTAGCCCTTAACGACAAGCTTCTCTATTAGACGGGTTACGGTCGAGGGTTGGTGATGAAGAATTTCGCCTAGCTTCTTCTGGGAGATCCCTTCGTCTTCAATGACCGCCAATATCAAAAAAGCGCTGGTTGGCGACAACCCGCATTTGGCGAACTCCTCTTCGACGACCTTAGTGATAACCCTGCTTAGCCGGGTTGCGGTGAAATACATACATTCATTCAAATAATTCTGAAGCATCCCGTTACCTCATCTCTAGTTAAACATAGATGGTAAATTGTTTGCACATACAACTATACACGATGTGCTAAAATCTGTAAACCCTATTCCCATCGCCAGACAGGTCGCTAACCTGGCCTATCGAGGGGGGCAACCCGAAGGCCTTCCCTTCGGGTCTTGCCGATCCTTCGAGCGAGCTAGCCGTAGCGGTATTGGGCAAGTTCATTGCGTTCGAGGCCTTTTGTTAAATTGCCGATAAGAGCTCCATGGCTGCACGTTCCTTATCCGCGACCTCGAGCAAAAGATCAGAAACACGGTATAGCTCCTGATGGTCTCCCGTTCTTCCCGCACGGTCGATCGAAGAGGAAATCCTTGTCCACATTGGTGCTATTTCTGTAAACAACTCATATGCCCGTTCTACTCCGGGTTCTCCAAGCAGATCCACGCATTCCTTTAGAAAATCCCGATATAGATTTCGAAACAAAGCGCCGCCGGTTCCCGCCCTCTCCATTAATAACGCGGTTAAGATTAGATCTTGCTCCAAGTTCTTGCTGCGAGAAGGCCACTTCAGAACTTCACGGCTCATTTTAATAATGCCTTTATTCCCTATATTTCGAATGGGAGGATTCAAATAGTCCTGCGCATTGTTGGTTAAGGATGTTCGTATAGCGGGCTCAAGCGGCGGAAGGGTGACGATCGGCTCAATGGTAAAGGAACGATTCCTGGAGCTCATGGGCCCCTTGGCGTTTCTAGCCATGGCCAAATGCGCCAAACGCGTCGACACTAATCCCCCCTGCTGTCCTGTATCCGCCATATAGGCGTATTCGTCATCCATGCCATATATCACCGCATAGTGGGCCGCAAAGTGTACTTTGTTCGTGAAGTAGTCCAAGTAATAGGAGTCTAATTTAAGCCCTACCGGAACTCCACGTTCTATTAAGCTCCGTACGTTCTGCCACGCTTTGTCAACCGACGAGGTTTCTTGCGTCTTGACGGTTAAGCCGAGCCGGGATGCTAGGCATGCGGTCAGCTCGTCCGGCTTCACCCTCCCTCCGATAAAAGGAAAGCTCATCCCCTTCGAATCCCAATAAATGAATCCCAAGCCTTGCCCAAGTCCGAACAGCATCGGCTCTGACAACCGAACGCCAGCAAATTGAAGCAGGTTGCCCATTGTTGTCGTCTCGCAATGTTCCCCTTGAAAAGGAACGAAACCTTCAATTATTGTGGACATGCTCCTTCGACTCCTCCAACAATTCGTTGATTAGATTAGCGACGAACGCTTGCTCGCTCTCGATAAGACTCATCGGATGACGGAAAAGCGCCCTTACGTGCAGCGGCAATCGAACGCCGCCTTGCGATTCGCATTTCTGCCTTAAATTTAGGAATACCTCTCCAAGAAAACCCAGCCTTTTGCGCAAAGCTTCAATGGCTTCACTCTTCTCGACAAAAGGTAAAGCGGCAAGACCGAGATCGAATCGGTTGTCGCGCTCGCGCGAAGAGGATAGGCTGACGAGGACTTCCTTGCTTAAGGTTGTCATACCTGCTTCCGTCATGGAAAATCGGATCGGCATAGGCCCCTTGCCTGATTTCCCGCCGAAACCCTCGGATTTAATCAATCCTTTGCCCTCCAATTTCTTCAATCCCGCGTATATCGAAGTTGTGCCGATATTCGCCCATTCCCGATACCCGCGCTGATCGACTAACTTATCGATATCGTAACCCGACGCTTGATTGCATTCCGCGATCATTTGCAACAGCATAAACTCTACATTGGAAAGCTGATTCATAGAGAGACCTCGCAATTAATATTTCATACATGTAATATAACACCACTGAATTATAAGGTCAAAATCTTTAAGCTATCGAGTTTTAACGGACGCCTTTTTTATTGACTCGATACCAAATGGTGACCTATAATTAATCAGACACCTTATAGTGTCTTATCAACTGATTCGTTGCTGCAGATGAGTGCGTTTGAGCCATCTATTTAGAGGAGGATGCGGAATGAGTTTATCGCTAAACATGGATTTTCAATTCACGACATCGGTTGAGAAGCTGTGGTCGGCCCTGACCGATTCAAGCAAGCTAGCTAAGTGGATTACGGATAATGATTTTAAGCCTGTCGTCGGACATCGCTTCCAGTTCCGCCACCAACCGAACGAATATTGGAACGGCATCGTAGACAGCGAAGTTCTTATCGTGGACGAACCGGATTTGTTGTCATTCTCTTGGGTGGTCGGAGATGAGAGACATAAGGTTACGTTAACGATACAGGATCTAGGGGACGGCAAAGTGAACCTGCATCTCGAGCAAACCGGAATTTCGAATGCACAAGCGCTTGCAGGGGCTAAGTATGGTTGGATGGCATGGATCGATAAGCTTGTAATGGTGTTTGAATCCTAAATAGCTGGCGGAGACATTCGATGTTGAAGGAGATGAGATAGTGGGTTTTGTTCAAGACCATTTCATGCCTTTTTTCAAAAAGAGAGCATTGCGGTTCGTAGAAAGTTATAAGGAATCGGACGATGTATATACGTTTGTGTTTGACAAAGAGCAAGGTTTAACCTGGAAAGCAGGGCAGTATGGTCTGTTCAGCATTACACATAAGTCCATAAAAAACGGTACGCACCCATTCAGCGTATCATCTGCTCCAACAGAGAATGTGGTCAAAATTACAACACGTATCGGTAAACAACAGAGCGAGTATAAGCAATCGTTGCTGGAGCTCACACAAGGTATGAACATCACGATGCGCGGACCTGTGGGATCTTTTTATCTTAATGAGGACAGCCCGACACTCCTGATGGCAGGCGGGATCGGCATTACACCGTTTCGGTCGATTTTAAAACAAATTGAAGCAGCGCGGAGTGAAGGCGAGAAACAAATTCATCTTCTCTATATGGATGGAAATAAGGAATACTTATTTAAGGATGAGCTTGACGGCATTGCCAAGCGCACCTCTACTAGAGTAACCTATCTGGATTCAAGGGACGAATTGCATCAGGAGATACTCAAGTTCAGCAATTTATATAAGAACAAGGGTAAATACTATATTGCGGGACCGAAGTCCATGGTAGAGTCGGTTTCCAGCTATCTACAAAGCAATCAAGTATCTAAACAAAATATCAAAAAGGATGCTTTCTTCGGGGTATGATTAGGAACTATTTAATTAGAATACATCGCATTGCAGGCAAAGTGCCTCGTGCGATGTATTTTTTTACTCGAAATCAAAAGGTTTGAATTGGGGTAAACAAGGAGCGGCTTGAGCAAGCCTTCTTAAACTCACTTGACCCTGACGTTCTACTGGAGTAGAATAAAAGCATAGCATTCTATTGCAGTAGAACGATAGCGAGGTGCTTTCCTATGAGTATGAAGCTGTTCGACAGCGAGCTGAACATTATGGAGATTTTATGGCGAGAAGGGGATACGACTGCCAAGAGGATTGCAGAAATAACGAAGGAAAAAATAGGTTGGAGCAAGACAACGACCTACACCGTCATCAAGAAGTGCCTGGATAAAGGAGCGATTGAGCGGCAGGAGCCGAATTTCGTTTGCCGTGCGAGGGTGACGCAAGAGCAGGTGCAGCAGTATGAAACGACAGAGCTCATCAATAAAATGTATAATGGCGCTCCCGACAGGCTGATTGCTTCGCTTCTCGGGCAGAAACGGCTCACATCTGAGGAAATTAGCCGCCTCAAGCAGCTGATTGAGGGATTGGAATGAGGTGGGACATGTTGTTGCTTGAAATGAGTGTAGCGGCTTCCCTCTTCATTCTTGTGGTGATAGGCTTTCGCACACTGCTTCTTCATAAGGTTCCGAAAATGACCTTTATCCTTCTTTGGGGAGTTGCGTTATGGCGACTGCTTGTTCCTGTTTCCGTTCATTCGCAATTTAGTATTTATACGATAGTTAACGACCTAGGCAGAATGTTTACCGTACAAGAGAGCATTCCCCTAGCGCAAAGCTCACCCTTATCGAATGGCGGAACGGTTAATATCCCACCCCTAACCGATAGCATGATCACACCAACCGTACCACTGGAGCCGATCGCATCGACATCGCCTTTTGTACTGGCATGGCTTATTGGCTTTACGTTATGCGCTTTGTCTTTTATCATCCCGCATTTTAGGGGCCGTACTAACTATAAGATGTCACTGCCGATTGAAAATGATTTTATCCAAAAATGGCAGAAATCAAATCCTTTATGGCGAAAGGTGCAAATTCGAAGGTCAGATCAAATTTTGACTCCTCTCACCTACGGTATTTTGCGGCCTGTGATCCTCTTGCCCAAACCTATCGATTATACCGATGAAGAACAACTGGGGCTCATCCTTACCCACGAATATATTCACATCAAACGATTTGACACGCTAAAAAAGGCGTTGCTTGCCGCTGGCCTGTGTGTACATTGGTTCAACCCTGTCGTGTGGCTGATGTATTTCCTTGCCAATCGTGACATAGAGCTATCCTGCGATGAAGCGGTCATACGGACATACGGGGAGGGCATGAAGCCTGCTTATGCAAGGGCGCTTGTCCATTTGGAAGAAAGGAAAAGCGGACTGTCCCCAATCGTTAGTCATTTCTCCAAGAACTCCATTGAAGAAAGGATTATATCCATTATGAAAACCAAGAAAATCTCTAAATTGGCGATGCTGCTCGCTGTTGCGATCGTGTCCGGGACGGTTGCGGTCTTTGCGACTTCTGCTTTAGATAAAACGGAAGCGGCTCCAAGTCCCGAAGAGCCTGTGGCCCAAATTGCGCCCGCCTTATATCAAGGAGAAGCTTCTGCAGCACTCATGCCGATTGATTTAAATTTTCACAAATCGGACGTACCACAGTTGATAGGCCAGCTTATCGCTTCAAAGTATAAGGCCGTCTATATGGACAATGAGATGATTCTGCGCGTAACCAATGATAACTCAATAATGGTGAGCAAGGATCACGGGGCAGCTTGGGAAAAATACGATACGGACAATGTCGACGCCAAAGATTTTGCCGACTGGCTGCTGAGAAATGACCCCATTCCGGGCTATTCTATGAAAGAGATGCAGAGTCGGTTGGCAAACGGAGCGGAAGTGAAGCATATCCGGTTTGGAAACGGAAAGGAAATGTATGTGGTCATAGACAAGAACGGCGTACAGATCGAGCTTGTTCAATCTGAAAAAATCGCTTCTATTCTCATCGACGGACAAAGAATGATGATTACTTCCGAGAGTCTTCCGATGCGTATTTCAGAACAGATGCTAAAGTCATTTTTTGATTTGTTAGCTTCCAGCAGTATACTGACAAGTACTGAAGCAGAACAAAATTATTCGAGTAAAATACAGTATTTCAAAGAACATGATGAGATCTTTACATTAACGAATTAAAGGGAGTTACTTAAACCAATAAAGGTTCGCATTCATTAGTATTATGAGGGAAGCCGGAGGGCATGTAGCCTTCCGGCTCTTGTTCTCTCATAAGGCAAGCTGTTACTTCTTCCATCCCAAGCGTTCTCGTAAAGAAGTTACTTGGGCGATATGGTGACGCGCATGCCACGAATATCTCTGAAGGGCTACGTCTAACGTCATTTCGCCGTGTGTTGGACTAATAACCGAGCGTTTAAAGTCCAACGACTTCAAGCCGACTAATAGTGTCGCAAGCCTGGTATGCAGAGCCTCCAGAAGCATAATAGATGTTTCAACCGGCGTATCCATGTAATCGTTCAACTCTGCCCATAAGTCTTCTCGAAATGTTCCTGCAATTGGGCGATCCTCGGTTAAACCGCGTTTGAAACGAATATAGGAATTCATCCCCGCGTCGGCTAAATGATGAACAACTTGTTGAACAGTCCATCCCCCAGGTCGGTAGGGAGTTTTCAGTTGTTCTAACCCCAACCCATCCATCGCCTGACGAAACTTGTCCGTTATTTCGGCTATGGCTTCGATAAATTGTGTACGTTGTTCATCGGTAGGCTCCTGCACCGCTGCGAATTGCCCAATCGGATAACTCAATAGATCCATGATAAACTCCTTTCCATCCATCTTTACCGATCCACCATCGACTTGTCTCACAATAGTAGATATCGGCAATAAAAGCGGTGTTGGATAGTTGCACCCGGCAGAACTTCGTTTACTAGAATCCCTCACGGTATGTTCTGCTAGGGACTTACATCTCCGTGCGTTACCTTCTCAACGACCTCCTTGATCGCGGCAATGATCGCGTCCGGGCGCTCCAACTGTATAACGTGGCTGGAGTCTTCGAGGACGCGGTGCGTGCTGTTGGAGGACCAACCGGCTTCCTCGGCCTGCATGCTCGCCCAGGCCGTCTCCGCACGATTGAACTGTTCGCGCGTGAGGCCGCTTGCGGTCTGTTCGAATTCGCTGAAAGCGCTCCAAGGCTTTCCTCTGGAGAGCACGACAAGGGGCAGGTTGCCGAGGGTGCGCAATGTGCCGGCCTCGCGCAGCGAGTCCTCGAATACGGCTGCCTCCGCGAAGGCGGCTGCGAGCGATGTCGGTTGATAGGCCGTGATGGCTTCAGCCGTCCGGGACGGCAATTCCGGGACTTCGGCATCGGGAAGCACGAGCCTCGGCAAACCGGTCCACGCGATGGCCGCGAGAGCGCGAAACGCGAATGGAATCGGATCGCTCTCCGGCTCTCCAGTGGCCTGAGCGAGCCGCGCGGTCTGTTCCGGATGCGAGGCGTCGACCAGAACCATCCCGGCAACCTCTTCTCCGTAGCGCTTGGTGAACGTCATGACATATGGACCGCCCATGGACGCACCAACCAACACATAAGGCGGTCGTTCATTGGCGGCACGCAGGACTTTGTGAAGATCCTCGGCAATGGCGAGGCTGTCCCGCCGCCCCTTAGCCGGATCGCTCCACATAATGCCGGCCCGGTCATAGGAGCAAACCCGCGTGAACTGGGCGACCTGCTTCTGCACGGGTTCCCATAGCGCAGCACCGCTTGTGTCGGCACCCGCCTCAAGCACGACGAGCGGCGTGCCGCGACCCTCGCAATTCAGATGGATCTGGCGACCGTCTATGTCCACAAGCCTTCCAGGCGCCGGGAAATCCTTAGCAGCCCGGCTGCGAGCCGCCTGTTCATAGAGGACTCCGATCAAGACTAAAACAATTACCAGGATAATACCGGTGATGGCCACGCGTTTTGCCCATCGACTAAGAAATACACGCATAAGCTTTCTCCTCCCATTCATCTAGGGACAATATAAGGGTCTTGTTTGAATTGAAAATGAACGGAAGGTTACAGTTGGAGCCGACGTATTTCTCGTTTGCTTGACCTCATTTAGAAGAATTATGAGGCGAAGCGAAAGGAAACCAAATTATTCGCGTCGTATTATATTTGATACTATGATAAAAAAGAAAAAGCCCTTTTTTCAAAATCCGTTCGTCCAACTCTTTTTCTTTATATTGCTATTGCTTGTTAGCCGCACAATCTGGTATTTACATTACACCCCTCCTGAGCATCCCCAAGCGGTTAATGGCACGCTTGACATGCGAGGCTGGGATTTTGAACATTCCCGAATCGTCCCATTAAACGGTGAATGGTTATTTTACCCTGGTCAATTCGTAACCCGTGCGAATTTGCTCGAAGGAAACGGTGTCCCCTCCCGCTATATTCAAGCCCCTGGAGATTGGCGGAAGGCATTAGATTCCAAAAATGACGCTTCGTACGGATTCGGAACCTATCGACTCCAGATTCTGGTTGACGGAACTGCGACTCAGCCCTATGGATTTGAGTTCGACAATATCCTGACTGCATCCAGAGTCGAGATCAATGGCGAGGAATTGGCCCATCTCGGTGTACTAAGCGACCGTCCGCAAGATTATAAGCCGAATGTTCACTCCTATACGGTATCCTACCCTGCGAATGGCGATTATGTAATTGACTTACTCGTGCAAGTCGCCAACTTCGACAATCCTTCTTCCGGCGGTATCACATCAGCCGTCAAATTTGGTTCACAAGCTAAGATTGAAGGGGAGCGCTCCCTTACGATCAACTTGCAGCTTGTGACTTTTGTCATTTTCTTATTTCATGCCGTATATGCCCTTATCATGTTCGCAATCAATCCGCGTCAGAAAATGCTTCTCATCGCATTCCTGCTGTTTATCTGCGCCGGATTCACGATTGTAACTGTATCGGATCGTATTCTTCTGCAATGGCTGCCACTTACGTATAGCGCTCGGGTCAAGATAGGATTGTTATCGTATGTCTATTTAACCTTTTGCATTCTTGCAATGACTCTAAAGCTAGTTGGCGGTTCATGGAAATCACTTTTATTTCGCCTGTACGCCATCGTTCTTGGGTTATATACGCTCTTCCTGATTGGAGCGTCCGTTCAGGCCGTTTACAATTGGTACTCCATATTCTCGTTTCTCTATATCATTCCGTTCGCTGCGGTCTTAGTGCTGTTTGTAAAGAAAGTCCGACAGAACAGCCATGATATTCTTCTACTTATGGCTGCTACCAGTGTTGTATTTAGCGTATTTGGGGGAGTACTCCAGAGATACTTAACGACCGAGTTTTATCCGCTCGATATGCTTGCCGCTCTCGTTACCTTTTCCACCTACTGGTTCAAGAATTATTTCCGGAACGCAGAAGACAACGTAAAACTTAACGAGCGGTTACTTAGGAATGATAAGCTCAAGGATGAGTTCCTGGCGCATACCGCACATGAACTGAGGACCCCGCTTCATGGGATGGTGAGTCTTGCTCAGACGGTAATAAACGAGGAACGCCAAACCATTCGTCCGCAGAATAACGCTAACATGGAACTACTGCTTAGAATCGGTCAACGCATGTCCCAATTGATCAACGACTTACTCGATATATCGAGACTTCAGGATAAACGCATTGTACTGACGCAAGAGCGAGTCGCGCTCCAGTCTATCGTGCCCGGTGTCTTCTCGTTGCTTGGCTATTTGGCTGAAGCAAAGGGACTCAGAATGAAAATGGACGTTCCGGATACGTTTCCGTCTATTTATGCAGATGAAAAGAGACTTGTTCAAATTCTCTATAATCTGCTTCATAATGCGATCAAATTTACCGATACTGGCTCGATTACCATATCAGCCGAAGCAAATAACCGGATGGCGTCTATTCATGTCGCCGATACTGGATTAGGGATGGATAACGAGACTCAGGAGCGCATTTTCCAAGCCTATGAGCAAGGCGTTCACGGGATGGGCGGTATCGGACTCGGGCTCTCGATTTGTAAGCAGCTTACGGAGCTCCACGGCGGTCTTCTTAGCGTACATTCGAAACCGGATCAAGGGACTGTGTTCACATTCACGATTCCGTTGGCTTCGCCCGATTCCATGGCGCTTTTGGAGACGGCTGCAGCTCGGGAAGAGATTGAACCCAACGAAGGGTCGACCGCTTCAGGCTTTCCACTAGTGGCACCCTCCCTTTCGTCTGATTCGGGTTGGCATCTCCCTCAAGAGGCGTTGCCGCCCGAATCTGAAGTTCCTAAGATCTTAATCGTTGATGATGATCCTATGAATCTTAAGGTGTTGACAAGCCTCTTCCAAGCGGAACGATATTTTATCGTCCCGGCCCTATCGGGCAAAGAGGCGCTGACCAAGCTAGAAACGTCGTCCGTGGATCTTGCGATTATCGATGTCATGATGCCCCATATGTCCGGTTACGAGTTGACGAGGGAAATTCGAAAACAATTTACGGTCTCCGAGCTTCCGATCTTGCTGCTTACGGCACGCAGTCAGCCTGAGGATATTTACACCGGATTCTCATCGGGAGCCAACGACTACGTTACAAAACCTGTTGACTCTCTTGAACTAAAGTACCGGATCAGTGCGCTGGTGTCGCTAAAGCAATCCATCAATGAACGATTACGCATGGAGGCTGCCTATTTGCAAGCGCAGATCCATCCCCATTTTCTGTTCAACACACTTAATTCGCTTCTGGCACTAAGCGATATCGATACGGAAAGAATGCGAAATCTTGGTCAGGCATTTACATCCTATTTAAGAATTAGTTTTGACTACCTCAATAGCGGGAAGCTAGTTAGTCTTCCCCATGAGTTGGAGCTTGTCCAATCCTACCTATACATTGAGAAAGAACGGTTCGAGGACAGGCTGTCCGTCGTATGGGAGGTAGAACCGGATATCAATCTGCATCTGCCTCCACTCTCCATTCAGCCGCTGGTAGAGAATGCTGTTAGACATGGCCTTCTGAGTCGTAGTCTAGGCGGTACTGTTCATCTTCGGATAGCCCGCCAAGACGGCTTCACGCTCATTGAAGTGGAGGATAACGGTAGGGGTATGGAACAGCAGCAGGTTATGCAGCTGTTAAATCCAATTCGGAAGGCAACCGGGGGGATTGGAATATCAAATACGAATCGACGATTGATTCAGTTGTATGGTCAGGGTCTGTCAATCCTTAGTAATCCCGGCAAAGGAACAACTGTATCCTTTGTGATTCCGGACAATTAGTTCTCGCTATCTAGAATAAAATAAGAGCGCAGCCAAATAGGGTCGCCAGTGAAGGGAGCAGCGATTCGTGCGAAAGGATCAACTGTATTCCATTGGCCAAGCGTCGAAAATATGCAATTTAAGCATTCAGACACTTCGCTTCTACGATAAGCTCGGATTAGTCAATCCGAGCGAAACGGATAAGTTTACCGGCTACCGGTATTATTCTAATCTCGATCTCTTGCATGTCAAAGTCGTACAAGGGTTGAAATCGTTAAATTTCACGCTTGAGGAAATCGCTCACACGTTAAAAAGCAATAAGCTAAACAGCATGATGGAGATGATGGAAGCCAAGCATGCGGAAACTTTGCAGGAGGTTCGCAGGCTAGAGCAGATCACGGCGGCTATCGAACAAAGAATGGAGCAAGTGAACTATCTTCAATCGCTCAGCGATGAGTTTAAGGAGCTTGACGTTCTTGTGGAGTTGAAGCGATATCCCGACCGTTATGTTGCGTTTGATCGCGGTCGCCATGCTCGCGGCATGGAACCTTCGACCGCCCGATTTTCCGAGCTTTTTCAGAAGGTGGCCGTCAACGGCCTAATTCCTAATGGTTATATCATGTCTGTATACCATGAGAATATTATGACCTTCGACAACGATGAAGCTTCCGATATTGAAGTGTGTATTCCCGTCGAACGCGGAGAGAGTATGGCAGCCTTCACTCGGAACATCGAAGGAGGAGAATACATTACGGCACTCTACGGCGGTTTACCTAATGGAGAATCCTGCAAACGAATCTACGGTAAAACGCGCGAGTGGATGAGGACCAACGGGTATGAAGAGAGTGGTCCGGCAATAGAGCTATACTTGGTGGATATGACCCAGATGACTAAGCCTGAGGAATTTATCGTCGAGCTGCAAGTTCCCGTCATTAAACGATTGACTCTATAGTTACAATAGGGTTTATTGTGTTCTCATCCGAACGAAATAGGGGAGAATGCAATGAACTTCATATTTGAAAATAACCGTAATGCCGCCAAGGAACTGAACGGGAGGCTGTTCGCAGGCGAGCGCTTGCTCATCATGACAGGTCTACTAGGCTTTGCGCTAGCCGCAATCACTGCTCTCTATATCGGATTAAATGGAGCCGCCGTACTGCCGGAAGGGAACCTGGAAAGCGCGTTTTCGTTTAATGCCGCATTAGGGGTATTTATCCTGTCCATTGCCGCGATCTTACCGTTATCCGTCTGCGATTCTCGCAAACGGGCATTGTTCCGATGGGTATTTATGATAGGAGGTCTTTACTCATACGCAGTAGAGACGATCCAGCATTTTCGCGGCATCAATCCCCGGTACACAAAAGTCGGCACGATCGCCGATTCGATTTTCGGCTATTTATTCGGTCTGGAATCGCTTGTGATCATCGTCTTCACCGTATTGCTTGCGATCCCGTTTTTCCGAAAAGATCGACCTGTAGCCCGTCCGCTGCTTGTGCTGGGCATCCGCTATGCGTTCGTGTCAACGATGGTCGCCTTCGCCGGAGGATTATGGATGATTGCGGGGATGAGCCGCTATACAGGAGACGCCGGCAATCTAATCGTCCTTCACGGGCTAGGCTTCCATGCGCTGCAAACACTTCCGCTGCTCGGTTGGCTGCTTGAGCGGGCAAGTTCAGACGGGAAGATTGCCCGAAGGTGGATACACGCAGGCAGCCTCGCTTGGACGATATCGATCCTTCTCATCTTCATCCAAACCGCTCTCGGTCAAACGATGTTCGAACTGACTGCGCTCCCGGCTCTAACCGGCGTCATGCTGCTCGTATGGCTTGCTTTCGCCGCGCTCTCCGTTCGCAGGCTGCTTAAATCGACGGGTGGCGCACCGCTCTTTAATCTTTTGAAAGATAGAGGACTTTCACGATGATTGAAGCCTTATTTTCGATTGCTGGAATTGCGATGCTGGGCTGGCTGCTTCTGATCCTGCTGCCTAAGTGGCGCTTCACCCGGTTCCTGGCCAATACGGGAGTCTTCCACCTATACCTTGCCCTGTTGTATGCCGTCGGCATCATAACCGTCATAGCGGAGGGCGGCCTAGGATTCGTTAACGATTTCGGTTCGTCCGAAGGGGTCGTCCGACTATTATCCGATCCCGACTTCGCCCTTCTCGTGTGGCTGCATGTACTCTGCTTCGATCAGGTGATCGGCCATTACTTATACCGGGACAATATGGCACATCGTTATGTGCCGCTGCCGATACAATCGGTTCTGTTGTTCCTGATCCTCATGTTCGGTCCTTTTGGATTTTTGATCTATCTCGCTATACGGGCGTTCCGCAAAAGCCGAAAACCGAGATGACCCTGCTCGTCGAACTTCCCTTACAAAGGGAATGTTCATCAATTTTCGAATATGGATAGTTATGAAAACAAAGCGAATCTTACTTATTCTTGGCATATACCTGCTGATTTTAACTAGTATCCGTCTCGTCTGGGTCGCATGGAACTCTCCTCCGCCCCATCCCAATACCATTCAGGGTACCATCGATCTCACCACCTGGGACTATTCTTCGAACCAGGCGATTCCTTTGAATGGAGAGTGGGAGTTTTACACGAATGCATTCTATATGAATGATTACAGAAAGCTTCCATCACCGCCAAAACCTACTACTATTCAAGTGCCAAGCAACTGGGGGCAGGCATTAAATCCGGCAGGACATTCGCCGATTGGCTACGGCTCATACCGGCTTCTCATCCATATTCATGCAAACGAGAAGCAACTGCTCGGCATTCGGGTGCCGCCCATTCCAACCGCTTCCGAGCTATATATTAATGGACAATTGCTGGCTCATTCCGGAGTTCCGGGTAAGGACATCGATTCTTCCACAGCGCGCAAAGTGCCTTATTACGCCTATTTTTATCCCGACGGAGAAATCATTGAAGTTGTCATCCAAGTTGCCAATTATTATGACTATTCCAAAGGAGGCATCACTTCTCCCATCCTGATCGGCACCGGGCAAGCGATTGAGAAGAACGTATGGTACTCCCGCAGCATGCAGTTGCTTGTTTGCGCCGTCTTGTTGATACACGCCTTCTATGCTTGCCTGCTCCTGTTCATTGGCGGTCGGATTCCGGGACTATTGAGCTTCTTTATGTTGATCGTCAGCACCATTATCTCGATTCTTATCGATGATGAGCGGCTGCTACAAATCTGGTTGCCGATAAACTATAACTGGATGATCCGGCTATTCCATCTATCCTATCTTGGCATCATCTATTTTTTGTTCAAAAATGCAATGCTGCTTACGGTGAAACGCACATCATCCGGCCGTTACCGCTGGTTCGATTACATCTGCTTGCTTTATGTCGGCATTGTCTTGTTTCTACCTTTGCAACCGCTGTTCAAATTAGGATATTTCAACATTCCTTTATACCTGTTCACGGTTGTTGCCGTTCCAACCTTGGCGTTTCGCTCAGCCAAACAAGGCAATCGGGATGCGATGTTCCTGCTGATCGGAGGAATAACGATTGCCATCAACTCAATATGGGGCATCGTTAACACCTATTTCTTTCCCAATATCGGCTATTATCCGTTTGATTTAATATTTACCGTACTGGCTATAGCTGCATATTGGTTCAAACGCCATATCAACTCCACGACAGCGTTAAGGTTCCTCACCGAGAAGTTGCAGAAAGCCGACAAGCGTAAGGACGATTTTCTTGCCCATACGTCCCACGAGCTTCGCAACCCGCTTCACGGTATGCTCAATATCGCTCAGGCGGTGCTCAACGACGAAATCGCCCGGAAGGAAAGTAAGCATAAGGAAAGCTTGCTTTTACTCATATCCGTCGGTCGCCGTATGTCATTTCTGCTGAATGATTTGCTTGATATCGGTCGTCTTAAAGAAAACTCCATTCACATTCAGCCGGCTTCTGTCCGCATACAGGCGGTGGCTTCCGGCGTGATCGACATGCTGAGGTTCATGTTGGAAGGCAAACCGATTAGGTTCGAGAGCGATATTCCGGACTCGTTCCCCCCGGTGCTGGCGGACGAGAACAGACTGTCGCAAATTTTGTTTAACCTGCTGCACAACGCGGTCAAATTTACGACGGAGGGCCGTATCGGAATCGATGCCGCCATTCACGAAGGATACGCCCGCATCGCCATTTCCGATACCGGGATCGGGATGGACGAAACGATGCTGCAAAGGATCTTCCACCCGTACGAGCAAGCCAATTCGAGCGTGACTTCCCTGGGTGGCGGCATCGGGCTCGGGTTGAGCATCTGCAAGCAACTCGTCGAGCTGCAAGGCGGGAAGATTCATGCTGAATCCGAGCCGAATCGCGGATCGACCTTTATCTTCACGCTGCCGCTCGCGATGACGACGGACGCGTCGAAGCTTGACGGTCCTTCGCTAGATTTCGCGTACTTGTCCGCGAATGAAGAGATCGCAGCCACCGAGATGGCCGATATTACCGAATTGCCGGTATTCAACGAGCCGCCGTCTCCGGCCATCGACAAAATTCGCATACTCGTAGTGGACGACGATCCGGTCAACTTACGTGTGTTGACCCATATACTGGACTCCGAGCCATATATTATCGGCACAGCTATAAACGGAAACGAAGCTATTGCACTGTTGGATACTGTCAAATGGGACATTATGATCATCGATGTCATGATGCCCGGTATGTCCGGTTACGAGCTGACCCGGCGAGTCCGGCAGCGCTATTCCCTAGCTGAGCTCCCCGTGCTATTACTTACAGCGCGCAGTCAGCCGGAGGATATTCATTCCGGCTTCCTCGCGGGGGCCAACGACTACATTATTAAGCCAACGAACACGCTGGAGCTAAAATCGAGAATTCGAGCACTTACCGATCTGACGATTGCTGTCCGCGATCGAATGTACATTGAGGCAGCGTGGCTGCAAGCGCAAATCAAGCCGCATTTTTTCTTCAACACACTGAACTCCATCGTCGCGCTCAGCGAGATCGATACGGATCGTATGCGCAAGCTTGCGGATGCATTCAGCTTATATTTGCACGCCAGCTTCGACTTCAAGAACTCGGACAAACTCGTGTCCTTGAGGAGCGAGTTGGAGCTGGTCCAAGCCTATTTGTCGATTGAGAAGGAACGGTTTGAGGAACGCCTTCAGGTGCAGTTGGACGTAAAAGCATCCTTGGAGATGCTCATCCCGCCTCTGTCCATTCAGCCGCTGGTCGAGAACGCGGCGCGGCACGGGATTTTGAGACGGCAGCGCGGAGGGAAAATCATCATCCGTATTGCCGAGTACGAGCACAGCGCGGAGGTGCATGTAGAAGACGATGGCGTTGGAATGGACAAAACGACCGTGCAGCGCATTCTTGAACGCAGGTCCGATCCGGGTCGGCAAGGGATCGGGCTGATTAATACCGACCAGCGACTGAAGCAGCTTTACGGACAAGGGCTGCATATTAAGAGCAGACTTAACGAAGGAACAATCGTTTCGTTCCAGATATTGAAGTAGCTTCTGCCCACAATCACGGGTTGTTCGTGGGAACCGGCTCCGTTGTCATCCGAAGTCCGCATGCATCGCTTCCGCGATGGTCAAGAAATCTTCACGGCCGATCTCGAAGTGGCCGGTACGGAACGGGTACCCCCAATTCCGCTTGCCGCGGGTGATGCAAAGCCTGTCAAGCAAGTCCACGATCCTCGCTTCCCGGCAGGGAACGTACTCGATGTTCCGGCGGAAGGGTACAAACGTCGCGGACATCGCATACTCGTATACACAATCGTCTGCCACTCTGCCGACAGCCGTGAATGCTTGCATCGGCTCCCCGCCTCCCATCTCTGTGCGAGGAGAATAGTACACAAGCCAATCCCCCGGCTGCATCCTGCGCAGCGGCGCAGATTTGCCGTGACACATCTGGGCGAAGCCGCCCCGAACCCCTAGCTGCACGTGCAACGCCGAGACGACGCCGATCCAATAGCGCGGCTTTCCACTTTCCGGATCGCCATCCCCGTCGCTCGGGAATGAACATTCACCCGGCAGGCTCAGCTTTGGCCAGGAGTAGACGGACTCACCCGCTCCCTCTCTATGTCGTTTAGAAAAGCGTCGGCATTTCGATTCTTTCCAGCACCTTGCCTGACCTCACACATGCACCGCCCTCCAGGCGTCATCCAGACGCTTCCTCTGCCGCAAATGATGGCGATAGTGCATTTCGATCAGTTGGAACCATTCGAGCGCATTCAACCCGCCAAGTCGCGGATGGCCAACCGTATTTCGCACAGGCTCGAAAGCCGTATCCTTTCCTGGGTCCGATATTGCTTGGGAAGCCGGATCAAACGCCGCCATCGCCGGTTCGATCTCGGTCATCCGACGAACCGTATCGCGCAGCCCATCCACGAGTTGTTCCTTACTTTCCGGTTGCGGCGGTGTGTATTGAGGCGATGGAGGAACCTGGATGCGATCGGGCGGAAAGCTTCCCGCCCTGAACACTTCCTCCCCCTGCTTAGTCTTTCCTGTCGAAGAAACCGTCGGATTGCCGTTCGGCGCGAGACACAGCGCGACATTCCGCAAATGCATGAACTGTGCGGAATGGATCAAATGCACATGCATCTGACCAAGCGACCATTCGTCTTCTGCGGGCTTCCACAAAAGCTGCTCAAGGCTGAAGCCCTCCAATTCCCGAATATAGCCACTGACCAACTCCTTGAACTTATGCAACGTTTCCTTCGTATCCATTACCGAATCCAACTCCTTCTTGCTTAGGCTGGCTTCAGCATACAACAAGGCTACTGACACCGGTCTGTCAGTAGTGTTCAAGCATCTTTTCAATTTCCTCACGCATTCGTTCCCGCAGCGATTCCGGCTCCAGCACCCGCACCGCTGCGCCCCAACCAAGCGCCCATCCAAGCAGCTCCTCGATCCGCCGGACGCGGAACGTTGCCAGCCAGCCTTCCTTCCCTCGTTCGAACGATTCCATATAGAAGTTGTCCGCTTCCTGAATCCGGTCCGCGACCGCCGGATCGACCAGCATTCGCACGATCACATTCCGATCGTCCGCAGACCGGTGATCCTGAAGACGAAACCCAGGAAGGACGTCAAACGATTCTTTCAGTATGACGAGCTCATTCATGCGGGATAACCGAAAGTGCCGAAGGTCGCGCCTCAGTCCGCAGAACGCGACAAGCACCCACGCCCCCTGAGAAAAAACGAGCCCGTAAGGATCAGCCGTGCGCTCGCTGTGACGATTACCGTCCGGTTCCGGCATGTTTTTGGAATAGCGAAAATGAATCCTGCGCTTCTGTAGAATCGCTCGGCGTAGCTGCTCGAACGTTTCTTTTTCCTGCCCGCGCGTTCTCGCCGCCCTTTCGTTCAGAAGCCGGATCACCGACCGCGCCCGAGCTGTCTCCTCGCGCACGTTCTCCGGTAAAATCGCCTCGATCTTCTCCTGCGAGCTGCGGGCCTTCGCGCCATATTCAGCGTCTAGCCTCAATTCGACGAAATCCGCCCCGATCAGCAGCGACACCGCTTCCTCCGCCGTGAAGCTGACCGGAGGGAGGAAGTAGCCCTCCATCAGGGAGTAACCTACACCTGGCGCGCCCGCCACAGGAACACCCGCCTCGCTAAGCGCTTGCATGTCACGATAAATCGTGCGGACACTCGTCTCGAACCGGGCAGCCAAATCCTCGGCACGCAGCACGCCTTTACGCTGTAACTCGATGACGATGGCTAACATCCGATCGGTTTTGTTCACAACCATCCTCTTCCTTTCCCTCACGTGCAACAGCGGAGCCGGGACAATGATTACCCCCATCTTCAAAGGACATACCCGGCACATATTCCCAATCTTTATACCTGACCCGGGAGCTAAGATCAAGCCTTTATAACATATACGAAAGGTCATCGAAGTATCGGGGGCCCAATTGTGGTGACTCAACCAGCGTTTCCTGTTAGCTATTCTTGGATTTTAATTCATGAACTCCCGAATCACAGTTTCCATTCATTCAGCCTCCCGGTTCACGGTATCATACACACTATTTGTACACTCGCCTAGGTTCTATTTAACCATTCACTATCGTATCGTTTCAATTTTTTATCGGGCTGACGGACCTGTCTTGACAGGTTAGAAAAACATGTTATTATATAACCGACAGACAGTCGGTCGGTGAAGAAGGAGGCTTAATCGTGAGGACTGTAAAAGAAGCGGAGGAACGCAGGAACGAAATCCTGGACGCGGCGGATGAGCTTTTCGGTCAGAAGGGGTTTGACGGTACAAGTACCAACGATATTCTTGCAAAGGTCGGGATTGCCCGGGGCACCTTGTATCACCACTTCAAGTCGAAGGAAGATATTATGGATGCGTTAATTGAGCGATATAATGTTTGTCTTCTAGGCAAGGCCCAGGAAATGGCTGCAGACACAAGCATCCCGCTGGTCGAGCGCTTGATCCGCGTCGTTAAGGCATTGAACATAAGCGGCGGAAGCAGCAAGGACATGATGGAGCATATTCACAAACCGCAGAATGCGCTTATGCATCAGAAGATACAAAAAGTCGTCATCCAAGGCGTTCCGCCCATACTGACCGGAATCATCCGCGAGGGTATGGAAGAAGGGCTGTTCAACACACCGTTCCCGTACGAATGCATGGAAATGGTCGTGATCTATGCGACTGCCGTCTTTGATGATGACAGGGTGGTAATGACGGACGAGGAGCGTGCTTCGCGAATGCCGGCTTTTATTTGCAACATTGAAAGGCTGCTCGGGGCAGATAGCGGCAGTCTGATGGAGGCTATGCAGCAGATGCTCGGTAAAGGGAAAGGGCAAAGTGGTGATTAATATGGAACAATCCTTCCGTAAATTTCTTCTGCTATGGACAGGACAATTTGTTTCCTCAATTGGAGGCGGGCTCACGTCATTCGGGCTTGGGATTTATGTTTTCCAGCAGACGGGAAAGGCATCGGCCATGGCGCTTGTAACCTTGCTTTCGTTTATGCCGTCGCTTCTTCTCAGCTCCTTCGCAGGAGTGCTCGCTGACCGCTATGACCGCAGATTGTTAATGGTGTTAGGCGACAGTCTTTCCGCGATAGGAATCCTGTTCATCCTCTTTAGCATGCTTCAGGGGGAAGCCCAGCTATGGCAGATTTGCGTAGGTGTTACCATAAGCTCGATCTTCTCATCGCTGCTCGACCCCGCGTATAAAGCTACGGTTACGGACTTGCTCTCCAAGGAGCAGTATACGAAGGCCAGCGGCCTAGTCCAAGTGGCGGGCTCGGCCAAATTTCTGATTTCTCCTGTTATTGCGGGATTATTGCTCACTGTTTCAGATATCAAGCTGCTGCTTATCATCGATATTTGCACCGCTTTTGTCACCGTTGCGACTACTTTTGCCGTACGCAGCGGACTTGCTTCCAAGGCTTACGAACAAACGACATCTTTCATCCATGAATTCAAAGACGGCTGGAGTGCCGTCTCGCATAATAAGGGCGTTCTTGTTCTTGTGATCATGACATCGGTGCTGACCTTTTTCCTCGGAATTATTGAAACACTTTCCATGCCGATGCTGCTTGCATTTACGGACAGTGCTGCGGTAGGAACGATGATTACCGTAATCGCTACGGGAATGCTTGTATCCAGTGCAATCATAGGATTTATTCCAATCAAAAAAGGGTATGTGAACATGCTCGCGATATCGTTGTTTGGCGTGGGGGTGTTTATGGCGGGATTCGGATTTCGTGAAAATATGATCTTGATCGGTATTTCAGGATTTCTGTTTTTTGCCATGATGCCATTTGCAAACGTAAGTCTGGATTTTCTTGTCCGTACCAACATAGATAATTCCGTCCAGGGCAGGGCATGGGCACTGATCGGGGTTATTTCCCAGCTTGGATTTGTTGCGGCCTACACGCTTTCCGGTGTGCTGGCGGATTACGTGTTCACTCCATTATTCGTGGACGGGGGACTGCTTGTGAACAATGTAGGAAAGATTATCGGGACGGGAAGCGGCAGAGGGGCGGGATTTCTCATTATCATCGCAGGAATGCTGTTATGCGTAACTTCAATTATTCTGTACAACTTAAAATCGGTTAGAAAATTGGAGTGCCGGGGTGAATGATGATAAGTTGTTCCTGACAGAGCTTTCACCCATAGCCCAGTTGAAAGCAAATAAAAAATAAAACTTGTAATAAGAAATAGTAATAGCTTCGGTGTGTTAAGAATATCTTTCCACCCCCCACTTATTATATGGGGAAATATTTTGGAATGTGGGGCGTGTGGATTTAAGAGCCTCTAAACCTTTGGGTTTAGGGGTTTTTGTTATGTTCAAAGGGTACAATTCGATCCATTAATCTCCAAGCTTTTTTCGCCGTCACTTGTGATAAGGCTCAGCTTAACGGCGAAATGCAACGCGTGCTTGCCGCGGTGTGACAGCGCCTAGAAATCATCCCATCACAGAAATTCAATTCCCAGATAATACAATTTGTAATATGACATAATTGATGACAAACCTCACTATGTGGCTAAGGAAAAATGTTCTATCATTTCTGCAGTAGGAAAGCTCATCCACGTAAATTCGTGAGACAAGTTTGCTTCAGTTTGCTTTATTATGGTTATGGCGAAATTCTCTTTAGATGCTCAGATAGAGGCGAAGTTCCGTCCATAGGCGACGGGATATTGCAGTTGAGCTCAGAAAATGCTATTTCGTTCAACGGATTAGAATAGAAAGGATGATATTAGAACGATGATGATAGACAGGATTCGTCACAGGAGAATTTTGTTTCATTTCATACTCGTCATGTCGCTGCTGCTGAACGCAGTCCCGGCTGTTTCCGCAAATGGAGAAAGCGATTTTATGCCATGGCTTCCTAATAAACACTACACTTTTGATCGTCCAGTCGATTCAACGATAGACAACGGAGGAAATGTATACATTGCAGATTCAATAAACAATCGAATTGTTAAGGTAGATCGTAATGGAATGTACCTTAACGATTGGGGGGGCTACGGCAGTGGAGAAGGCATGTTTAATTTTCCTAGCGGGATCGCCATGGATAGCAATGGCAATGTTTACGTAGCGGATCGCGGCAATAACCGGATTCAAAAATTTGATTCGAATGGAATTTATCTTGCCGAGTGGGGAGCGTATGGCACCGGTAATGGACAGTTCCGCGCTCCGGTTAATTTAGCGATTGACTACAACGGCAATATTTATGTAGCGGATAGGGATAACTATCGGATTCAAATATTGGATCCCAATGGGAACTTTCTCGCCAAATGGGGAAGCTATGGCACCGGTAATGGGCAGTTCAATTTGATTTACGGCATTGCGATCGACCAGACCGGTAATGTATATACAGCAGAGAGTGAAAACCATCGAGTACAAAAATTCGCTTCGGACGGCACCTATATTACGCAATGGGGAAGCATGGGCACCGGTAATGGGCAGTTTAGATATCCCTTTTCAATCGAATCGGACAGTAGCGGCCATGTTTATGTAGCGGATGCCCAAAATAATCGAATTCAGAAGTTTGATTCGAATGGCGTCTATATAGACCAATGGGGAAGCTATGGCACCGGCATCGGACAATTAAATTTCCCCAATAGTGTAACAGTAGATCCCAACGGCAACATCTATGTAACAGAAGCTTTGAACAACCGATTGCAAAGATTTGATTTGAATGGACAGTCCCTCGCCGTCCAGAACAGTACCAGCGGGATTGTCCGGTTTAACGATCCTAGTGGAATTGCGTTCGATAGCAATGGTAGTGTCTATGTTATCGAGGGGGGAAGCCATCGAATCCAAAAATTCGATTCTAGCGGAGCTTTTCTCGGCGGCTGGGGCAGCAGAGGAAATGGGAATGGTCAGTTTGATCACCCAACCCGTGCAGCGATTGACAGCGCAGGCCATGTCTACGTAACGGATACCGGCAACCATCGCATTCAGAAATTTAATGCGGATGGAACCTATATTGGTCAATGGGGAGGACAGGGCTCCGGAGATGGCCTGTTCGTTGCCCCTAAAGGCATAGCGGTTAATACGAATGGAGATATCTATGTGGTAGATAGCGGCAACCACCGTATTCAAAAATTCGATGCCGCCGGAAACTATGTAAGTCAATGGGGAAGTCAAGGCGGAGGTAATGGCCAGTTCGAGTCTCCATCCGGAGTAGCGATCGATAGCAACGATCATCTCTATGTCACGGATAGCGGCAATCATCGCATTCAGAAATTCGATGGAGATGGCAGCTTTCTTGGTCAATGGGGTACCCTTGGCCATAATAACGGTCAATTGGATCATCCTCAAGGCATTGCAATCGACAGTCAGGGTCAAGTCTACGTAACTGATAGCAATAATGACCGGATTCAGAGCTTCAACGTTGACGGAGCTTATGTTGACCAGTGGGGCAGATCAGGTAACGGAGATGGTCAGTTTAACAATCCGACAGATATAGCCATTGATCCAAGCGGCAAAGTTAATGTTGTAGATACAGGCAACCAACGAATTCAATGGAAAGCAGAGCCAGCGATTACACCTCCGATTGGGTTTTATGATAAAAATGCGGATAGTGCGCAAAATCGAGATATAGAGTTCACGCTGAGTTCGAACGGTTATATGTTGTCGGATGTTCGGAATGACACCGTGTCCTTAATCAAAGGATTGGATTACGAGCTTACAGGCAGCACGGTAATTGTGTACTCGAGCTATTTGACGACATTGCCTATCGGGCAGACCGTGCTTACATTCGATTTTGGTTCCTTATCCTCACTGTCGGTAACCATTCAAATTAGCGATTCAACACCTGTGCCCGGGGCGCCGCTGCTGCAACCAGCGGTTCCTGGCGATGGGCAAGCGAGTCTAACATGGAGACCCGCAGCGGGTGCTGTAAACTATCATATCTATCAAAGCTCGGCGCCTTCTGTAAGCGGAACCAAGGTTGCGACGGTGGTCGGTGCTGTATATGACTATACAGCAACAGGACTGACAAATGGGACAACCTATTACTTCACGATTCAAGGAGAAAACCATCAAGGAACAAGTCCTTTCTCCAATCTCATAAGCGCGACTCCATTCACGTTGCCGGATGAGCCTACTAATGTTCTGGCGGTGGGGGGCGATAGCCAAGCGACGGTTACCTTCAATGCCCCGGCGTTTGACGGTGGCAGTCCCCTTACCGGGTACGAGGTGATCGCCAATCCTGGCGGATTGACCGCTGCCGCAACGACAAGCCCCTTCACATTCCGGGGCTTAACCAACGGGATCGCTTACACATTCACCGTGAAAGCGATCAATGCTGGAGGCAGCGGCACGGAATCGGCGCCTTCGAATGCGATAATGCCGAGGTCGACGCTAACACCAACGCCGACACCAACGCCAGCGCCGAGGCCAACACCGACGCCGACACCAACGCCGGAGGCATCCAAGCCGGGAATTTTCAAATCAGATATAATCGATCTGGAGAAGTTGACTTACGAGATTAAAGAAAAGCTTCAATCGGCAGCCTCTGTTCAATCGTTTACGGATATTTCGAACAACTGGGCGATTGCTTCAATCAATAAGCTAGTCAAGCTTGATGCGATACAAGGGTACCCCGATAGAAGCTTTAAACCGAATCAAGTGATTACAAGAGCGGAGTTTGCAGCCATGCTGGCAAGATTGCTGATCATTGACGTTAAGCATGCTGGCGAGGCCAAGTTTTCTGATGTACAGCGGCACTGGGCCAAGGATGCGATCGAAGCGTTAGCGCATTATGGAATTGTGACAGGCGGTGGAGACGGCAGCTTCAAGCCGGATGAGGCGATTACAAGGGAAGACATGGTTGTCATGATTGTCAGGCTGTTAAACGTAGAAGTTCTTCCACAATCAGACAGCGTGGATTTTATCGATTTTACATGGAACTATGCGACGAAATCAATTGAAGCCGCGCAGAGGGCAAGAATTGTAACCGGCTATGCGGACCAAACCTTTAAGCCTAAAGGTCTGACGACCCGCGCAGAGACGGCGACGATTCTGATCCGGTTACTGGCGCTGGATGCCTCTCTGAAGGAAATGTTGGAGCATGAATAGGCGAATACCGCGGAAGGTTATGAGGCGATCGCGTTTCGGTACTCTACCGGGGAGCGTTCGCCTAGTTTTTTCTGCAGATGTTTGTGTTTATTACCGATGACGGAATGATTCCAAATTCTCTCTTTGTCATCTTTCCGCATGCTCGCTGCGTCACGTTTGCTAAATCCCTTCACAATTAGCCAGGCGGCCAAGCTCATCTCATATACGCCCACGGGCAGAGCCAAGAACCCTTTCGCTGCCGAGTAAGGCTCGATGGCGCCGAACATCTCCAGCAGCCCCGCCGTGAACACGAGCACCGCCGTCACCATTCCGAACAGGGCTAACGGTCTTGGCACCAGCCTCGTCCGAAAAAGCAGATAACTATACAAGATCGTATTGACTCCAAGCATAAAGTTAGGTCCCAGTATCGATGTCCAGCGGTGAAGCCCCTGCAGCAGGTATCCGATTCCAAGACCAGGAAACGGAAGATTCACACATCGAGCTGATCCAACGTTTCGACGATGTTCACAGCCTTGATTCAACCTATCATATCTTCGCCCCGATCAAAAAACTGCCCATCGAATTCCGATGAGGAATAGCGCTATTCCATTAGGATCGGATGAACAAAAGATATCATAAGGCTCTTGGTCGCACTTTCCCAATCTTGCTGTAATCCCAGGTGGCAATGATGAAGAGAAGGGATCGGTTTCATGAATCCATTCCATATCCTAATGTACATGGATAAATCCGGCTGTCTGTAAGAAGGTCTGATCCTCGGGTTGACAAAAGACAGACATTTATTTATTCAGTATGGACAGGGCCTTCTTATCCAGATGATCAAAATGAAGATGTGTCAGTGACGTGTCTTGCGCTGGGCAAGACTGACTGGTGGAACTGGTTCCACCAAGCGGTAGCAGCATACACTATTAATCGCTTTGTTGTAAATTCTGCCCTTTAATCGTACAAGGCCCGTATCTTCCTTCCGGAAGTACGGGCCTTGCATCGACCTTGCCGCTCGTTTATTCGCCTTGGGCCGGCGCGTCTTGCTCCTGCCGATCGATCAGGCGCATTAACATGACCACGATTTCCGCGCGCGTTGCGTTAGACGCGGGCAGGAACTTCGAATTCGGATATCCGTTGATCACGCCGTTGGAAGATAGAATATCCACGCTATTCGCGGCCCAGGACGGAATCGCGTCCCCGAACGTCTTGCGGTTGCTGACGTCCGCCGTCAGTCGGTAAGCGTTCTGGAACAGTACCGTCATTTCCGCCCGCGTGACGAGCGAAGCTCCGTTGACGTAAAACTTGCCTTGGCGCGCCTTGCCCGTCACCAATCCGTTCGCATACGCAGCTGCAAGGTAAGGTCGGCTCCATTGAGCCAGCTCGTGCCAATCGGCGAAGTGCGCCGCAGCAGCGTCCAGATCGGCTTGCGTGCCGATCGCCAGCTTCCGGGCTCTGACCAGCATCGCGATCGCTTCGTCTCTTCTCGTAGGGCTGTTCGGAGCGAACAGATCCGCCGTTCGACCGGATACGATGCCCAGCCTGTAGGCTCTTTCGATCGCCTCTTCGGCCCAGGCCGCTTCGATATGCACGTCCTTAAACGTCCTCTTCGTCGGCAATCCGTTGTCCGTCGGATCTTCGGTTTGGCCGTCTTCCGTCACAGGAGCGCCACCGGACCCCGTATTCGTGCCCGTGTCTGTTCCCGGGTTAGCCGGTTGGCTGCTTTTAACGATTGAGACATCGTCCTGTGCAACGTTCCCCACGGAATCGATAGCCGTGACGGTGGTGTAAGCTTGCGTACCGGTACTGAGCGTGCCGCTTAAGCTAAATTGACCCTCACTGTCCGCCGTGGTGCGATTCCCTCGGTCGTCCATCACGCTCGCGTAGGGAACCGTGCTGCCTGCAATTCGGTAAGACCCGGCCGAATCGGCGGCGATCTTCCCGTCCGTTCCCGTCTCGACGAACAAAGCAGGCGGGAGACTGTTGTAGTGAACGGCCAATCCGTACTCGGATACGTCGCCTTGATCGTTCTCGGCGGCGATTCGCAGCAAGGTCGATCCTGCGTCTTCGCCTACGGTAATCGGTACGGAAGCCCGATTCTCATAATCGCCGCTGGCATAGACTTGTACGAAATTCGGCAGATTGGTGTTTTCGTCTAGCGTTCCGTCGCTTTGCCATAGGGTGAACTTGACATTCAAATCTCGCGTCTGTCCGTCCTCCGCGCTCACATAGGTGGTCGCGGCATCCAGTGTAAAATCGCCGCCTACCGTAAGCACCTTGCCTAACAGCGAATCGTTCGCGATGACGCCCGCGCTAGGTTTAACGTGAATGACAGGGAGCTTGACTAGCGGAACGTCGACGACGTCCGTCACCGTTGTCGGGCCGTAAATATACGACGAGTTCATCTCCGCGTCGTCCGCGTAGGCGAACGGCGTGACGGCAAGTCTGTAGCCGGCGCCCGAATCTATCCCGCCGAAGCGGAGGCTGATTTGTCCGTTCGCCTCGTCGCTAGCCGCCACTCGGTACTCGATGGGTCTGCCGGCATGCGCGACTCGGTTGCCGGTCGGCTTGCCGTCACTGCCAATCTCGTCAGTGTACGTCAAAGGCGATATGACGGCATTGCCGTCGGCATCGTACAACCGAACAAGATACCCGTCCGCGTCCGAGACTGCGCTCCACGAAGCATGAATCGTGCCGTTGCCGCCCGCAGATACGGCTACGCCGCTAATTAAGCCCGGCTCGAGCGGATTGACGACATTCATCGCCTGCTTCGCATTCCTGCTCGAATACGGAATCACTCTTGAGGAATCGGACATCGGCTTTCCGACCAGCGTCACTCTGGCGTAATACTGACCGCTTTGCAAATAGTTCAAATCCTGCTCCGTGAACGTATAGCTACCGGATGCCGCGCTGTCCGTTACATCCGCGGCGTCGACACTGAACGTGTGGACCAGCACACCTGCACTTCTGGCGTTCGGATCGTCGCCGTTGTCCGTCGACAGACGGACTTCGACTTGATAGTCTTCCGTTAAGGTATCCAGTCCCGACAAATCCCAGCTTACCTTATCCGCTCCGGCGTCATAGGAGACTTCCGCAATTTCCGGAACCGGCGCAATGGCAATAATCGAGCTGTCGAACGGCTGGCCGGACGCAATCGTCCAATCTCCCGCTTCCGCGCCCAGGCGAATCATAACCGTGTTCTCGGACACGACCGCCGCGTTCGCGTTCGGATCGTCGTAATAAGGCGTTCCGTCATCCAACGTTCCCGGATACGTCAAGCCGTACGGGTTGCCGCTCGGGTCCAGGACGCGTAGATCGTCTGGATCGGCGGATACGAGCACCGCATAATCCTCCGTCAAGCCCGCCGGGAGCGACACCGTATGCTCCGTTCCCTCGGCATTCGTCGATATCGCCGGCTCAACCGCGAACGTCCTTAGCAGACTTGGCGAGCCCCCGCTCGATGCGACAAGCCGCACGTTGGAGAAAGCGTTAATCTGTCCGAGCGCCGCGCCATTCTCGTCGTACACGGTCTGTCCTGTCGGTCCCGACTGCGCCGAAGAGAAGCTGCGGCGCCCCACGCTAACGGAACCGCTGCCGAACGCGTAGTTCACCTTAAACCCGAAACCAAGCAGCCTGAACGACGCGAAGGCATTCGTATTGCTGAGCCCGACGTCGCTGTTGAGCAACGTATACGGACCGATGGAGAACAGCCCGACATCGATCTCCGGCACCTGGAGTCTCCCGCGCAGCTGCCCATTCAAATTAAAGCCGTTGTTTCTGTAATAAGTCAGGTTGGCATTGCCTCCAGCCAGAATGACCGAGAAGTTCTTCAAAATGTTGGCTGCAATCTGCATTTGATACGATACGGAGGATTGGGTCACGTAGATGCCGGCCTGGAATTTGTCGAAGATCGACATCTTCAGCAGGGTCGGATTCCCGGACAGTTCAATCTGGGAAGGCCCGATCGCGAGCTCCACGTTGCTGAATTCGAGCAGGCCGGCGCCCGGAATAAGGCTTCCGACTTCGAAATCTCCGGTGAGCAGAATCAAGATCGGCGCGATGCCTTTATAGTTGCCGCTGATCGTGTCCGCCAGGCCCGAGACGCCGCCGCCGACTCTTGTCAAATACGCAATCGGTGTCATGGGTGTTACCGGAATTCCGTTCTCTAATCCGACGATGATCTTGATCGAGTCGGGAATAAGCAGACCGGTCTCGCCGTTCCTCTTCAGGCTCAAGCTCGACGCCAAGTTCGCCAGCTTGGCGTCTACATCGAATGCGACGGCGTAATTGCCGTTGAACGTATCGATCGAGCCTTCCGCGCTGCCGTTAATTCCGAACCCGCCGAGCAGCTTCTTCGAGATCTCCGTGCCCGGCGTGAAGGAGCCTTCCGCCGCAACCCCCTGGAAGCTAAGATTCCCTTTATTGTCCATGCCGTACTGGAGCCGATCGATGTTCAGATTGATCCCCACCGAATCGCTGCCCGGCAGCGCCATGCCGAAATAAATTTTCCCGTCGAAGATGACGGCGTCGCCGAGCAGCGTGGCCCCTGTAATGCCGGCCTGCATGCCGCTCCCCACAACGATCAGCTTGTTCTGGTTGCGGATCAGCACTTCGATGTTCCGCTTGGTCGGATCCTCCAGTTCCCCTTCCTCGTCCTTTGCATACTCGGAGATATATTCGATGCCCTTATCCAGTCTGATCGAGCCGCCAGCGTTCGAGATGATGCTGAACGAGCCCGCGGTCATATTGACGTCTTCCATTGTCAGGCTGACCGAGCCGTCGAGATCGTCGCGCACAATGAGCTTGCTCCACTCCTTCGACAAGTAGACCGCCAGACCGCCGTTAAGAGTCGTCGTACCGTTGAACACGTATTCGCCTCTCGTGCTTGCGCTGGCCGTGAAGCTGCCTTTGATCGTCATGACCGGCGTGCGATCGCCCAACTGCTGCGTCAAATCCTTTTCGCTCTCCGAGACAATAACGGAATGGTTGAACCGGCTGTCCGCGACTACGGCCATATAACCGAACTTGGTGTGGCTCAAGCTCGCGGCTGCCGGTATTGTAACAGACCGCTGCACGCCGTTGCTGGACACGTAATACGTAACGTCTGTCGTGCGGGACAACAACATATCGTCGGGCACCCGTACGACCAGGGAGTTCTCCGTTGCATCCGTTATGGCAGCCGCCAGCGTCGGATTCGGCGACGTGCCGATGAACACTTGTCCTTGACCGTTCATATTCGTTCCGTATACGTTGATCGTCTTGAACAGGCCTGCCAATCTGGAGTTCGGCGAGACGGAGGCGATGTTCCTGAGCTTCGTTGCGCCCGACGTCCCGCCTGCCGCCGGAGAATTCGTATCGATCGCATCGTACAGCAATTCGACCAGATCGATGCTGTTCTTCGTAACGGCCGGACAAGTGTATATGCTCCTGGTCTGATCCTGCGGGTCGGACCTTACGTACGTACAGGCATATACGGTCTTGTTGTTCAGTCGATCGCGAAACCGAACGACCGGCTGGTAGATTTTGCTCGAGTCGCTCGGCGGCGTGAAGCTGAACGTAATCGGTTCGTTCAGGCTCGCCCTGACCGGATAGCTTGAGAATTGCGCGGCGCTTGCCGTTGTAACGGGAATCGAGACGTCCGCGAACTGGGCGACGACTTTAATTGTCGCTCCGGCCGTCAGTTGGGCGGTAGACGGATAAGGCGCGACGCCGACGTCGATTCTGGAGTCGTAGGGATTGGCCGGCTGTATCTGCTTGACCAAGGAGCCTGCAGCCCCAGACATCTGGTACACTTGTACTTTGGACACGTATTTCGCCGAATCCTTGTTCACGATCTGCGCCTTAATCGTATCGCCCGGATAATATTCTGATTGTTCAACTGTCAATTCCGCGTTCGCATTCGACGTAATCTCTGTCTCTATGAGATTCGACACGACTTTCTGCACCCGTACGGTAACGTTCGCGTCGGTAAACGGCATGACGAACGAGTAGGTGCCGTCGCCGTTAGACGTCACCGGCAAAGCAACGTTCAGCAGGTCGGAGCGTACTTCGACCCCGGCAACCTTATACATTCGAGCATTGTAGCTTCCCGGATCGACGGTGATAACCGCGCCGGAATAATCGGTCGCCGGGGCTCGTACGGTCGCCTGCACGAATTGCGGGCCGCCGGACAACGTTGGCGATATAACGCCGGGAATCGTCGCTTGCACCGCGATATTATGCGCGGCTTTCCCGTCCGTCGAGGTCACGGACAGAAAAATCGGCTCGCTCGGCATAGAGAATGCGTAGCCGAATCGATAGCTGGTCGTGTCGAACAGCGTATTCGTCACGGGCGACGTCTTGGACGTGTTTTTGCCCACGATTTGCACGCCGGCCGGAATCAGCCCGCTCGACGTCGTCTGCAGCTTTAACGGATCTCCGGCAAGAAAGTAATAATAATTGCCGTATTCGTATGGGTTGGCGCTTCCCAGGCTCGGATTCGAATATTCGATCGTCGGATTCGTAAATCCGATCAGGTTGCGAATATCGATTCTCCTGGCCGTATCGGTATTCACCGTTATCGTAATTAGCCTGGCCGCCGCCGTCGCGTTACGATCGATCGTGATTTTCAAGCTCCACGGATGATTTTGCGCGACGCCGGTCGATACAGTCTGCACGCTCATCGGCACATCGTTGCCCAAACCGTCCCTGACGGAAATGCTCTTCACCATCGCGGCGGTGAGCGGCGCGGACGGACTCATCGTATCGATGGATTTGTTAACGAGCGTAATGCTGTAGTCGCTCTCCGCGGAGACGATGAGTCCCTGCTCGGGAATAAGCGTACTGCCCGAATACGCGCGAAAGTCGGTCGTATTGCCGATGTCGATCTTGATCGAATCGGTAATCGCCGTCGCCGGCCAGGTGACAATGATCGTGAGCGTATCGTTGGACACGCTTGTCGTCGTGACCTGGGCCGTGAACGTGCCTGCGCCAAGATTGACGATGTCGATTGCATTGTACGCTCCCGCTGTCGTGTTGAATTGATAGCCTGCCGCAGCAGTGAGCACATACTTGCTCCTATAGCTCTTCCCGATCGCGAACGTCCCGCCGGCCGGCTGATACGTTACGCCGTTATCGGCTGACCAGGCCATGCTGGAAGAGGCATGGTTGAAAAGATTATTCCCGTTCGTCTGAACAGCTCCCGTCACCGGAGCCGCCGTGCCGATCGAGATGTCCGCGGGGACGATCATCGCCGATCCCGTAGTCGGCCAGGTTACCACGACCGTTAACGTATCGTCCGGCAAGCTTGCCGTCGATACCGTCGCGGCAAATGTGCCTGCGCCAAGATTGACGATTCGGCCCGAGAGGTCTCTCGCCCCGTCCTTCTCGTAGACGCTCTCCGTCGAGTCGAACGCGTAGCCCTCCATAGCCGTCAGCACGTATTTCGTTTTATAGACTTTGGCAGCGGCGTACGTGCCGTCCGCTTCCGCGTAGGAGGCGCCCCCGTCGCCTGACCAGGTCACAGCGCCCGCTGCATGAGCGAACGTATTCGTCCCGTTCGCCTGAGTCGCGCCCGTCGACGGCGCAATCGTTCCGATCGAGATATCCGCAGGCACGATTGTGGCTGCGCCCGTTGCCGGCCAAGTGACCTCAATCGTCAACGTATCGTTTGCCGTGGCCGACGTGGACACGTCTGCGCTGAGCACGACCCCGCCCGGATTCTCGACGACAACGGCATTGTAAGCATTCATCGCTGTATCGAACGTATAACCGCCGTCCGTCGTCAGGACGTATTTCGTCCTGTAAACCGTATTCGGCGCATAGGCTCCGCTTGCCGCCGCATAAGAGAGGCCCCCGTCGCTTGACCAGGCAATGCTGGCGGTCGCATGCGGGAACGTATTGGCGCCGTCCGCCATACTTGCGCCGGTTATCGGTGCGATCGTCTTGATTACGAGCTCGTTCGCGGCGATCGTTGCCAACGCCGTCGACGGCCAGGTCACCGTAATCGTTAACGTGTCGTTGGAGGTGCTAGTCGTCGTTACCTGGGTTGTGGCCGTGCCTGAGCCCAGGTTCGGGATCGAGATCGATTCGTAGACTCCCGCCGTCGGATTGAAGGCATAGCCCGCATCTGCGGTCAACACAACCTTCGTCTTGTAAGCCTTGCCGGGCGCGAACGTCCCGCTCGCGGAAGCGTAGGTCGCGCCATTGTCGGCGGACCACGTCACGCTTGCCGTCGTATGTGCAAAAGCGTTCGTGCCGTCCGCCACATTCGCCCCCGTTACCGGAGCAATCGTGCCGATCGACATTCCCGACGCGTCAAGGGTCGTAAACGGCGCTGCAGCGGTCTGCGGCCACGTAACGACGATGGTCAAAGTGTCGTTCGAAGCGCCCGACACGACTGCGGTATACGTGCCCGATCCGAGATTGGCGATGCCGCTGGTCAACGCCTTCGCTCCGCCCGCTTCGTATACGCCTGCAGCGGAATCAAAGAAATAGCCCGCTTCCGCAGGGATGACATATTTCGTTTTATAAGTCGTTACGAAGGTATAGGTGCCGCTCGCCGGATTGTAGGTCGCTCCGTTGTCTGCAGACCAATTCACCTCGGCCGTTGCATGGTTGAACGTATTGACTCCGTCCGCCACCGCTGCCTCCGCGACCGGCGCCAGCGTGCCGATAGAGATATCGTTCGGCAGGAGGAGCCCTGTCCGAGGCCAGATGACCTTAATTGATATCTCGCCTGGTTCATTTTCGTACACCTGGAACGTACCCGATCCAAGATTCGCAATGCGGCTCGACAGATCTCTGGCCCCGCCCTTTAAATAAGCCGACCTCGAATCAAAGGTATAGCCGTTCGCCGCCTTGAGAACATACTCCGTTGCGTAAGTCATTCCGGAGACGAAGGGATCTCCTTCATCCAAGTAGGCAAAGGGAGTCTCTTGACTCCAGTCCACATAGGTGACCGTCGCATGGTTGAATATGTTCGTTCCAATCGCGGCGACTCCGGACGGTACCGGGGCAAGCGTGCCGATTGATATATCCGAGGCCCCGATGACAATCAGCCCCGTGCCTGCATCGGTCGACTCCCAGCCTACGATGAGGGTCAAGGTGTCATTAGGCCGTGTATTGCTCGATACGCTTGCTCCTGCCAAATATCCCGTGCCGAGATGAGCAATGCGTCCCGCTAAGGACTTTGCTCCGTCCAGATAGATTCGGCTCGTGGTATCGAAGGCATATCCATCGTTGGCAGTTATGACGTATTTCGTGAAATAGTGCGTATTGGCTGCGAACGTCCCGCTCGCTGCAGAGAAAACCGTGCCATTGTCGGACCACGTAATCACGGCCGAGGCTTTGTTGAACGTGTTCGGACCGTCCGCGATTGTCGTTCCCGTTACCGGGGCAATCGTTCCGATGGAGATATCGGAAGGCTCAATCGTCGCATTCGGCCATGTGATCACGATCTTCAGCGTATCGTTCAGCGTAAACCCCGTGCTTACAACCGCAGTGAACGTTCCCGTGCCTAAGTTGGAGATATTGCCCGTTATGTCTTTTGCTCCGTTTTTCTCGTATACGCCGGGTACCGGATCGAATACATAGCTTGAGTTGGCCGTTAAGACGTATTGGGTTCGATAGACCGTGCTTTGCGCGAAAACACCGCTCGCAGCGACATAGACGGTTCCGTCCGTGGACCACTTGACATCCGTAACCGAACCACCGCCGAACACTACTGCTCCATCTTCAAGGTTTGCCCCGTTCACTGGCGCTTCTGTTCCGATCACAATATCGGATGCAGCAACGACCTCTTCGGCCAACGCAATCATCGGCAGCATCGTGACTAGCAGCGCTATCGATAGAATGATAGATACGAGCTTAGAGATGATCTTCGTTCTCAAGTACGAGCGTAATCGTTTCATAGGGTCCTCCTTAATCTGCCCATTGAAGGTCGACGTTGCGGCAGACAGTCAGCATACGAAGAATCATAGCAACCGCCTGTTCACGCGTCCCGTAGGCGCTCGGATTAAACCTGCCGTCGCTGCCGCCCTTCACCACTTCAACGCCGGCCAGCAGCTCGATCCATTGACGCGCCCAGCTTCCGTCCGTATCCGTGAACAAGGCGCTGCCGGCAGACACCTCGAAAACCATGAGTCGTGCCAGAATGGCCGAAATCTCGGCCCGGGAAATCGGCTGATTCGGCTTGAAAGCCCCGTCGCCCACACCCTCGATGACTCCTGCGGCAGCCAAAGCGCGAATGGCCGGTTCCGCCCAGTGTCCCGTCGTATCGGAAAAAGTTGCGCTCGCGCCGCTTGCCGTATTGAGATACAGTGCGTTTGCAACCATTGTCGCGAACTCGGCACGCGTAATCGAATCGCCGCCGTGGAAGCTCCCGTCGGCTCTCCCTTGAACAATGCCCAGCCGCTGGGCGGTCTGGATGGCTTCGAAGCTCCAGCTGTTCTCCGTCACGTCGCCGAACGGCTTGTAAGCGGTCGCTTGAAGAGTAGCAGCAGCGGCTTCTCTCACCTTCGGCGCGTCCACGATCTTCTCGTTCAATAACGGCCCGCGGGAGATTGGCGGCGCGATGTCGTTGCTTGCTCTCGTTATGGTAACCGTATACGTCTTCGTCGTTCCGTCCTCGGCAGTAACGGTAATCGAGATCGTATTGTCTCCCACGCTCAGAGCGATCTCGCCGGATGCAGAATCGCTCGACACAGCCGTACCGTTCACCTTAACCGTTGCATAACGGTCGGTTGTTATCGACGTTAAGGTGATGCTGTTCACGTTGTGCGCTACGTTTGCCTTATAGCTCGTCGTGTCGGATGCAAACGACGGGCTCAAGCTGCCGCTGGACAGCGTCAAGCCGTTCAGGCCCGTGTCGTTGCTCCTGCTAACACCGCCACCGCCGCCAATCGGCGCTGCTGCCCTTGTCACCGTCACCGTGTACTCGCTCGTCGTCGTGCCGTCCTGCGCCGTCACCTCGACCGTGATCGGGTTGTCACCCACGCCAAGACCGATCGTTCCCGACGCCGAACCGCTCGTCACGGGCGTACCATTCACCTTCACCGTCGCGTTATTCTCGCTCGTCGTCGGCGTCACCGTGATGCTGCTTACGCCATTCGCCACGCTGGCGGTGTAGTTAAGCGTGCCCGATGCAAACGACGGGCTTAGGCTGCCGCTGGATAGCGTCAAGCCGCTCAGGTTCGCGTTGCTGCTTAGCTCTCTTGTCACCGTCAGCGTAT
>NZ_JBHSED010000013.1:173227-387580 GCF_042651945.1 Cohnella boryungensis | reverse complement strand
TGGTTTGATGCGCCCTTTTTCCCTGACTCGCACGCTTTCTGCTCAAGAAAATTTCCAAATCGCTCAATTCAGGGACTTGACATCATACCGCTGGACTTTGATTTCGAAATTGTCTCTTGGAACACAAAAAAACCAATCCCTAAGGATTGGCTCGGGTACGTTAACAAGCAGACGGCCCCCTCCCGAGAGAAGGATCTGTCGCGTCGCAGGACGTACACCTCTCCTCTCCGCGAAGGAACGATGGTGCATGACCAATCAGGTAGGTCTCCTGGCTCACGGATCTGCGCTTGCTTTCGCCTTCCCCGGCAGAACATGCCGAGTGGCGTTTGAAAGCCGCTCCCCGTATACAGTGGCGGGACCGCTCGGGATTTGCACCCGATTCCCTGTTACCCCTTGCTCTCGCAAGGGCACCTCATTGGTTAATGATATGCGGTTAGCTCTCATTCTATCAGATAAATGAAATTGTGAACATCCTTCTTGCGGCAACGGAGGGCTTGCGACAAGGTAAGCAGGAGCCGCCATACGGGATGTAGGAGCAGCTTTTTTCAGTTACCTCTTTACTACCGGAATCCAAACCTCGCAACGATAGTCCTCGGACGTTGTGTCCCCCGGCAAATAGACTTCCAGCTCGGGAGCCCCGGAATGCGCGTACCCCGCAGCCGGGAACCATTCCTGATAAATACGTCCGAATAGACTTTGAATCGTTCCCGGCAGCGGGCCGACGGAGGTGAAGACGGCCCATGTGGAAGCGGGAATCGTCCGGGTCGAAAAACTCTCTGCAGTAGGCGAAGTCGTCGTCTCGCAGGCAATCATGTAGCTGAACTCTCCCTTATCGACCTGCATGTCCATGCACACGCCGAGCAGGTCCTTTCCAGGAGCCATGCTCATCAGCTTATCGACCGTGCCGTCTTCGTTGCACTGCTGCCAGAACCAGGGAATCTGACGCAGATTCTCGCCATTCTCGCAAGTTGTCCGCAGAATCTTCCCCAAGACGGTGAACGCCTCTTTCTCTACAATTCGGTAATCCATATCTACAGCTCCCTTCATGGACTCTACTGTAACATACCCGAGTCCTCTTCCTGATCAGTTTTTGTATATCTTCCTTATTTACAATTGGAGGAAAATTCATGTAAAAGAGGGATTACCATGGTTGCGCCGGTCAAGAAATATTCAGCGGAATTTATCGGAACGTTCGTGCTTGTTCTATTCGGCTGCGGAAGCGCCGCTACTGCCGGGGGAGAGCTCGGCTATCTGGGAATCGCATTCGCGTTCGGCCTGGCGATCGTTGCGATGGCCTACGTCATCGGACCGATTTCCGGCTGCCACATCAATCCTGCGGTTTCATTCGTCATGCTGCTGAGCCGCAAGTTGTCCGGCAGGGACTTCGCAGGTTATGTCATCTCGCAATCGGCGGGCGCGATTGTCGCTTCCATGCTTCTCTACGCGATCGTGGACTCGACGGGCGTAAGGGTTGTGAATCTCGGTCAGAACGGCTATGGCGCCGGCTATGGGATCGGGATTCCCGCAGGTATGGCCTTTCTCGTAGAGGTGGTTCTAACCTTTGTGTTCATTTATGTCATCCTGGGCATAACCTCTTCTACAAGCCATGCGCAGATTACGGGAGTGGTAATCGGGCTGACGCTTGTGTTCGTTCATATTCTGGGAATCGGCCTGACGGGGACGTCGGTTAATCCGGCAAGAAGCCTGGGACCTGCGCTTCTGCTGGGCGGACAGGCTCTGTCTCAGCTATGGGTGTTCCTTGCAGCGCCCCTGCTGGGCGGCTTGCTGGCCGCGATCGCGTTCCGCAGATTAAACGTCGAAAAAGCCAAGTAAGCCTCGCCTCCGATACCGACATTCCAACATATAAAAAAGAGCGGCTCTATGCGAGCCCGCTCTTTTTTGTATTACTGCTCATTCACTTGAACATACAGTTCGCTCGGCTGAACGCTGTGGCGACCGTAATGAAGGATGGACGGGAGTTGTCCGATTCGCTTGGCAAGACGGGATAACGATTGCTCGTGAAACAGAGCCAGGCCTGTATGAATCGTGTCCCGGAACGGCGCTATCCATCGCGGATCGAGACCGTCAGGGCCGAAGTAAGCGCCCAGCAGCGAGCCGGCCGTAGCGCCGAAGCTGTCCGTATCGTTGCCCTGCATGACTTGCTTGCAAATCCCGTCTCCGACATTCTCTGCAAACCGCAAGGTGTTCATTAACGTGCCGATTTCCTGATACACCTGGCAATGACGATATTCCGAGTATGTGCTATGAATTTGCTCATAGGCTTCTATCCAATCATTCGCAGCCGCGACGATGTTGCGGCATTCCAAGGCAGCTTCGTAGAAGCGGCTGCGTTGAGGCACGAATTGCAGAGCGGTATCGATAATCTCCATCCTGTCTTCAAGAACCTGGGCGGCCGCAATCGCTGCAGCGATAAACATGGTAGAGTAGACGCCCGTACGCCGATGCGTGAAGCTGGCGTCTCTCCATGCCAGCTCGGCGGCCAGCGCCGGTCTTCCGGGACAGGCGTATCCGTAAGCGTCCGCGCGTATGGCCGCTCCGCAGAGCTCGGTTTCAGGCGTAAGGAAATCGGGCCAGCCTTCGATGACGCTGTGATCGAACGGAGCTCTGTCATATTCCCAATAGGTCATTGCCGATCGAAGCAGCATGACTCTTTCGGGCCCCCAGGTCATACTGATCGGAACATGATTGATCCACAGGTCGCGAAGATTTCTCTTGGTGAATTCAGAGCCGAATTGTTCGAGCGCAAGCATTCCCATAAGCGTATAGTTGATGTCGTCGTCAGGCGCGACATGACGAATGCGGCTTAGCTCCGTTTCGTACCAAGACCAATGTCTTCTGCCAAGGGAGCGGAGCATCGGTTCCGTGACGTAATCGTTGACCGGCCACTCTCCTACTTTGGAGAACGCCTCTCTCATTTCATGGAGCGTCGGGTCTATTTCAAGAGGCTTGCCCAGAATCGAGCCGCAGACAGATGCCAGAAATGCCGTTTCAACGCGCGAGGCGCTATCCGTCAAATCGATGCTGCGCAGTGTCCCCTGAGGCCTGTCCGGATGGCACTCTGCCTGGATTTCTTCCAGCGTATCGGGTTCGACATACGGCCAATCCTTGCGCATGGGTATATCCGCAAGACTTGCGGCAAAGCTGAGATAAGCATCGTAGCTGTCGGGCAACTGCTCCAGTCTTTCGAGATAGCCGGAAGTGTTGCACCCCTGGGAGAACTTGTTGCGAAGAATCAGGGCCAAACGGTCTTTGAGAAAAGGCAGGGTCGGAAACATCGGGAGTCCTCCTATTGCTGATTTTGTTTATTGTAACCGCGTCAGCCCATGACGGGCTTCCCGAAAATCGCTGGATTGTTATCTGTTTTCATTGAAATCGCGGCTTCAATCGGGCTAGAGCGACGATCGCTTCGGGAGGCTTGTCTTTTGCAATTAAAGGGGGTATTTTGATATACGAGATCGCAATCGGACAAACGGAGGGGACGCAGCATGAATAGATTTCGAGTCTTTCTCTACGATTACTTGACGCTTAAGAAGAGAATCATCATTTTATTTCTCCTCAGCTCTCTGATTCCCTTTGCCGGAATCGCCACGGTGTCTTACTTTACTATCTACTCCATCGTATCGGATAAAATCCAGAACGGTCTGCAAAACAGCTTGAAGCAGGTTGAGCTTTCGTTAGAGAACGCCATCGACAACCTCAATCACACTTCCCAGCAGCTCAGCTATGAAGGCGGCGTAGGGCGGAAGCTGGGGGAGCTCTTATCCAGCACGGAGCCCTTTGAGCGCTCTCAGCTTACCGGAGACTTGAAAAGGGAGTTTAGCGTGATCAACTTCACCAATCCGAGCGTGGGGCTGACGATGTATTACTTTCAAGATACTCAAACGTACGATTTCGAAAATTTTTCCGTAAAGCCGGACTTTTCCTTGGACAAGCTGCCTCTGCTCACAAGCTACTACAAAATTTCCTATTACGGCCCCCATATCAGCAATAACCGATTTGATAATCATTACGTGCTCTCCGCCTTGAGAGAAGTCGACCTTCCCAATCGCGAGAACGTGTATGTATATATCGAGACCAGCTTTAACCTGACGCAAAACATCATGAACAACGATCAGTACGGCGGCAAGAACGCGCACATTTTCACGGATAACGACGGAAGGATCGCCTACACGGAGGTTCCCGACGTCTTTGTCAAAGACACAGTGTTCCAAGGCGCGACGAATAAGCAGGTAGACGGATACTACTGGTTCAAGGAGACCAGCAACCAAGGCTGGAGCATTATCTCCGTCATCCCGACGGCGGACTACAATAGAGAGCTGAACCGCTGGTTCGTGCAGATTTTCTTGTTTTCGCTGCTCTTTTTCTCCATTACGCTCTTCCTGGCGTGGCTGCTGTGGAAGATGGTCTACGGGCCGTTGACCCGATTCAACAGCGAAATCAAGCTGATGACTCAGAATCGATCCGTGTCGCTGCCGGTCAAGACGAAGATCCCGGAATTCGATTATCTGCTGGGCCAATTCCGCCAAATGAAAGAGCAAATCTGGGAATTGTTCGCTACGGTGGAGCAGAAGGAAAAACGAAGAGTCGATCTGGAATTGGAGAAGCTGCAGCATCAGATTAATCCCCATTTTCTTATGAATTCGCTGGACACCGTGCACTGGCTGGCCGTCATGAATGGGCAGGCGGAGATTGACCGCTTCGTCCTGTCGCTGAACAAGCTGCTGTACTATAACCTGGGCAAGCACAAGGAAAGCGCAACGATTGCGGAGGAAATCGGAGCTCTGAAGGAATATTTAACTCTGCAGCAAATCCGCTATGATTTTGTATTCGACGTACGCATCCTCGTCGACGAGCGGGTGATGAGCATGCCTATCCCTCGGTTTATCCTTCAACCCATTGTAGAAAACTCCCTCTATCATGGTCTGAATGACGATGGTTATATTGAGATTACCGTTGAGTTGAATGAGGGCGTCGAGATCAGGGTTCGAGATAACGGGGTCGGAATGACGGAGGACGCCATCGATCAGGTGCTTAACCGCAAATCGAACGATAGCGACAAGGTCGGCATGGGAATCGGCATGAACTATGTCAAGAGAATGCTTCATTCGCGGTACGGCGATAAAGCAAAGCTTGAAATCAGAAGCGTATCGGGTCAGGGGACAACCGTTATATTGGTTCTGCCCTTAATCTCCGAGGGGAGTTGACGGGATGATAAAGGTATTGATTGTGGATGATGATAGATTGGTTCGCAAAGGCTTGATCTCGGCTATGCCATGGGAGCAGTTCGATATGCAGGTCGTGGGAGAAGCCAGCAATGGCGCCAAGGCATTGGAGTTTATTGAAGAAGAGAGCATTGAGCTGCTCTTGACGGATTTGGAGATGCCGGTCATGTCCGGGATCGAATTGATGAGAGCCGTTCGTCATAAGCATCCTCATATCCATATCGTTGTATTAACGCTTCATCAGGAATTCGAGTATGTACAAGAAGCTTTAAGGCTGGGCGCAATCGACTATATCGCCAAAATCCAATTGGAGAAAGAGCGCTTCGACGAGGTGCTGCAGCGGATCTACAATCGGATACAGGAGCACAACCGCATAGATTTCTATTCGGGCAAGTCTCATCTGGAGCAATTCAACAGGGATGACGAACGGAAGAGCGAGTCTCATCATGAGGGCATGGAGCAAAGCATTGAGGAGCTGAAAGAGCGCTGGCTATCCCTCGAATGGGTCTATAACGAAGCGTTGTTTCGGAAGCTGCTGGAGGAATGCAAGCGAATGAATCTGCCGGAGACAAGGCTTCTGGGAATGCTTTTCTTTCTGGTAGAGGAATGGAACCAGACGCTTGTCCCGATGTTCTCGGTCAAAGCCGAGATGCAAAGTCACTATGAATGCTGGTCGGATGTCGAGCAATGGCTCACGGAGACCAGGCAGCGCATTGGCAAGGCGATGGATAAATCGGCGTTCTCCTCCGAGGTCGTGGATTGCGTCATGAGATCGGTCAGAATTATTCATGACGAATTCGAGCATCAGATTACGGCGATCGAGGTGGCGAAGAGAGTGAATCTCAGCCGCAGCTACTTCAGTCGATGCTTCAAGATGGTGACGGGAAAAACCTTCAACGACTATATTCGGCAGGTTCGGATCGATAAGGCCAAGGAGTATTTGCAGCATACGAATAAAACCATCTCCTGGATCGCTGAAAATATCGGTTATCTGGACGAGAAGTATTTCAGCCGTATTTTCCGCGAGCATACGGGCATGCTTCCCAGCGAATATCGAGTACAAGCGCATGCGGGTAGAATATTGTCCGACAGTCGGGTAGACAAATGAGGAAAAGGCGGCCGGAAGCCAATCCGCTTACGGACAGGCGAATCATTTGTCTACCCGATCGTGAAACCGCTTCCCCTCTTTCTTAGTGTTTATTCCATGCTACCTTTGATATACAGACTCAATTACACGATGAAAGAAGGTCGCTAAGTTGTACAAGAGAAAAATTGCTGCGATTGGCTTGGCAAGCTCGTTGCTTATTCTAAGCGCATGCGGAGGCAACAATTCCAGCTCCCCCTCGAACAACGCCAAGGAATCGCCGGCCTCGACGGCTTCGTCGGCTCCGGTGAATGCGGATCCATTCGGCAAATACGACGAGACGGTGACGATCAGCATCGGCAAAGGCGTCGATCCTACCGACAAGAGCTTGCCGGGCGGAGATACGCCAGAGAACAATCAATACACCCGTTACATCAAGGATACGATTAACCTGGAAACCAAGATCGCCTGGCAGGCATCCAGCAGCGGCACGGATTACGACCAGAAGGTGAATCTGTCCATCGCCAGCAACGACTTGCCGGATGCGCTGGTCGTTACAGACGCCCAGCTTAGACAAATGGTGAAGGCGGGCCAGCTTGAGGATTTGACGGAAGCCTACAACAATTATGCATCGCCTTTGCTTAAGAAGTTTATCGACTCGACGGAAGGCGTCGCCATGCAGTCGGTTACGTTCGACGGTAAAATGCTGGCGCTGCCAAGCGTCGTCGCACAGGCTGACGGCGTTCATCTGGCCTGGGTTCGGAAGGACTGGCTGGATCAGCTCGGCCTGCCTGCTCCCAAGACGGTCGAAGATCTGGAGAAGATCGCCCAAGCCTTCATCGACCAAGATCCGGACGGTGACAGCAAAGCCAACACGATCGGGATTGCCGGACCTCCATCCGGCGGGAAGTTGAATGCCAACTTCATCAAGTCCACCAACAATACATTCGGACTCGATCCAATCTTCACAGCGTATAAGGCTTACCCTGGTTTCTGGCTAGAAGGCGCAGACGGCCAAACGGTGTACGGCTCGATTCTGCCGGAAACGAAGGAAGCTCTTGCGAAGCTGCGCGATCTGTATGCCAAAGGCTTGATCGATAAGGAAATCGGGATTCGCAAAGATACGGCCGAGTTGATCAGCAGCGGCAAAGCAGGGATCTACTTTGGCCCATGGTGGGGCGGTTACTGGCCGCTTCCGGATGCCGTCAAGAATAATCCCAAGGCCAACTGGCAGGCTTATGCGATCCTTGATTCGGAGGGGACGTTCAATACGCGCATGGGAACGCCGTCGACGCAATTTGTCGTCGTTCGCAAAGGCTACAAAAACCCGGAAGCGATCTTCAAGATGGCTAACCTGTTGATTCGCGACGAGAACAACTTCGACTTGAGCGTTGCGATTGGCAACTATCCGCTTCGGGTTTCCCACACGACCGTGAACGATATTGAATATTCCGCTCAAGCGCTTAGAGAATTCCTGGCCGGGTCGAAGAAAAAGGAAGAGTTCGATCTGGAAAGCTACAGACTCCTGGAGGGCGATCTGGACAACATCAAGAAGGTTAAGCTTGAGCCCTATGACCAGATGGACATGCAATACTGGAATCCTCAGAACGATATGGGAGCATGGACTCGTGCATACTCGGTATTGGTCGGCGCGGGACCTATGGTCGATACGCCAATGAACAAGGTGTACAGCCAGATCTACTCCCAGACGAAGGCGATGGAAAGCAAATGGGCTACGCTCGACAAGCTGGAGCAGCAAACGTTCCTGAGCATCATCATGGGCGCGGCGCCGATAGACAGCTTCGACAAATTCGTCGAGGATTGGAAAAAGCAAGGCGGCGATGAAATTACCAAGGAAGTTGCGGAATGGGTTAAGAAATAAAGCGGGAAAACAAGGGATGACACGAGTAGATGCCAGCGTGGAAAACTGGCATCTATCTTTTTCTTGCAGCGAATGGAGGGACCCTACTTGAAAAATAAAGGATTCACCAAGCATTATTACCTCATGCTTCTTCCCGGCTTTGCGTGGCTGACGCTGTTCAGTCTGGTTCCCATGTTCGGAATCGTGATCGCCTTTCAGGATTTTAATCCGGGCAAGGGCATTTTTCACTCCGAGTGGGTAGGCTTTGAGAATTTTCAATATATGTTTTCTCTAAGCGACAGCCGCTCTATTTTCTGGAATACGATTTTTATCGCGATTATGAAAATGATCGGCAATCTCATTGTTCCGCTTGTTTTTGCGCTTATGCTGAACGAACTGCGGTCGATGGTGTTCAAAAGATGGATTCAAACCATCGTCTATTTGCCGCATTTTTTGTCATGGGTTATTTTGGCCGGCATTCTGCTGGACGTGTTCTCTTATACCGGACCAGTCAACTCACTGCTGGGCGTCTTCAGCATTGAGCCTATTCTGTTTTTCGGCAATGCGGATTTGTTCCCTTTTATGATTGTGGCGAGTGATGTCTGGAAGGAATTCGGCTTCAATACCATTATCTATCTGGCTGCATTGACGGCTATTAATCCGACTCTCTACGAGGCGGCGGGCATTGACGGCGCTTCGCGCTGGCAGAGCTTGCGTCACGTGACGCTGCCGGGCATATCGGCGACCATCGTTCTTCTTGCCGTGCTCAGTCTGGGCAATGTGCTGAATGCGGGCTTCGATCAGGTATTTAACCTCTATAATCCTCTCGTTTATTCGAAGGGGGATATTATCGATACGTGGGTATATCGTACAGGGCTCTTGAACTTGCAGTACGGCCTGGCGACAGCGGTCGGGTTGTTGAAATCGGTCGTTAGCTTCCTTCTTATTGCGGTATCCTACATGCTGGCCTCCAAATATGCGAACTATCGTATTTTTTAACTTATAAAGGAGCATGGTTATGGTAGCAGAAAAAACACTCGGCTCCAAAATGTTCGACTGGCTGTTAGTCGTTATTCTGGTGGGTATCGCCCTTCTATGCGTTCTTCCCATCTGGTACATGCTAGCCGTCTCTCTTAGCGAAAAATCCGCTGCCTCCGCAGGGCTTGTCCGCCTGTGGCCGGTGGGGTTCAACTTGAATTCCTACGAACAAATCGTCGGGGATGCGAAGTTCTTTAATTCCTTCTTCATTTCCGTCAAGCGGGTGCTGCTGGGAGCCTCGATAAGCTTTGTAATCACGGTTCTGATGGCGTATCCTTTATCTAAGAGCGCAAAGGATTTCAAGCTTAGAAACGTGTTCATGTGGCTATTGGTTTTCACGATGCTGTTTCACGGGGGATTGATACCCTGGTATCAAACGATCAAAGAGCTGGGACTGATCAATAACATTTGGGCGCTTGCTCTTGGCGGCAGCGTTCCGGTGTTCAGCGTCATTCTGGTCGTGAACTACTTCAGGAATTTGCCCAAGGAGCTAGAAGAGGCCGCGGTAGTAGATGGGGCGGGTCCGTGGTACATGCTTTTGCGGCTTTATATTCCGCTTGCCGTACCCGTACTCGCGACAGTGACCCTGTTCAGCATCGTCTACCATTGGAATGAGTTTTTTAATGGTCTGGTGCTGATGACCCGTGAAAATCACTATCCGCTGCAAACCTACATTCAACAATTGGTCATTACGATTAATACGGCGAACATGACGGAGGACCAGTTCAAGAGGCTGAGCGAGATGTCCAACCAGACGCTGAATGCGGCGAAAATCTTCATCGCGATGATTCCGATCCTGGTTGTTTATCCGTTTCTGCAACGCTTCTTTATTCATGGCATCACTCTCGGTTCTGTCAAGGAGTAGCGCGCGTTATCCAAATTCTCTCACCTGCGCAAGGGTGAGGGAATTTTGCCGTTCTGCATGAAGGATAACAAGAGGAGGATTACAATGGCCGCTTCGGAAATGCCGATCTTCATCATGGAGCACGAGCCGGACTATCATCTAGAACCGCTTCACCGTCATCGGATGCTGGAGGTGGGCTGCTGTCTGGAAGGCTCCGGCACCTTTTATTTCGGGTCGAAGAAATACACGATCTCCGCCGGAGATGTATTCATCGTCAATCCGATGGAGCCTCATCGAGCGCATTCGGCGGCAGGCAGTCCAGCCAAATTTCTGTTCGTTCTCTTCGAGCCCACCATCTGGCTGCATACCGAACCGGAGCTGTTGCTTCCCTTCTTGTACCGTCCCGAATCGTTCGAGAATCGAATCCCCTGCGAGGCGGATTCCTCCTTGGACATTACTCGCGAGATCCTTGCCATGTGGAAGGAATATTCAAGACAAGAGCGGGGGTTCTATCATCAATTAAAGGCTCACCTCATGAGCATCTGCGTAGCTCTTCTCCGGCACTACAAGCCTTCGCCCGACAGTCAGGAGAAAAGCGCCGTTATTTCCGCCTACCGCACAATCAGACCGGCGATCGAATATTTGGAGCGCAGCTACGCGGAGCCTCTCACAATTCAGGAGGTGGCTGCCATCGTGCACCTGAGTCCTTCCAGGATGCAGTCGCTCTTCAAGGAAGCGGCGGGTACTACCTTTGCTCAATTTCTCAGGACGATTCGCATCCAAGCGGCCAAAGAGCTGCTTCTGCGGACGGAGCTCCCGATTACGGACATTTATTACAGCAGCGGATTTCAAAGCCATTCGGCCTTTTATCGCGCATTCGTGGAGAATGCGGGGATGAAGCCCTTAGAGTACAGAAACCGCTATGGAGCTTTCTTGCTTCAAGCAGTCGGGCTCCCCTCTTCCTGATTCCTGATGTTCGACAAGCCTATCCAGGCTCTCGAGGCATGAGAGGGAGGGACAAGGACATTCCGAGCTGTCTAGCGAATTCCTAGTTATCGAGAGCGCAGAGCGACGCGATGAACAGGAGGCGGCGGCATGGACTGGCTGGATGACTATAGGGAAGAGGTCGAGCGGATTTTCGCAGAAGCGGCGGCGGGTAGCGCTTCGTTGTTTCCTCCGCAGCTGAATGAAGCGAGGAAGGCTCTTCTCGCCAAAGCCAATCCGTTGCAGAACGGAGCAGGCACGAACTATATTTGTTATCTATTGCCTGCTTGGCTTAAGGAGCAGACGGCGAGCTCGGACGAGCTTTGCCGGGAGCTTGCCGTGGCCAATATAGATGCGATGCTGCATTTTTTTCTTCTGGACGACGCGATGGATGCAGGGGCCGCCCTGAATCGGGAGGAGCAGCGCCATTATCTGGTGCTGAGTCAGCTTCTGCATGAGCGCTTCAGGCAACGCTACGGCCGCTATTTTGCCGGGAATTCGCCGCTGTGGTCCTACTATGAGACTTATCTGGCCGATTGGGCCTCCGCCGTGGCTGAAGAGGGCCGAATACGGGCCGAGCCGGAGGAATTTCGCAGGCTTGCCCGCAAGTCGGCTCCGGTGAAGCTGTGCGCAGCGGGAATGCTGCTGCTGGCCGGAAGGCAGGAGCAAATACATCAACTGGAGGAAGCCCTTGATCTCACGCTTGCGACACTGCAGCTATCGGACGATTGGGCGGATTGGCAAGAGGATTTGCATGAGGGCGGCGAACGGCGCAACGCCTTCCTGACGCTCGTCAGAAGGCTGCTTGGCGGGTCGGAGGAGCGGGGGCTGGAGGAGCAAGAGGTGAAGCGGGCAATCTATCATTCGGGAGCGTTGGCGGCCCTTGCGGCGATTGCCGAGGGGAATCACGAACGGCTTGAGCGGGTGGCTTGCGCTCCTGTCGGATTGGTGTCATTCCATTCCTCTATTGTTAAGGGAATCCGCAGGGATGACCGCGCGGCGGAGGAATTAAAGTCCAAGCTGGCATCGGAAGGCGGATTGTCCATAATCTTGTCGAATCTACATAATCTAAAACAATGACTGGGATATCAAAAGGGATTATCTTGCCGCTGGAGACAGGGTGGACAAATCCCTTTTTCCCTTTCTCTACTGAACACACAATGACCTTATTTTTAGCTTGCCTGCAAGACCCGTCTTGATTATTGTTTGAGGTTTCCTATTCTCTCGTCGTAACTCCCGTACTGTCATCCCCGACGATAATTGCATCCCCATCATCACTGCCTACATCGACCAAATAGTAGGTTATGTGATTTTCCTCATCATTCAGCAATAATGGTTTGTGCTTTTTTACATCGTTATTCGCAGTTTTAACCATCAAGTTAGTAGAGTTATCGATACTTACAACTCCGCCCCATACATTCTTTGAAACGAGTTGATTCTCTTCATAAGTTACATAAAAAGACTTAACGGATAGTTCGCTTTTCGCAAATTCCGATTCAACCTTATGGTCAAACGTCCAACCTTTTTCTTTTCGCAAAGAAATGATTCCAACAACCCGTTTTCCTTTAATTGTTTTGTCGTAAAGATAAAAACGATTTTGGTCGGATTCTAACCTTAACTTTATATCCTCATTCGAAATACCCTTAGACCACAATATTCCGTTCGGCAAATTTTTCACATAATAACCGACAGCTATCGCAGTTAAACCTAATAAGGCTACTGAGATTATGATCAGCTTTGTGATTCTTTTTGGCACTATAAACCTCCTCAATGATTCGTTCTGAATTTCGTTTAGGACTTACGATCAAAGTAAGTAATGCAGAGCTCGCGAGAAAATATTAAAAGTGATTCGGAAAGTGCACAAGACGAAGTGGGGGGGTTGCAAAAAATTACCTTTTACGACATTCTACAACAAATTAACCTCCTGAAATTAAGTATTTATGACCATTTAATCCTTTTTTTGTAATTATATTACCATTTATATGAGTTAAATTACAATTCATTGGAGGTTGGATGATGAGGAAGAAAATGATTTTGTTATTAGTTTTATCTCTTTTCATGACTCATAATGCTTTTGCCCAGAGTAATATGACTGAAGCGGATATGTTGGAAGGTAATTTTGAGAAAAAACAGTTAGTTGTGGAACAGTTAATTAATCAACTAATAGAAGTTCGTCTTAAACTGGCTAGTAATGAAGAGGATTCGTTGTTAAATCTCAGCTACAGCACATTGGCTTCACAAGAGGCGCAAATAGAAAAGCTTCTGCAAGATCAAGGAGTTCGACATGCAACCCAAGAAGATCTAAATAAAATAGGGCCTTCGTTAAATGGAATACAACCAAGCAATTCTTTGAGAGCAGCTCCACCATCATGGGGGCCTTATGCTAATGTAGACATATTAACTTGGGGAGAAGAAAATGTTAACTACAATGGTACCAACAATAAACTTTGGATTTTTTACGCAGTTCCCAAAAATGGCGGTGGGGCTCCTCTTGTTAGACATTACGATTGGGTCAATTTGCAGTCGCAACCAGTACCACATTCCACGTGGATTAATAAAGTCTTCACAATCTATGCACAAAAAACAATTGGACAGATTCCCATCGTAACTTGGCTGCCATATGAGTACTTCTGGCCGTCACGCCCCACTTTTGATTCCTACGATGATTATGAGATAAAAGTATCTTATGCTTCTACAATGAAATATGTATTTAAATATTTCTCAGCCTCTGACGTGTGGAATCTTGTTGCCTCTGCCAATAATGTCTCATTTCTTGAAAAGCATTCAATTGTTACATTTTACAATAACCAACTGCAATCTCCCACTATTAAAGACAGACAACGTACAGTGTGGGCCGATGGATGGGATAATCTCATCACGACTGCATGTCAATCTATTGGTGGGTATTCATGGTCATCAGTAGACACTCAAATTTATAAAAACGGTAATGGCTCAACAGTTTTGAGTGTCTATCCACATTTTGCAAAATATGCGCCTGATCTCATCTAGTTGCTAACAAATATGCTATGAAAATAATGTCGTAATTTCTTGCTAATCTAGCATAAAATTGAGGACTTGAGAAGAGAATCCATGATATGATGAAAGGGTCAATCCACCACATATTGGAAAGGTCGTGTCCTCATGTCATTGGAATCTCTTAAGGTACAGATTATCCAGAAGGCCTGGGTAGACCCTGAATTCAAAAAAAGCCTGCTGGCTGATCCGAAGGCGGCGATTAAAGAGGCGTTCGGCATTGAGATTCCCGCAGCAATCGATCTGAAGGTGGTTGAAGAAAATCCCTCGCAGTATTATCTGATTCTCCCTCCCGGCCCGGAGGATGTCGGCGGAGGACTGGCGAGCGTTAATACCGTGTGGTAAGCGCCAATGGCAAACAAAGGATCGAAGCTCCGGCTTCGGTCCTTTGTTTGCCATTCGGAGAGCCTTCTGTCCGAACGGTTCCCGCGAAGCGTTCCGCAGGCCCGTCCGGCGCCATCCCGAGCCCATCGAATCGGCGGCGGAGGCTAGGCCTGCCTGTTGCCGTCCTCCTCCTCAGGAGGAGCTTGCTCCGCCCGGCGGGCGACAAGCGGGAAACGAATCGTGACCTCTGTCCCCTGAGATTTGACGCTATGGAAGGCGATGGTTCCTTTCATCACCTCAATAATGCGAAACGTAACCATTAGCCCCAGTCCGGTGCCCTTTGCTTTGGTCGAGAAGAAGGGGGTGCCCAGCTTGGCCACCTGATCCTCTTCCATGCCTTCTCCGTCGTCCTGAATGCGAACTACGATTTCGTCCTTTTCCCTGAACGCGGACACGTCGATCCTGCCGTTCATACCCGTCGCTTCGAAGCTGTTCTTGATCATGTTGATGAAGGCCTGCTTGAGCTTCGAGGAGTTGCCCTCAAACAGCAGATCAGACTCTGAAGAGAACGCGAGCACTGTGCCGTGCATGGCGGCGAGCGGCGACATCATCGCTTCGATTTTCTTTAATTCCTCGGCGAGATCGAGTATGACGATGGTATCCATCTCCGGCTTGGCGAAGGTCAGAAAGTCCGTAATAATCGCGGAGGCTCTGTCCAGCTCGTTCGTCGCCAGGTCGAAGTACGGCTTGTTCTTCTCTTCCGATTTGCCCGCCAGCAGCTGCAGAAATCCCCTTGTGACTTGAAGGGGATTGCGGACCTCATGGGCGACGGACGCTGCGAGGTCGCTGATAATCTTCAGCTTCTCCGTTCGTTCCAGTCTATGGTTGTAAAGCTCCAATTCCTTGGAATAGTTCACCAGCGTGGCGTAATCTGAAGATATTCGTCTTGCGAGAATGACGACCAGGGCGACAATCAGGGCGATTACCCCGAATTTCCATAGAAACAGCACATAGGTTTTGTCGCTTAGATAATAACGGGTCATGTCGGTAACGCCCAGTAGGGCAAGCAGGAAGAAGCCTATCGACAATATGAGCGCGTTCCGATTGCCTCTCCGGGCATGCACGATAGATAGAACAATGATGACCAGAAGCTGGATGAGGATAAGCACTCCCCAAATCAGATTGGATATCAGATGGTAGGGCTCGAAGTATCGTTCTCCGACAATAGCATAGAGGATAAGCGCAAGCAGACAGAACAGCGAATAGGCCGCTTGCAGGCGGGCAAACTTTGCGAAGAAGCGATATTGCCCTTCGAACATCTGATTAATATAGTAATTCAGCGAAGGGAAGAGCACGAACATTAAAGCGTCGAACAGGAGCAGCAGCCCGTTTCCGTAGGCCTTGAAATAGATATAGGGCAATGGCGAGTACAGGATCATGAGAAGACCGGTGGCGAGGGCGATCAAGCTGAGAGAAATCCAGGTGCTTCGCTGCCTGCGGTGCAGGTAGCCGGAGCAGAGGAGCATAATGAGTCCGAGAAAAGCGATGCCCGTGCCCAGAAGCACGTCCGGCAAGTCGTGGACGATGAATTCGTCCGACAGCACGTTGAATTCATCCAGCTTAAAGCCGCTGAGCATCCCGGCCCGCTCGCCGGCCGTATCGATGCGGATATAGAGCTCGGTCGGCTCCGAGCTTCGGGCGAGGGGCAGCACCAGCTTATTAAGATCGAAGGCAAACTCGCGTATCGATTGGTAGAGCAGTTGCCCTTCGTTATAGACGTATAGATTGTGCCCATACAGCCGATCGGCGAGCAAGCCGGGGTGCACCCAGCCTTCGGTCGGAGGAAGGACGATTCGAACCCATACGCTGCTTATGCCTTCCGGCAGCGCCGTCTTCGGATCGCTGACGCTTGCGTCCAGCCATACGGTCTCCGGAGAAGGGATGGAGGACCCGCTGTTCGATGCGTAATGAATCTGCCAGCGCTGAAGTGTCAAGGACGACTTGGCGGCGGCGCTGACGATCTCGGGCAAGAACGCGAATAAGACAAGGAGCAATAGGAACAAACGAAAAGCGGGAAGCTCTTGCACCGACTTCATCTTACACCTCGCTGTTACGTTCTGCTGTAGGGCGACGACGGAATCCAGATACCGTATAAATTTCAACAGAATTTGTCATTTTCCTGTTTGTGGGGCCAATAATTATTCAATACCGCATGTAATCTTCGTATTCCTTCCTCCACCTGCTCCTCCGCCAAGTTGCCGTATCCGAGGATGAGGCGATGCCGATGCTCTTCTTTGCGATAGGCGTGAAAGGCTGCGGGATAGACTCTGACTCCTTTGTTCTCTATATGCGACAGCAGCTCCGGGGTGAAGGAAATACCGGCAAATTCGGCGATCAGGTGAATACCCGTAGAGTAACCGGCGACGGTTACCTTGTCCCCGAAGGAGCGAGTCAGGCAGTGAATCAGGAAGTCCCGACGCTTGCGGTAGATTTTCTTCATCCTGGATACATGGCGCTCCAGATGGCCTTCCTCGATAAATTCAGCCAGGACCAGCTGTTCGAGAGACGGAGTATGGAGGTCCGTCAGCCACTTGTGCTGCCTTGCGTTCTCCACAAGCGAGCTGGGAAGGATCAGGTAGCCCAATCGCAGCGCAGGCGACAGAATCTTGCTGAAAGTCCCGATGTAGACGACCCGATCCGGGTCCAGACCTTGCAGGGAGCTGACGGGCGCGCTATCGTAACGGAACTCGCTGTCGTAATCGTCCTCCACGATGTAGCTTCCTGTCCGGGCCGCGTATTCCATGAGCTGAACGCGGCGTTGAATCGGCAACACGCCGCCAAGAGGGAACTGATGGGAGGGCGTCACATAGATCAGCTTCGGCCGCAATCCGGTCGGCAGCAGGTGAGTCATCATGCCCTGTCCGTCTACAGGAACGGCATGAAGAGCGGTTCCCGGCAGAGCGAACATCGTGTGGATCTCATGCGTCAACGGGTCTTCCAGCAGGACATCCGATTGTCCGGTCAGCAGCATTCTGGCAATCAGGGAAATCGCCTGCGTAGCCCCGGTGGTCACGATGAGCTGATCGGGCTCGCACAGGACGCCGCGGCTCCTTCTCAGATAATGGCAGAGCGTCTGGCGAAGCTCGGAGCGGCCCTCCGGTCTGCCGTATCCGAAAGCCTCCGGAGCCGTTCTCGAGCAGGTGCGCTTAGCCAGCTCTCCCCACAGCTTTCGCGGAAACAGGTCGAGAGCAGGGAGGCCGTGCCGAAAATCGATCAGGTCCGGTCTGCCAGGAAGGGGGGAGGACAAGGCGAGCCCTGGGACCGGCCCTTCGGGAGCAGCGCCGACCGTTTGCAGATAGGCGCCTTCGGCGACGTAGGTCCCGGAGCCGTGACGTCCCTCGATGTATCCTTCCGCCAGAAGCTGCTCGTAAGCCTCGACGATGACGGTGCGGGAAACCTGAAGGCTGGAGGCGAGCTCCCGCGTGCTGGGAAGCTTCTCTCCGCTCTGCAGCTCCCCCTGCAGAATCCTGCGGCGAAAGGTCTCGTAGATTTGTCGGAACAAGGGCGTTCCACAGGCGCGGTCAATCGTCGTCCAAGACATAGGCGACCTCTTCCTTCTAAGTGGTACTATGAAAACGGTCGTAAAGTGATCCTTCTATAATCCACTTTAACACGGTACAGTAAGACCTGAAAAGTCGAAACCGTGAAAAATGGAAGAAGGGAGAGTGCGGAATGGGACCGGCCAAGGCACAGGAGCTTGCGGCGCAGGCGCTGAGGGCCGTCGCTTGCAACGACGGAATCGCGAAGCTCGTCCAGGGATCGAGGGAGCTATATCCGCTTCTCTACAACGCGGCAAGGAGATATATGGCTGGCGAGTCGAGAGAGGACGCGGTCTGCGAGGCAGTCCGGTTGGGGTATAAAGGGTATGGCGTGTCGTTGTGCCTCATGGGGAAGGAGGCGGCGGATGAACGGGAATGCTCGGCCGTGCGGGATGAGCTTCTGCGGCTCGTCGGCATGCTGGGCATTGCGGGACGCTCGTCTACGATCTTGCTCAATCTGTCGCATATCGGCATGGCGGTCGACAGAGAGCTGACGTACCGCTATCTGGTGCAATTAATCCGGGAGGCGGCGATCTACGGAATTGAAACGCTGATCGAATGCGAAGAAGAGTCTGGAATGGACGACGCTCTGGACATCTACAAGAGAGCCGCAGAGAGCCATTCCTCCCTGGGAATGACGCTTATGGCGCACTGGCCGCGAACGGACGAAGATATTCGGGAGATTCTGCCCTTGACCGGCCGCATCCGCATCGTAACGGATCGAGACAATTATGGAGGGGACCAGAGAGAATTGGTCGCGGAGCAGCGCAAAGAGAGGGGCATCGGCCTGATCGAGACGGCTCTCTCCACAGGGCGTCCCGTGTCGATCGCCGGGTGCGACGAAGCCTATTATCTTCCGGGAGGGCGCGCACAGCGCTTCGGGGCGCGGAATGCCGAGATCGAGCTGCCCTACGGCGTACGTCCCGAACAGGCGAAACAGCTGAAGGAGAAGGGCTGTCGCACGAGGGTCCGCTTGCCGTACGGCAAGGCGTGGTTCCCGTATTTTCTTCACCGCTTGGCGGATCATCCGTCCCAGGTGTATCGGGCTATCGCGGATATCGCGTCCTTGCAGGCTCCCGAGGAGACCTATTAAGAGGAAGCGTTGCGTTTCATGGACAGGAAGGAAGAGGGTGGTTCGGCTCCGTCGAACGATCCTTTTTCCCGTTCCAAGCGGCGGGGAGATCGGGAGAAGCAGCGAGACGGCTTCGTCCATGCCTTGTGAATCCGCGCGGTTTCTGGGAAAATAGGAACAAGATCGCAAGCTCCGGCTATTACTCGAAAGAAGGGTTACGAATGAACAGAACATCCGTTTACGATATGACTTACGAAGGCTTAACCGAATGGCTGGTCGAACACGGACAGAAGAAGTCGCGGGCGCAGCTTGTCTGGGAGCGGCTGTACCGCGACCGGGCGACGGATTTCGCCGGCATGAGCGGCGGCAATCCGGAATGTCTACGCGTGCTGGGAGAGCACTTCTATATTGATTCGTTAAGCGAGCATTCGCGTCAGGAATCTGCGGACGGCACGGTAAAATTCCTGTTCCGGTTGAAGGACGGCAACCTGATCGAAACGGTGCTCATGCGGCATAAATTCGGTTTGTCCGTATGCGTCACGACCCAGGTGGGCTGCAATATCGGCTGCAGCTTCTGCGCGAGCGGGCTGATTAAAAAAAGCCGGGATTTATCCAGCGGCGAGATTGTCGAGCAAGTGATGAAGGCGCAGCGTTACCTGGACGGAGCGGGGAAGGGGGAAGCGGTCAGCCATCTGGTGGTGATGGGCATCGGCGAGCCTTTCGACAATTACGGCAATCTGGTCAAGTTCTTGGATGTCATCAAGCACCAGAAGGGTCTCGCGATCGCGGGACGGCATATCACGGTATCGACAAGCGGTCTCGCGGACAAAATCTATCGGTTTACCGACGACGATCTGAAGGTGAACCTGGCGATCTCCCTGCATGCGCCGAACGACGAGCTGCGAACGCAGATTATGAAGATCAACAAGGCCATCCCGATTGCCAAACTGATGCAGGCGATCGATTATTATTTGTCCAAGACGAAGCGGAGAATTACGCTGGAATACATTTTGCTGAAAGACGTGAACGACCAGCGGGAGCATGCGCTGGAGCTCGCCGAGCTGATCGGAGAGCGCCGGTCTGCCGTCAATGTGAACCTGATCCCTTACAATCCGGTCGACGAGCACAGCCAATATCAAAGAACGCTGAGGGACAAGGTCAGCGAATTCTACGATACGCTTAAGAAGCAGGGCGTGAGCTGCAGCGTTCGGCTGGAGCATGGAGCGGATATCGATGCCGCTTGCGGACAGCTCAGGAGCAAGCAAATCAAAAGCGAAAAGGTTGCTCAAGCCTAGCAGCGAGAGGAGAATCACTCATGAAATATCGTCGTTTGGGAAGCGCCGGGCTTCAGGTCTCGGTACTCGGCCTGGGCACGAACTCGTTCGGCAAGAGGGCGGACCAGGAGACCTCCATTCGGATCGTGCACGATGCCATGGACCGCGGCATCAATTTTATCGACACGGCGAATATCTATGCGGGAACGGAGTCCGAGCGGATTATCGGGCTTGCGTTGGAGGGACGGCGATCGAATGCCGTCCTGGCGACGAAGGCAGGGCTGGTGAAGGACCAGGGGCCGAACGGCCGGGGGTCGTCGAGGTTTCATCTGCAGCGGGAGCTGGAAGACAGTCTGCGCCGGCTGAGGACCGATTACGTCGATCTCTATCAGATTCATACGTTCGATCCTCACACGCCTTTGGAAGAGACGCTGCGGACGCTGGACGACTTCGTGAGCTCCGGCAAGGTGCGCTATATCGGAGCATCAAACTATGCGGCGTGGGAGCTCATGAAGGCGCTGGGGATCAGCGAGCAGAAGGGATACTGTCGCTATGTGTCCACTCAGGCGAGCTACTCGCTCGCGGATCGCACGCCGGAGAATGAGCTGGTCCCGGTTTGCCTGGATCAAGGCGTCGGCATCATCCCCTATTTCCCGCTGGCCGGAGGGATTCTCACCGGGAAGTATAGCCAGTCCGATCGGGAGCCTCATGGGTCGCGGGCCATGACGGACCCGAGCTTCGCCCGTTTTCTGGAGGACCGTTATCTGATGCTGGCCGAGCAAGTTGGACAGCTTGCCGCCGAGCAGGGCAGCACACCCGGCACGCTGTCGCTGGCCTGGCTGATCGGGCGCCCTGCGGTGTCGACGGTCATTGTGGGAGCGACGCGGGCGCAGCAGCTGGAGGACAACCTGCGCAGCGTGGACTTAGAGCTGGATGAGGCCACGGCGGCCAAGCTTGGCGAGATCAGCGCAGAGTTCCTCTACGGCAAGCCGTTCGCGCTCTACAGGCTGCCCTGAGCCAGCGATCGACGGAGCTATTAGATGAAGTAACGATTAGGGGGGATGAAGCTGCCGAACCTGCAAATCGGAACTTTCGTGCTGAACCTCGAATTACTTGTGTATATCGCTGCGGGATTCATCGGCGTGCTGGCGGTTCGCTATCGGCTGCGCGGCAGTCCCGATCGGGACAGGCTCGTGTCGGATGCAGGGAATGCCGTGCTGGTGTGGCTGCTTGTCTGGAAGGGAAGCCTGCTTCTGTTCGACCCGGCTGCCGTTCTGAAGCACCCGCTGTCGTTGGTTTTCTTCAGCGGAGGGATCAAAGGCCTGTGGCTGGCTTCCCTTCTCGCGTTAGCTTTTATTTTCCTAAGGAACTATAAGCGGGCCGGACTTCGGGAGACGGCGCTGGCAGCGGCAGCATGGGGAGCGACGATGGCCGCCGTAGTGTTCCTTGCGCTTATTCTGGCAGCCGATTCGTCCGGGTCTTGGGACTATTTGGGCTTGTTTGCGGCCGCGGGAGCCGCGCTGCTGCTGCTCGGCATGTCTCGCAAGGCGGTCGCGCAGGCGGTCGGTATGGCGCTGATCGCAACGATGGTTCTGTATGCGGCGCTCGGTCCGGCGGAAGCCGGGGGCGTGCGCAACCAGCAGGCAGCGCCGGAAGTAGAACTGACAGACCTGCAAGGCAAGGCGGTTCGCCTGTCCGATTATCGAGGCAAAACCGTTGTGCTGAATTTTTGGGCGACCTGGTGCAAGGTATGTCAGGCGGAGATGCCGCATGTGGAGAAGTTCTACCAGGAGTATCGGGATCGGAACGTGGCAGTTCTCTCGGTAAATGCGACGACGCAGGAGAGGAGTGTCCGTCTCGTGGCGGAATACGCGGAAGAAGAAGGATTAAGCTTCCCGATCCTGCTTGACGAACAAGGCGAAGCGCTTAAGAGCTACAAGGTAAGAGCGTATCCGGCAACCTATGTCATTGATTCTTCCGGCAATCTGCAAGGACGGTATCTGGGAGCGTTGAGCTACGAGAGCTTGAAAAAGGCTGTCAAGGCCGCCGAACGATAAAGCGCCGAAGCGAAGGAGAAGATGGACGCAGCATGAGTACTCTCGACAGCTTGGATACGGCCGTCTGGTCCATGGAAATAAACGAATCGCCCAGCCGGTTGACATTGTCGACCGGCTGCTTGAAGTTGTTTGGCAGACCCGAAGGCCGGAGGCAATGCGATCCGTATGTGCTGGAGGAGATCGTGCATCCGGAAGACCGAAAGCGCTTCCGCAAGCATATGGATCTGTTGGCCGAAGGCGATTCCAGCACGATCGAGCATCGTCTGCTTCTCGGCAAGGACGAGATCAAGTGGGTGAGGCATACCGGCATCCCGCTGTGCGGCCCGGATGCGCAGCTGGTTCGCATCGACGGCTTCCTGCAGGAAATCACCCGCCAGAGAGCGGCCCGCGATCGGTTGGAGAGCAAGCTGGATATGCTGGAGAAGCTGCTGGACAAGATCGATGTGGCCATCTGGTCCTATGACTGGACTACTCGATTGTTTACTTTCGTGTCCGAGGCAATGCGATCCCTGACCGGTTATCCGGTGCATTGGTTGGTCGACGCCCGGAATTGGTCGGACATCATCCACGAGGATGACCGCGCGCATTTTACACGGCTTGAGGAAAGCTCGCGTCGGGGCATTTCGGATATAGTCGAATATAGAATCCTTCACGCCGAAGGTCAGCTTCGCTGGATCCAGACGAAAATTATGCCGCTGGTCAACGAGCGGGGAGAGGTTGTGCGCGTAGACGGAGTCTCGGTGGACGTGACGGAGAGGAGGTTGGCCGAACAGGAGAGAGATCGCAGCCAGCAGAGGTACAAGTCGTTATTCGATTACAACTCGGAGGTCATCTGCGAGCTGGACCTGAAGGGCGAAGTGATCGACGTCAACCCGATTGCCGAGCAATTGACCGGGGAGCGGATTGTGGGGCAATCGGCGGAGTTTCCGCTGGAGGAGGTATTCGGGCGAGATAATTCGCAGCTGCTCGTGGAGTATTTTGTCCAGACGATAAGCGGTCATTCCACTCAATTCGAGGTGGTGTCCCGTCACCGGAACGGGGGCGAATTCCATTGGGAAATGAAGATGATCCCGATCTACGTGAATCAATGCGTCGAGGGCGCCTTCGTCATCTGCAAGGATGTCACAGCCCGCAAAAGGGTGGAAAAAGAGCTTAGAAATCGCGAGGCGCAGTATCGCCTGATCTCCGACAACAGCATGGACCTGATGGGGGTGCTGGATCGCAACGCCCGAGTGTTGTTCGTTTCCCCGGCCTTCGAGAAGGTATTAGGCTACTCCTTGGATTCGCTGCACGGGATAGAGGCGAAGCAGGTTATTCATCCGGACGACCATTCGCGTCTCCGGCTGGAGCTGAAGGAGATCGTCGAGAATAAGAGCAACAGGCTTTTCCGCTGCCGGATGCCTCATGTCGACGGACATCTCGTCACGCTGGAAGCCTCGTGCACCCCGGTGCTGGGAGACGACGGAGAAGTGGAGAATATCGTGGTGATCGTCCGCGATATTACGGAGAAGGTGAAGATCGAGCTGGAGCTGCGCGAGAGCGAGGAGAGATACCGGAGCTTGATCGAGCTGTCTCCCCAGCCGATGCTCGCTCACAGCGGGGGAGCCTTCCTCTACATGAACGCCGCCGGCTTCCGACTGCTGGGCGCGGATGCGGGGGCCGGACTGGCGGTTCAGACGATCTATGATATTGTGCACCCCGAGGACCGCAAGGCGGTTATCCGCAGAGCGAAACAAACGGCGGGATCGAAGTATGCCGGAGTGATGGAATATCGGATTATCCGTCAGGATAGTCAAGCGGTCGAGGTAGAGGCAACCGAAATCTATGATGATTTTACGAAGACGACGTTGACTTTGTTCACCGATATTACAGAGCGCAAGAAGATGGAGCGGGCGCTTCAGCAGAGCGAGGAGCGTTACCGGAGGCTTGTCGAGATGTCTCCCGTGGCTATCGCCGTCTACAAGGAAGGGGAGATTATTTATTTAAATCCGGCCGGCTCCCGGATGCTGGGAGCGGGAGAAGAGTTTGAGACGGAGACGATGCTGGATTGGGTGCACCCCGATTCGCGCGAGAATGCCCTGCGGAAGATTCAGGACACGGAGGCTAACGGCTATGCTCCTCCGGGGGAATTCCAGATCAAGCATACGAACGGCCATGTCATCGATATCTCGCTCATGTCGATCTATGATTCGCAATCCGACTCGATTCAACTGATGTTTGAGGACATTACGGCAAGAAAACAAACGGAAAGGGCGCTGGTGGAAAGCGAGGAGCGGCATTTCCGCTTGCAGACGAGTCTGGACCGATTCTCCCGCGATCTGTTCGGGGTGATGAAGATCAGTCAGATGGAACGGCGGTTGGTCAAGGAAGTCCGGGATATCCTCGATGCCACGAAGGTGAGGGTGAGGGAAGAAGAACCGAATGCGGACGGACTGTGCCGGGTCATGGAGACGGAGCGGGGTTATTCAGTGAAGCTCGGCGAGGTGCGGGGCAAAAACTATGTGCTGCGCATTGACGAGAAGCTGCCCCTCATGGAGATTACGTCAAAGAAGGTATGGCTGGAGACGTTGGCGCGTTATGTCAGCGTTCTGTTCGATCACTTCCTGCTCATAGAGGATTTGACGAAAGAGCTGGAACGGACGGCTTCCCAGCAGGTTGCCCCTACGTGGCTGCTGAGACTGTTATTCAAGCTGTCCGAGAATGAACGCAAACGCTTGTCCCACGACCTGCATGATTCGGCTCTGCAGGAGCAGATTATTTGGTACCGGGAGCTTGATCGGCTGACGGCCCACGAAGAGCTGCCGGTTGGAATGCGCGGCCACATCGAACGGATCGCTCAGGGCTTGCTCGATGTGATCTACCAAATCCGCTTGACCTGCAACGAGCTGAGACCGCCTATGCTGGAGGAGGGCGGCCTGATCTCCTCGCTGGAGGCGCTGTTCGCGGTGACGCAGCTCCGCACGAACTACCGGATTGTGTTCAAGTCGGATCCGTTCTTCCGCACGCTGGACGATGATCTGCTGCTCGGCTTGTATCGCATCATTCAGGAGCTGTTGGCGAATGCGACGAAGCACTCCTTTGCCTCGGAGGTTCGCATTGCCCTCTCCGTTCAGAATGGCAGGATTCAGTTGGATTATGGGGACAATGGGGTGGGGATGGACGTCAGGAAGATTGATAATTCTTTTGTCAGCATGGGAATATATGGAATGAGGGAGCGGGTGCGAAGCTTGAACGGGACGATCCAGCTGTACTCTTCGCATAATAAGGGTTTATCCATCCTGATCTCCGTCCCTTGGATTGAATAGTTTCGTTTCCACTCCAGACAACGAGGTGAAGGCAGCATGATTAAGATTTTACTGGTGGACGATCATCCGGCGGTCATGGAAGGAACGAAGATTATCCTTGAGCAGGAGGGGGGCATGAAGGTTTTTCTGGCGCACTCTGCCGGAGAAGCCTGCGAGAAGGTCGAGCAGATGGCCTATGACGTCATGCTGATCGATCTCAATCTCTCCGACGGCAACGGCATCGATCTGGCCAAGCGGGTGTTGAAGCTCAGGCCGGAATCGACCATTCTTATCTACACCGGCTTCGATGTCAGCAATCACTTCAATCTGATGATCGAGTCCGGCTTGTGCGGATTTATTCCGAAGACGTCCAACAGCGAGCAACTGCTGACCGCCGTCCGCTGCGCTCTGCGAGGCGAGGTGGTGCTCCCCCTTTCCCTAGTCAGGCAGCTGCGCCGAACGACTCTGCAGGCCGCGGAGTCGAACAATTCCTCCGTTGTGAATCTCGCGATCAGCCACAAGGAATATGAAATTCTGAAGCAAATCGCCAAAGGAAAGAGCAATAAGGATATTGCGGAGTTCGCTTTAATGAGCCAACGCTCTCTGGAATATGCGCTGACCAACCTGTTCGTCAAGCTTGGCGTGAAGTCTAGAATCGAGGCGGCAATCAAGGCTAAGCAATTGGGATTTCTGTCCGACGCGGACTTTATGCCGTAATTGTCCTATGGCCGCAGCAGCCCGAAAAAAAATTGCGGGGTCGCGCCATATATTTTCGTGTTGCCAATCGTGCTGCCCTATTATGATCAAGCTAGTCTAGGACAATACGTGTTGATTCACTTAACGCTAAGAAAGGGATGCGAAGAGTCGTTGACAGAGGACTTGGCGGAAACTATTCGGCCCGTTCATGAAAATAAGATCGATTTGGACGAAATTATGAAGCTTGCGGAGGATTTGGTTGTCGGGCAGAATCGCCTTCATCAATTGTCGCAGAAGCTGAAGATGCGTATGGCGGAGGAGACGACGGAGGAGCTGGGCCAGATTGCCGAGCATTTGACGTATGTGATCCATGGCTTGCAGGAAAGCGTGCTGAAGGCTAAGCGGCTTCCGATCGCGACGATTCTCGACGACCTGCCCTTGCTGGCGGAGGAATGCTCTCGAGACTTGGGCAAGGAAGTGAGCCTGAGGATTGAGGGAGAGAATACCCAACTGGACCGCGATATTCTGGAGGCAATCGCGGAACCGCTCAGAGAGCTTGTCCGCAATGCGATCAAGCATGGCATCGAGCGCCCCGAGACCAGGCAGGGCCAAGGGAAGAGGCGGGAAGGAACGCTGAGAATTACGGCGGACCGGGAAGATAATCAGGTCGTTATCCGGGTAAAGGACGACGGTGTTGGTATTGATACCAAATCCGTGATACGGCTGGCTCTGAGCCGAAGCCTGACGACTTCCGAAGAAGCGGCGTCCATGACGGATCGAGAAGCCGCTGAGTTGGTTCTGCACCCTGGCTATCATAGAGGAGAGGGCGGGGGGCTTAAAGCGGTCAGGACAAGAGTGGAGAGCGTTCAAGGCTTGATCGATATCGACACGGCTCCCGGTCAGGGAACCTCCTTCCGAATTCAACTGCCGCAGACGCTGGAGCTGCTCTTCGGCGTACTGGTGCTGCTGGGCAGGCATATCTATATCATCCCAAGAAGCGCGATCTCGGAGATCGTAGAAGCCGATTACAGCGATATTCGAAGTCAGGACGGACGGCAAATGTATCCGCTGCAGCACAGGAATCTGCCCATTGTCTGGCTTCATGCTCAGTATCGTATACCGAGAGTTGTGAAAGCGACAGAGAAAGTACCGCTGGTTATCGTCGGCTCGGCGGAGCGCAGAGTTGCGCTAGCCGTAGACGAGGTGCTCTGGAGCCAGGATGTGCGCATGAGGCTTCTGGGCTCTTATATCGGCAAATCGGAGGGTGTTGCGGGTATGGCGATTCTCTCGGGGGGAAAGCCCGCGATGATTGTCGATGTAGCCGCCATTACGGCGCTTCATGCCGGCCGTTCGGATCGAACGGACGCCCGCTAGCGGAAGCTCGGGAATAATGCACAATAACGTCCTGTAACCCCTAGTTGACAGAGGGGAGAACGTAGATTTTTCACATCCTGCAAATATTTGTCTAACACTTTTGTAGTATTATGCCTAAGATGCTGACGGATGTTCGCATTGGAAATCTAACGACAGGAAAGGTGCTGAATCGATGCATAAGGATTCGCCTTATTTATTGGATATCGTAGCGTACTTTGCCAAGCTGCACGGTCTAACCGCAAGAGAGAGGGAAATCGTATATTGTCTTGCCAGACATGGCTACAGCAATAGGAAGCTGGCGGAAGCATTATGCATCACCGAGAAAACGGTCAAAAATCATATCGCCAAAATTCAGGATAAAACGAAGGCCGGATCGACGAGAGAGCTGCTAGCGATGGTTGTCGAGCAATTTATTGTACATAACCGACTGCTTACGGATAAGGAAATGGCTGTGGCCCTCTAGAGATATGAGCGAAGTATGAGCAAGCCTTGCAAAAAATAAAACGAGGCGCAGACGACCCGGAGGCTTTAACAGATTGTGGGGGCAGGAGCGGGGCGCCGCAATTGGGCAAGTGAATTCATCCAGCTCGCCTTGCTTCTCGTGAGCAGGCAGAGACGTTCAAATAAATTCAGGAAAGAGCCGAGCGCCGGGAGGTTAATACCCCGGCGCTCGGCTTGTTTCGTCCATCGGATAGCGGGTTTTCACGCTCGCTCAGATACGCTCGTCCTGTCGGGTCTTTCCAGGGCGGAACAGAGCCCTGGCGTCCGCAGCTTCGTTCTCCTTGGCGGTGATTCGGTCCGGTATCAGTCTGAATACGGCGGTGCGGCTTCCCAGCGAAGAGACGTATTTCTCCACGTGACTGCGAGCGAGCGGCTGATCGTAGTAACCGGGCACGTATTTGTCGAGCATTCGCTGCATGGCCTCGGTGGCCTCATCCAGATCGGATACGGCCGTCACGTCGCCGAAAATCATAACGCTCATGTAAGCCGTGTCAGTATGGGCGGGAACCGATGCGGTAATCGTGCCGAGGTCCTCGCATACAGTGAAGCAGACCTGGTTATTGTGGCGCAGCATATCCGTCTTGCGGCCCTCGGAGGCGCCGTGGAAATAGACGGAGCCGTCGTGCCATACATAGTTCAGCGGGACGACATAGGGACGGTCCGCCGAGGATAGGCCGAGAAAGCCGGTTCTTGCCTGGGCAAGAAAGGCGTCGATCCGCACGGGATCGAGACATTCAAGCTTGAACATTCGCATGGGGATCATGGGCTGTCACTCCTGTCCGATATTGTGGTAAGCTCATTGTATTCAAATACTGGCATGGTTGTAAGTGACAGATTTAATAAGAATAAAGGGGTCAGAGGGCGGAAATGATCGGGTTATCTCCATTGCTGGAGCGGGATAGTACAGTCCCGCTCTACAAGCAGCTGTACGTCTATATTCGGCATCAGATCGAATCGGGCAAGCGTCAGCGTAATGAGAAGCTGCCTTCCATCCGGGAGCTGTCGACCTTCCTTCTCTTGAGCAAGAATACGATAGAGCTTGCCTATCAGCAGCTCATTGCCGAGGGCTATGTGCAGAGCAGGCCGCGAAGCGGGCTGTTCGTCCTTGCGCTTGAGCCTGTGATGGAAATGGTGCCTATGGTTTGCAAGAAGGACTCTCAGGGCGGTCCGGGTCAGCAGGAGAGGCCGCCCTTGATCGCCGATTTTCAGTACGGGGATGTCGAGCTTGAGCGCTTTCCGTTGGCAATATGGAGAAAATGCCTCATGGACGCGTTTCGCTTTGAGTCCCGTCAGGTGCTCGGCTATGGACATATACAGGGCCAGAAGGAGCTGCGTGCCCAGATTGCCCGGTATTTGCAAGCCTCGCGCGGAGTCGAGTGCTCTCCCGATCGAATCTTTCTCGCGAGCGGAACGCAGCAGGCGATCAGCCTCTTATGCCAGTTGCTGCCGCAGATCAGAGTAGTCGGGATGGAGGAGCCCGGATATGACGGTGTACGAACGGTGCTGGCTAACCATCGGCTGACAATCGTTCCGATACCGGTTGAAGCAGACGGGCTGAGCGTGGAGGCGCTGCGGCGCAGCCGAGCCGATGCGGTCTACGTCACGCCTGCGCATCAGTTCCCGCTGGGCGGCGTGCTGCCCGTCGGGAAGCGGCGAGAGCTGCTCCAGTGGGCGGAGGAGACGGGAGGACTTGTCATCGAGGACGATTACGACAGCGAATTCCGATATCAGGGACAGCCGATTCCCGCGCTTAAAGCGATGGACGCGCTGGACAGGACGATCTACCTGGGGACGTTCTCCAAATCGTTCATGCCGGCTATGCGCCTTAGCTACATGGTGCTGCCGGAGCGTCTCGCGGGTGACTTCCGCGCTCGGCTGGAGTCTTACAGCCAGTCGGTATCTCCGCTCTTGCAGCAAGCGTTGTTTTTATTTATGAAAGACGGCCATTATGAAAGACATGTCCGTAAGACAAGAAAAAGCTATCAGGCACGACATCGAACGCTGCTCCATGCCATTCATCGGGAAATGGGGGAGCGGGTCGGGGTAATCGGACAGAAATCGGGTCTGCACATGCTTCTGGACGTCTATGGCCGCGAGAGCACGGAGCTTGTGAATCGGGCCTTGGAGCATGGCATTCGGGTGTACGCGCCGAGTCGCCACTGGATGAACCCCGAGGATTGTCCGGATTCCTATGTGATGCTCGGCTTCGGAGGGCTTGAGGAAGAGCGCATTTCCGCGAGCATCGGCAGGTTAAAGCAGGCGTGGTTCGATGATCGGACTTGATTTGGCGGAATGCGGCGATGCTCCGCGCGGTAAAGTGCAACCGAATTGGATATCGGGTACAATGGAGCTAGGAAAGCAGAATGCTAGTTAGGAGCTGTAAGCCATGTCGGCAGATGAAGTGATTCTGACCAAAGAAGGTTTGGACAAGCTCCAGGCCGAGCTTGATGACCTTAAATATGTAAAGCGCAAGGAGCTGGCCGCGCGGATCAAGCTGGCCATCAGCTATGGAGACCTTAAGGAGAATAGCGAGTACCATTCGGCCAAGGATGATCAGGCGTTCATGGAAACGAGAATACTTGTGCTGGAAAAGATGCTTCGGCACGCGCGAGTCGTAGACGAGAGCAGTCTGGATAGCTCCAAGGTTCGCGTCGGTTCGACCGTGGTCCTGAACGATATTGAATTCGCCGAGAAGATCGCCTACCGCATTGTCGGTCCCGCCGAGGCGGACGTGAACGAGAACAAGATTTCCTACGAAAGCCCGCTTGGCAAGGAATTGATCGGCAGGCAGGTAGGTGAGATTATCGTGGTGGAGGCTCCGGTGGGGGCCGTGAAGTATGAATTGCTGGAGATCAAGGTCGACTAGACGATCCGGGGTACGGGAAGCGGGAGCGAGAGGGGAATTTTCCTTGCGCTCCCGCTTTTGATTTAACGATCGGATAGACCAAGATTACACAACGTCTGTCGCCGATTCAGGGACGGCGAAGCCGTTGTTACTTGTCTCCTTGCACTATCGTTCCGTCATGCTTTGTTGCGATTTCCTGTGATCCGGATCACAGGGACGCCGAAGAAGACTCGTCTATACTGGGTCTTGTCCAAACAGAAAAGACGAGGGGGAACTTATAATGCTTAGCGCAAAGAACATCGAAATCATCAAGTCCACGGTGCCGGTGCTGGAGGTGCACGGAACGGCGATTACGACGCGCTTCTATGCGAGAATGTTCGAGAATCATCCCGAGCTGCTGAATATTTTTAACCACGCCAACCAGAAGCAGGGAAGGCAACAGACGGCATTGGCGAACGCCGTCTATGCGGCGGCGAAGCACATCGACAATCTCGGAGCGATTCTTCCGGTCGTTAAGCAGATCGCCCATAAGCATAGAAGCTTGGGAATTAAAGCCGAGCACTATCCGATTGTCGGGCAAAACTTGCTTGCGGCTATTCAGGAGGTGCTCGGGGATGCCGCTACCGAGGAGATTATCGGCGCTTGGGCGAAGGCTTACGGCGTAATCGCGGATGCTTTCATCGGCATAGAAGCGGATATGTACCGGGAAGCGGAGCAGCAGGAAGGCGGCTGGTCGGGATTCCGGGCGTTCAAGATTGCGAAGAGAGTGAAGGAAAGCGACGTAATCGATTCTTTCTATTTGGTGCCGTCGGACGGAAAGGGGATCGCGAGCTACCTGCCGGGACAGTATATCAGCGTCAAGATGGATATTCCCGGAGAAAAGAATACGCACATTCGCCAATACAGCTTATCGGATGCTCCCGGAAAGCCTTATTACCGGATTTCGGTCAAACGGGAGGACGCGATTCAAAGCCTGCCTGCCGGAAAGGTATCGAGCGATCTGCACGATCGGGCGGGCGAGGGAAGCGAGCTATGGATTTCGGCGCCGGCCGGAGAATTCACGTTGAATACGGAGGACCATCGTCCAATCGTGCTCATCGGGGGCGGGATCGGCGTGACTCCGTTAATGAGTATGCTTAGCGTGCTGGCGGAATCGTCTCCTGGTCGGCGCGTGACGTTTATTCAAGCTGCTCGCAATGGGGAATGGCATGCGCTGAAGCCTCAAGCGGAGGAGTTGGCGCGCCGGCACCCGCATATCCAGACTTACTGGTGCTACGAGCAGCCCACAGCTCGCGATCGGGAATTGCAAGGCTATCACAAGGAAGGCTTCGTGGATCTTCCTTGGCTGCAATCGATTATTCCTTCTAAGGATGCTTGCTTTTATTTCTGCGGTCCGGTTCCGTTCATGAAAGCCATTTACCGTTCCTTGAAGGAGTGGGGCGCTGCGGAGCAGGATATCCGTTATGAGTTTTTCGGGCCTGCCGGTTCATTGGAGACGGCTTGAGCGCGTAGCAGCCGATTCACCGTCTCGCGGCGCAGTCCAATAAACTGAGCGATTTCATCCTGAGTAAGCAGTTCCTTCAGGGGAATATCCGGGAAGTAAGCGCGAAACCAGCCTTGAAGCTTGCTTAGCTTGTCGGCGGGCGACACTTCCGTCAATTGGTCGATACGCTTCTGCATCATTCGCAGCTTGTCCTGGAGGAGCAATGCAATTGAGCGGTAGCGCTCGGGGCTCTGCTCCAATTCCCGATACCATGTTGCTCCCGAGATCGGCTCAATCTCGCAGGTGGTAAGCGCGACGGCTGTTCCGTGATTCGGATTCGGACTGATCAGCGAATGATGGGGAATGACTTCATCCGGCACGATGATATTCATCAACGTTGGCGTGCCATCCTCATGAAGACGGATAATCTTGAGCAGGCCGCTCCTGACGCGGTAAAGCGATCCTATGTCGCCCTGGCGAAACAAAATTTCTCCTCGATGCAGAATCACGCGAGCCCGCCTTTCTTCTGTGACGTTCAAGCGACTGCCCGCGCTGCGGGCTGTTCGCTTTTTCTTTGCCCATTATAGCAGTTAAGATACAATCAATCGAACACCCCGGCGCGCTGACGGCTGAGACGGCTTCGGTCAAACATGCTATAATTAGAAGCAGTCTGTACAGTCGAGCTTTCACATTTTATCGAAGCGGGGTTTGGTCATGATCTGGGAAAATAAAATCGCGACGACATTGCAGTGGACGAAGGAAATATCCAATAGAGAGCAGAAGGAAGCGGTTGCGGCCAAAATCGCCGAACGCGTGAAGGACGGAGACGTGATCGGCGTCGGCTCCGGCTCTACTTCATACCTTGCGCTGCTTGCGATCAGCCAGAAGGTCAAGGAGCAGAAGCTGCGCGTGACAGCGATCCCGACATCTCACGAGGTGTCGTTGACCTGCTCGATTATGGGGCTTCCGACCTCTACGCTTCTGAACGCGAGACCCGACTGGTATTTCGACGGCGCCGACGAGGTAGATCCGAAGAAAAACCTGATCAAGGGAAGAGGCGGCGCGATGTTCGCGGAGAAGCTCGTCATGAAGAGCGCACCGGAAAACTACATTCTTGTAGACTCCTCGAAGTTCGTCTCGTTTCTGGGCGAGAAATTCGCGGCTCCGATTGAAGTCGATCCGCGTGCGCTGCACCTCGTCGAGACGGAATTGGCCAAGCTGGGCGCGCGCGAGGTGACGCTGAGAATGGCGGTATCCAAGGATGGCCCGGTCATTACCGAGGCGGGCAATCTGATTCTGGACGTGCGCTTCGCCCAGATTGCCGACGGCTTCGAGAAGGAAGTCAAGTCGATTCCTGGCGTTGTCGAATCCGGATTGTTCATGAACTATAACTTCGAGGTTTTAACAACTTGAACCTGAACCGACGCAATACGCAAAGAAACGGCTGCTGTGTAAGCAGCCGTTTCTTTGCGTTGGTCAATCCGATTCGTTCGCCGTTGCATCGGCGTAGAACATCAAATAATTAGAAAGCTGACCGGACCAGTAGGAGGGATCGTGCCCTCCGGCATTCGGCACCCACAGAGCATCGACATTACGGTCTCGCAGCTGCTCGTAAAGCGCATAGTCCACCCTGGTCAACGGATCGTTCGCTCCGGCATCCAGATAAACCCGAACATCGCCGAGCTCGGTCTTCTTCGCAAGCCGGAACGGATCGCGCGCGTCTCGCAACGTCTCGCTCGGGTACAGCCAATCGCGCTGATCGGTATATAGATCGCTGGAAGTGCCGTCCCAGATAGCCGCGCTGTGCGCGCCGATCTTGCCGAATAGCTCGGGATGCCGGAAGCCGAGATGCAGGGCGGCGAATCCGCCCATCGATGCGCCTCCGATCGATCTTCCGGCCTTGACGGCATCGGTTCGATAATTCGCATCGACATAGGGAATGACTTCCTGAATGAAATAATCCTCATACGGCCCGATATCCACGCCTCCAGGGTCTACGCCTTCTCCAGGCGCCGTATTTACGCCGAAGCTGTTGCCATAGTCCGGACATACAATAATGAGGGGACGAATCGTTCCATCGCGGATAAGACGATCGGCCGTCTGGTCCAGATGCAGTCCGCTGAACCAAGCATCCTGATTTCCGCCATAGCCGTAGAATAAATACACGACAGGGTAGCGAGCGAGGGCTTCCTCCTTGTATCCCGGTGGAAGATATACGGTGATTCCGACTTCCCGTCCCAAGGTGTCGCTGCGAAAATAGGCATGCTCGATTTGCGAGCTTGTGGAAGCAGGCGCCGGAGTGGGTGGAGTGGACGGCGAGGAGACTGAGGGAGCCGCATCGGGGCTCGAAGCGTTGCCGCATCCGACGTTCGCCAGAGCGAATGCGACAAACCAGGCGAGGTAGAAAGAAATTTTCATTTAGGGGAACCTCCTTAGCTTTTTTCATGGCAGGGTATAGGCCATCCGCCGGTTTCGGCATTGCGAATCGAACGGATTGGATGCTTTGCGCATGGAACGGGGAAAGTAAGCTTGAGCTTAGACTAAGGAGGTTCCCCATGAAAAAACTGTTTCTTGCTCTGTGTATCCTGCTCGTGACCGCTTGCGGACATCAATCGCTCAACATGAAGACGCAGCCGATGCCCCTGAGGTCCTCATCCATGCAGACAAGCGCGATCGAGACTACGCTGCCTGCGAACAAGTATGTCGCCAAGAGCAATGAATCGCTTCAGGAGATCGCGGACAGATACCACCTGAATCTCGACGAACTGCTGCGGGCCAACCCGGATCTGCAGCGAACCGGCGGCGGCAATCCGAATGCGGGCCAACCGGCGGCGCCCGGAGCGGGAGGGAATACGCAAATCCCGCAGGGACAAGAGGTAAATCTTCCGGCAAACGAGAGTATGACCGGCTATGAGCAGGAGGTGCTGAGACTGACGAATGCGGAACGGCAGAAGGCAGGCTTGCAGCCCTGCGCAGGCGACGACTCTAGTCTGAATCGTTCGGCTAGAGCCAAGTCCCAGGACATGGCCGTCAACGGATACTTCTCCCACAATTCCCCCACATACGGCGATCCGTTCGCTATGATGCGGAGCTTCGGGGTGCAATATCAATCCGCAGGCGAGAATATAGCCAAAGGCCAGCCGTCCCCGCAGGAGGTAGTGCAAGCCTGGATGAATTCCCCGGGGCACCGCGCCAATATCCTGAACGGGGCTTATACGCACCTGGGTGTAGGTTACGTGGCGAATAACGGACAGCCTTGCTGGACGCAGCAGTTTATTTCGAAATAAGCAGGCAGTGCGCGGGGATGTTCGTAAACCGTTGCGGGTTACGGTCATCCCTGCGCGCTTGCGCGCGAATTACGCGGTGAACAGCTCCAGAAAGTGACGCGCGCTTTTGGAGAGATGCCGATTTTTGAGCCAGACCAGCCCGACCTCGCTCTCAATCGCAGCATTGGCGATGTTGACTTGCGTAAGGTTCGGCGGAGCGAAGACGCTCACAACCGATTTGGGCAGAATCGCCGCCCCGATCCCGGCGGACACCAGGGAGATAGCGATTGCGACGCTGGAGCATTCGCTAATAATTCTAGGCTCCAGACCAAGCTGCTTGAATTCGTGGAACACCTGATTGTGCATTCCGGTCGTTCTGTCCGTCTTTAAGGTGAGGAAGGGGAGCTGCGCAAGCTGCTGCAGCGTCATTTCCTCATGCTCGCCTTGGGTCCATTCTGACGGAAGGAGCGCAACGAAAGGATCGGACGGCAAGGGGAGAACGGAATAGTGCTCGGAATGAAAGTCTGACTGGAAGGGAAGACGGGTTACGATGAGCTCCAGATCGCGGTTCTCCATAAGTTCGCCCAACAGGAAGTGATCTCCTTCCTGGATTTTGAAGGTCACTTGAGGATACTTCTCCGTGAATCGGCGTAGAACCGGCGGAAGCAGCGAGACGCAGGATACGACCGCTCCGATGGAAAGCACGCCCTGTACGCCTTCTCCGAGCTCCTGAACGTAAGTTACCGTCTCGTCGAATTGATTCAGCAGCGTGATCGCCCTTTGGCGCAATAGCTCTCCCGCCTGGGTTAACTGCAGTTGCTTGCCGTTGCGGTCGAACAGCACGACGCCGAGCTCCTGCTCGATGAGCCTGAGCTGCCTGCTGAGCGGGGGCTGCTCCATGTTGAGCTGCTTTGCGGCGCGTGTAATCTGCCCTTCGCTGGCGATGGCCAAGAAATAACGCAGCTGTCGCATATCCATGTTTGCACCCTCCTCTTATACCTAAAAGGTATAGATAACCGACAAAACAGATATTATCAATATACTTAACGCTTTGGTATCATTCAACTATATACACAGCGGGCTATTATTAAAGGAGAAGATGTTGAAATGAGTTATTCCATCTCGATCGAGCGGACGAGCGCTCTTAAGCAGAAGCCGGATTTCTCCCAGCTGGGCTTCGGCAAGTATTTTACCGACCATATGTTTATCGTGGAGTACGATGACGGAGAGGGATGGCACGACGCCAGAATCGTTCCGTATCAGCCGATCTCGCTGGACCCGGCCGCTAAAGTGTTCCATTACGGACAGACGGTATTCGAAGGGATGAAGGCGTATAAGGATGCCGAGGGCAAGGTGGCTCTCTTCCGTCCCTTCAAGAATCTGCAAAGGCTCAATCGCTCTAACGACCGCCTGAGCATCCCGGCTATAGACGAGGGATTGGCCCTGGAAGCGTTGAAGCAGCTCGTAACCATCGACGAATCGTGGATACCGACAGAGGAAGGAACGTCTCTGTACATTCGGCCTTTTGTGATCTCGACCCAGGCCGCGCTCGGGGTTTCTCCCTCGGAGAAATACTTGTTTATGATCATTATGTCTCCGGTGGGCGCATATTACCGCGAGGGGATTAATCCGGTCAGCATTTATGTGGAGCCCCAATATGTGCGGGCCGTTCCCGGAGGGGTGGGCAACGCCAAGACGGGCGGCAATTACGCTTCGGGACTTAAGGCGCAGGAGGAAGCGTCCGACAAGGGCTATTCCCAGGTGCTCTGGCTGGACGGGGTTCATCGCAAGTATATAGAAGAAGTCGGCAGCATGAACGTCTTCTTCAAGCTCGCGGACAAGGTCGTGACGCCGGCGTTAAGCGGCAGCATTCTGGACGGCGTGACGCGCGACTCGGTCATTCAATTATTGAAATACTGGAACATTGAGGTGGAAGAGAGAGCCATCTCGATCGACGAGCTTGTCGAAGCCTACCGCAACGGCACGCTGGAGGAAGCCTTCGGCACAGGAACGGCCGCGGTCATCTCGCCTGTCGGCGAGTTGAATTGGCAGGGCGAGAGACTTATCCTGAACGGCGGACAGACAGGGCCGCTGGCCGCGAAGCTGTACGGCTTCGTGACGGGGGTTCAACGCGGGGCCGTCGAGGATCCGTTCGGCTGGCTGCTTAAGCTGTAGAATCGTTCATTCGAGCCGATCGCGGAGGAAATGACATTTATCGATAAACTTCTTGATAAAAGTAAGACCATAGTCTTATAATTAAATCGGATCGTTTATGCATAAAGACATGGTTGACTATATAAATAAACAATTTGATTGACACAACAACGAGACGCATGCACGAAAAGGCAAACCTTTTGAAAGAAAGGGACGCAAAGCTATGGGCCTAAGGAACTGAAGTTCTATGGTCGCCAAGCTACCGAATGGGGCGTTAGGCATCTTCCATTCGGAGGGTGTCTTTTTTATTGGTCCCAGCTTGCTTTTCGAGAGGTGTAGATTTTGAAGAAACAGATAACCGAGTCAGAGCTGCGTACGTTGATTCATCAATTGAACATTGATCGCGACGACGATTCTTCGGAGGAAGAGCCCGCAGATCCGCCTCTCAAGCAGGACGGATCCATTCGCATTCGCAATCAGCAGATTTCGGTTCAAGACCCGACGGGGGGCGGAGAATACGCCATTATCTACCCGATGAGCCCGGTTAAGCTGTATGTCAACGATGAGGAAGTGCTTTGGGAATCTCCGGTGAAGGCGACCGATCGGGTAACCTGGAAGGTCGAGGAGCAGCCTTTGTTTGAGATTACGATCAGCGAGGACAAGCTGTTCGCTTACTTGCTCGTGCATGCGAGAGAGCGCTATGCGACTACGCTCGTGGATGCGGGACCCGCTCAGCGGGTAATCGTTAGGGCGCAGGATGACGAGAATCTGGTGCTGAAGACAGTGCAGCTAGCGGATGTCGTGTCCAAGCTGGAAGCGATGTCGATTAAAGCGAGAATCGAGTTCGCCGCCATCCAGCAGGAGCTGCTGGAGCCGACATACAAACCGATTGTCGTAGCCAGCGGCAAGGAGCCGGTGGAGGGCCAGGATGCCCGCCTGGAGATTTACTTTCCTCAGCAGGTGACGAGCGAGTTTTTCGAGGTTGAGGGCTCGATCGATTATCGTAACCATCTGCGTATTCCCACGGTCCAGAAGGGCGAGGTCATGGCGCGAAAAATTCCGATGCAGGAAGGCACCGCAGGCTACGATGTGCTCGGCAATCTGTCGCTGCCTACTCCGCCGAAGGACATCTTCATCATGGGAAAGCCGAATGTGGAGCTGACGCCTGACGGAGTCGTCATCGCCAAAGCGCAAGGAAGGCCGAGAGTGACCGGCGGCAAAATCAAAACCTTCGACGTGTCGACCGCTTACGTCATTTCCGGCAATGTGGACATTGCGACCGGGAACATCGTCTTCTCGGGAGACGTGCTCGTTTACGGCGACGTTACGGATAATATGATCATCGAATCGCTGGGCAACGTCTATGTGTACGGCAATGTCTATAATTCGACGATAACGGCTACCGGAAGCATCAACGTAAGGGGCAACGCCATTGCCAGCAAGCTGTATTCCGGCTATTTCGGCGTACTGTTCAATCGGCTCTATCATACGTCGAAGCTGCTGTGCGACTACATCGAGAAGCTGCTGTCCGCTTCCAGAATGCTGGAGCAAGCCTTGGAGGCCAAGAGACAGAGCGTACGCTATGGGCAGATCGTCCAGCTTCTTCTGGAAACGAAGATGAAAGAGATCGTTCCGGCCATTAAAGAGCTTCATGTCGTAATCTCCAACATTCAGCACATCAAGCAGGCGGAATACGAGAGGCTTAAGGAATTGTCGCTTATATTCTCGCAGCCTACCCAACTGATAGAATCGGCCACCTATGAGTACGTGCAGAGCTTTCTCGCCTTGCTGCAGGATACCCATAAAGAGGTGGCGAGAATGCAGGAGGAGAACGTGGAGATCAGTATCAGCCAAAGCCAGAACAGCCAGCTGAAGTCGAACGGTGACATCGTGGTTCATCGCGACGGGGTGCTGCTGTGCGAGCTGTTCTCGGCCCGGAACATCGTGTTTCACTCAAGCCATTCGATCTGCAGAGGCTCCCGTCTGGAAGCCGGGGACAGCATTCAAGCGAAAATCATTGGCGGGCAGACGGGGGCGAACTCCATCCTTAAGGCCAAGCGTAAGATTCAGGTAACGAAGATGTACTCGGGCAGAGTGTGCATCGGAAAATACTGCAAGGATATATTCGAGCCCATCGATCAAACCACCTTCGACATTCAGATGCTCAAGAGGAATGAATAGAAGGCCGAGAGAACAAATTTCGCATAACGAACAGTGCTTGGTGGGGTGGACATGCCGCTTTCGCGACAGAAATCGTACATAGGAATGCGAGTTAACAAAAATATATATAACGACCAGGGAACTCTGATCGTTCCGATCATGCGGGTGCTGACGGATAAGGAGGTTCAATTGCTGAATCGGCAAGGGGTAGCGTTGTCCGATCAGGATGTTGAACCGGTTTCGCTTGTCCATCTTGTGGAATCGACCATCCGGGAGGTTCGGGAGCTGTTCATGTTCGCCAAGCAAACGGATCGAATTCCGTATGAGGATGTGCAGAGCAAGATCATTCCCGTCATTCTGTTCATGAGCAATCATCCGAATTTGAATCAGATTCTCTTCTATCTCGAGGTTCACGACGAGTATGTCTATCGGCACAGCATCGCTGTAGCTCTGCTGTCCAAGCTGATCGGCAAAGCGCGGGGCCTGAACGACAAGCAAACGCTGGAGCTGATGACGGCGGGCTTCCTTCACGATATCGGAAAATCGCGAATTCCCGGCGCGATTCTCAACAAGCCGGGGAGGTTGACGGAGGAGGAGTTCGCCATCGTGAAGGAGCACACGCTTCACGGCTTCGAGATTCTGAAAAACTCGGAGGGCTTGCCCGAACGCCATGCCTACGTGGCGCTTCAGCATCATGAGCGCGAGGACGGCAGCGGTTATCCGTTCGGTCTGAAGGCGGACCAGATCGACGTGTACAGCAAGATCGTCGCCGTGGCCGACGTCTTCCATGCCATGGTGTCCAAGCGGGTCTACAAGAGTCCGCTCCCGCTTTATCAGGTGCTGAAGGAATTGGCGGCTAACGTGTACGGATCGCTTGAGCCAGCCATTACGCTAAGCTTCCTCAAGAGGATTATGGATATGCTGATCGGCAATACGGTCGTGTTGTCCGATGGGAGAGAGGGGAAAATCGTCATGGTAAGCGCTCAGGATCCTGTTCGCCCCATCGTGGAGGTGGCGGGCGAATACATCGATTTGAGCAAGCTCCAGGACATCAATCTGGACAAGATTGTGGCCGAATAGCCCGAAGATAGATATAACGAAACAGGTCGCGTCAAGGAGCAGTGCTTCCCTTGAACGCGACCTGTTTTTGTTTGCTTGGGCAGCCATACCACGAGCGGGAGGGCGAAGATCAGCCCTTGACCGCTCCCGCGACTACGCCTTTGACGATATATTTCTGCAGCAGAATGAATACGACGATGGAAGGCAGCACAGCCATCACCATGGCCGTCATGGCATATTGCCAGTCCGACGTATATTGCCCTACGAAGGTATAGGCGGCAAGCGTGAGCGTCTTCGTGGACGGCGAGCCGTTGACCATGAGGAGCGGGAGCAGGAAGTCGTTCCAGATCCACATCACGTCGATGATAATGATCGTTGTCGTAACGGATTTCAGCAGCGGGAAGATCACGCTGAAGAACAATCGGAAACCGGAAGCGCCATCGATCGTCGCGCTTTCGTCGATCTCCTTCGGAATGCCCTTCACGAAACCGTGATAGATGAAGACGGCCAATGGAGCGCCGAAGCCCCAGTACAGGAGGCCGAGTCCCCATGTGCTGTTGTTCAAGTGGATGTCCTTCGCCAATTGCAGCACTGTCAGCATGATCGATTGGAAGGGAATGAGCATGGGCATGATGCACAGGAAATAAATAATCGTGCTCGTGCGGCTCTTCGTTCGAGACAGCTTGTAAGCGGCAATAGAAGAAACCAGCACGATACCGACGAGTCCGACGACCGTAATAATCGTATTGTTCAGAAACAGCCGAGGGTAGTTGATGAAAGACCAGACGTAAGAATAATTTTCGAAGGCCAGCTGCTTGGGCAGGGCGATGACATCGCTCATGACTTCTCCGAAGTTTTTAAGCGAGTTGTTAATGGCCAGGAACAACGGATACAGGAACAGGAGCGAGAGAAGCACCATTACGATTTCGAGGACGATCCGTCCCGCCTTGTTGCTTTTCATCAGGCTTCAATCTCCCTTCTCTTGAAGAGGGTCAGTTGAACTATAGTGACGATCAGTACCGCCACGAACAGAATAAGCGCTTTAGCCGTGCCGTATCCATACATGTTGTTCTGGAACGTGTCCCGGTAAATATCGTAAGCGACGCTGTAGGTCGTTCCGCCGGGGCCTCCTCCGGTCAGCGACAGGATGACGTCGAATACTTTGATCGAGTTCGTAAGCGCCATGAACACGGAGATGGTAATGGACGGCGCCAGCAGCGGAAGCGTAATGCTGAAAAATCTGCGAAGCGGCCCTGCGCCGTCGACGGTCGCCGCTTCCTTCAGATCCTCCGGCACCGATTGCAGGCCGGCAATGTAGATGACCAGGTAGAAGCCGATCGATTGCCAGATCGAGACGCCCAATATGGAAATGAAGGCAAGTCCGGGCTCTCCCAGCCAGCTGAGCTTGAATATGGCCCAGCCCGTGCTGGCTCCGAGGGACTCGAAGCCCTGCATGAAGATGAACTTCCAGATGAAGCCGACAATGACTAGGCTCAGAATGTACGGAATGAAGAACGACGTTCTAAGCCAGGTAGAGCTCTTGAGCTTCATGTCCAGAATGACGGCCAGCAGAATAGCCAGCACATTGATCAGAACGATATACAGCACGGCATATTTGATGGTGAACCAGGCCGCGTTCGTAAAGTTGGCGTCGCCCGTGAAGATTTGCTTGAAGTTATCCAGACCGATGAACTTCGGATTTTTGGATATCCCGTTCCATTTCATCATGGAGTATTGAATCGTCATGGCGAACGGAATATAGAAGGCGACCGCGATGCAGATCATAACCGGCAGGGTGAAGATGCCGAACTCCAGTTTGTCGCTTACTTTTCTCCCGAAGGACTTAAACATAATAGCACCTCTCCTAGGATCTGTTTCACAGATCGTCCCGAATGTGGCATGATGTAAGGGTTTCGACTTTGCTTTGTGTATTATAAAACAGCCTCGTTACCGCGAAAAATGGATTTAAGAAGCCATTTAAGGGTAAAAAGGTGGACGGAATAAGGGGCGCGGATCTTATGAACAAACGAACGAGGCGGTTCTTCGGGTGGGCGATTCGTCTGTACGACAGAATTTCCCGGCGGCTGGTGAACAAGCTCATCCTGCTGTTTACGTCGATCATTATTCTCGTCGTTGCATCGTTGACCGTAATTTCCTATCAGATTCTGGAGAAGGAGTCGGTGGGCAACAGTATCGCGAGCACCACGAACAATCTCCATCTGGTCAATCAGAATCTGGAAAGCTACCTGGACGGCATCGAGCAATTGTCCTTGCCGAACATTCGATATGTCGAGCTGACGAACGCCATTGTCCGTCAAGACAAGGATTACGCCTCCAGAATGTATTTGGAGAATTACTTGCGGCAGCTTTATTTTTCCCGGGACGACCTGGTGACGATCTATCTGTACCTCGTGGAGGAGCAGAAATATTATTCCATAACGAAGGAAAATTATAATATCACGGTGAGAACCGGTACGGCCGGGGACGTGAAGGGAATGCCCTGGTATCGGCAAGCGCTGGACAATCCGTCCAACCGCTTGTTTCAAGCCTTCACGCCTGGCAGCGCGGCGCAATTGGGATATCCGGTAGAGCCGAAGGATACATTTATGGCGTACCACAGGGTGCTTCGGACGATCGTGAATCGGGAGCCTCAAGCGGTGCTGTCTTTCTATTTCAACTCCTCCGCGATGCAGGATATTCTGAGCGACGTTCCTTTCAGCGAGGGCCAGCACTTGCTGTTTCTCAACCCGGACGACGAAGCTTTTTACTTGGACGACCCTGCCTTCTACGGGGAGAGGGAAAAAGAGGGGCTGATCGAGAGGCTGGGCGAAGGCAAGGAAGGGCGCTTCACCTGGAGCGTCGGCGGACGGAAGTACATGGTGGTCTATAATGTCGGGGAGCAGCTGGGCTGGAAGCTCGTGAAGCCGATTCCTTACAAGCAAATCTACGAGGCCGCGACGACAAACCGCAACATCGGCCTGATCATCGGCTTGTTGTTCCTGCTGCTCTCCGTTGTTCTCGTAACGTTTACCTCCAATGCCATAACGCGGCCGCTGAAGAAGCTTTCCGGCCAGATGAGCCGATTCAGCGCGGGAGATTTCGAAGCGGAGGCCAACGTGCAGGGACGTGATGAGATCGCTTATCTGTCGCGGCATTTCAACCTGATGGTCAAACGAACCGGAGAGCTGATCAATGAGCGCTACAAGATGAAGCTGGTCGAGAAGAATGCGATTCTGAAAGCGCTGGAGGCGGAGATCAATCCGCATTTTCTCTATAACGCTTTGCAGGCGATATCCACCAAGGCGCTGAAAAATGATCGTTATGACATCGCGGATATGGTCGACGCATTGGCGCTGACATTAAGATACTGCATCAGCGGCAAGGATATCGTGCTTGCGCGGGAGGAATTAAAGCATATTGAACGGTATTTGTCCCTGCAGAAGGCCAGATTCGGAAGCCGTCTGCAGGTGGAATACGAATGGGACGATGCGATGAAGGAGCTGCAGCTGCCAAAGCTGTCTCTGCAGACGCTGGTCGAGAACGCCATCAAGCATGGCCTCGAGCGAGTGGCCAATACGGTGACGATCTCCATTAAAGCCGGCATGGAGGGCGATCAAGCCGTCATCGTGGTGGGGGACGATGGGCCGGGTTTCGAGAAGGACAAGCTGGAGCAGGTGATGAAGTCCTTTCAGGACAGCTGGGAAGACCGCAACGAAAGCTACGACAGCATCGGGCTGGTCAATCTGCACACGAGGCTGAAGCTTCTCTACGGCGAGGCGGCAGAGCTTCGCATTCGGTCCGAAGGGTCCGGAACGGAAATGGAAATGAGAATACCGCGAAGGAGTGGCAGCGATGGTTAACGTGCTGATCGTGGACGATGAGGAGCCGGTTCGCGAGGCGATTCGCATCTTGGGCGAATGGAGCAAGCTGGGGGTGACGGAGCTGTGGGAAGCGACGGACGGACGCATGGCGCTGGACAAGCTGGCCGATCTTCCCGTCGATCTGGCCATTGTAGACATGAAGATGCCTGAGCTTAACGGGGCCGAGCTGCTGCGATTGATCGAGCAGCAATACCCGGAGCTGCTGGTCATCGTCATTAGCGGCTACAACGACTTCGAGTACACCCGGCAAGCGATTCGCTCGAAGGTCGTGGATTATTTGCTCAAGCCGATCAACCGGGAGGATCTGAACCAGGCTCTCCGAAAGGCAATTCATGTTCTGGATGCCCGGCGCGAGATGGCATCCGAATCCATTCACAAAAATATAACGCTGAACCTGTCGCTGCCCAAGCTGAAGGAAAAAATTTATTTGTCGCTTCTGGAACGGGGCAGCCATAATCCTCTCAACGACACGCTTCTGCCGCTGATCGGAGCGGACAATCCTTCGAATCGCTTTGCCGCCTCCGTCATAAGGCTGATGAACATGGGAGAAGTTGCGGCCAAGCGGTTTCAGCGGGACTTCGATTTGCTGCACTTTGCCGTCGCCAACGTCATGAACGATGTTGCCGGAGAATACGTGCAGTGCTTCAGCATGGCCAATCCGAAGCAAGAGCGCGAGATCGTAACGGTGATGACCTCGGCGGACAGCTATCGAGAGGAAATGAGCTATCGAGCCGACCATCTGCTGAAAAAAGCGGCCAGATTGCTGGACGAGCTATTCGGATTGAAGGTGATCACGGGCTTGGGGACGATTTGCGAGGAGGTCGCGGAGCTGGCGGTTTCTTACGAATCCGCTCGCACCGCGCTTAACGGAATCGACTTGCTTAAGATGCCGCTCGCGGTCGCGGCCGTAAGGGCGGATATCTCGGCTGCGCATGACAGCTACTCTCTTGTGGGAAGGCTTCCCCTCATTCGAAGCGCGCTGGAGAGCGGCAATGTTACGCAGGCCAAAAGCATTCTAAGCGACTTCATCGGCAAGTGGAAGTCGGCGGAGGGTTTAAGCATCGGCCAGGCGGATCGGGCACTGCAGGAGTTTATTATTCTGATGAACGATCTGGCGCTAGAGCTAAAGGTATCCGCCGAGCGCTTGCCGCTGCATGATCGTCTCTACCCGGCATTGCGGGAAGCCGGCATCGATGCGGATTTCTTCTGCGCGGATCAATATGAGGCGCTGATGCTCCGCATTCTGGAGTATTACGGGAACGAAATTCGTCGCGCGCTGACGTCCAACCGACCGTTCGAGGTAGGCGACATTAAGGCTTACATCGATGCTCATTATTTTGAGGACATCAAAATTTCGATGTTTACCGAGAAATATTTCTTAAGTCGGGAATACTTGATGAAGCTGTTCAAGCAGCAGTTCGGCTTCGGAATTCACGAGTATGTGCAGAAAATTCGGATGGATAAAGCCAAGCAACTGCTCGATGACCCGGCGCTTAAGATTCAGGAGATTGCCGCTATGCTCGGCTACAAAGATAAGAATTACTTCAGCAAAGCGTTTCGGAACTACTATTCCGTATCGCCGTCGGAATACCGGGACAGTCTGGGGAAAGGCTAAAAAGCGGACAAAGGACAAAGCGCCACTTTTTTACCCTTAACAATTCACTTATGTGCATTTTTATCATCCGGCTTTTTCTTTAGAATAGGCAACGTAGACCACAACCAATCAAAGAAACGGGGGCAATACGATGTTTAAAAGGTTTGGCGCTCTCTCCTTGAGCCTGGCTCTGGTGATGGGAATTCTCGCCGCATGCGGAAGCAACAACAATGCCGGCAACGGCGGCGCTTCGGCAACCGGATCGTCGGAGCCGGATTCCACGAAGCCGGTCACGATCAATATGTTCACCGCTTCTCCGGAGTATACCGACGCTTTCAACGCTTATATCGCGGAATACAAAAAAGTAAAGCCGAACGTCACCATCAACCTGGAAATTATGCAGGCCGACTATAACACCGTCTTGAAGTCGAGAATCGCGGCAGGCAGCACGCCGGATGTATTCCAGACGACGGCCGGGGGCGATATCGATACGTTCGCGGAATACAGCGCAGACCTGACGAACGAGCCTCTCGCCGCGGCGATGACGGATGCGGTTCGGTCGAATATGTCTTCCTCGGACGGCAAGGTGCTTGGCCTTCCGGTAAAGGGCAACCTGTTCGTGCTGATGTACAACAAGAAGCTGCTGGCCGACGCGGGCATTGCGACTCCTCCAAAGACGACAACCGAGCTGAAGGATGCAATTGCGAAGCTTGAAGCCAAAGGGATTACGCCTTTCGCCAACGCCTACAAGGAATGGTGGGTGTGGAAGCACATCGCTCAGCATTTTGTGAATGCGGCAGCTCAGGATGCGGGAATCAGCTCCAAGGATCTGGTCAACCAATTCATCGAGGGCAAGACGACGTTCAAGGATCACCCGGCGCTGTACAACAACTTCTTCGAGTTTATCGATCTTACAGTCAAGCATGGCACGGACAAGCCTCTTGAACGGGATAGCAACGCCGAGGTCAGCGACTTTGCTTCCGGCAAGGCAGCCTTCATGACCGGTAAAGGCGCATGGGACGAGGAAGCGATCAAGAAGATTACGCCTGACTTCCAATTGGGCATTATGGGTTATCCGGTCAGCGATAAGGCTGAGCAAGCGCAAATCATTACGGGCGCCGACCAAGCGCTCCGCATCAACAAGGATTCCAAGGTGGCCAAGGAAACGGTTGAATTCTTTAACTGGCTGTACACGTCCGATTACGGCAAATCGTGGTTCTCTACAGTAGCGAAGGTAATTCCGCCGATCAAGGATGCGCCGATGCCGGATCTGGATATGCCGAAGCAGATGGAGGAGATTCTGAAGGCGGAGCCTTCGGGCGACCTGTCGGTCAACTACTCCCTGGATACGTTCCACCAAAAGTTCGGCGAGCTGATGCAAGCCTACATCGGCGGAAGCAAGAGCAAGGATCAAACCGCTGAAGAAATTCAGCAAGCGTGGATTCAACTGGGCTCCGCGCAATAAAGCGATCCCGATGCCAACCGGCCTCCAATCCCCCTCCTTGAGGGATTGGAGGCCTTGCTGTAGGCGCAAGGAACGCCGAGAGGTTCAACTAACGAGAAGAAGGACGTGGATAAGGAATGAGGGGCAACTCGATTACGGTGACGGAGAACGGCCTGCATCTGGCTCTGGAGATCATGGACGATGGAGACGTCAGGCTGGTGCATTTTGGCGCGCTTCCTCTGAGCGCGGAAGATATCGAAGAGCGGCAGAGGTCGGCTTTTCGGATCATGGAGCTGCAATTCACCGGTGAAGACCGCGCCGAGTATCACGGAAGATCGCATCGCGCGTCCTTTCCCGGCCTGCGGATGGTTTACGACGGTCACGAGGATACGCGCAACGAGTATGGCAGGAAGCTCGACATTCGGCTGACGGACCCGATCACGGCCGTGGAGGCGATCCAGCATTATCAGTTCTATGACGGGGTTCAGACGCTTCGCAGCTGGACGACCTTGCACAATCGGGGGGACGGGGAGATCGGCGTGGAATACGTTTCTTCGTTTGCCTTGACAGGTCTGGACAAGGAAGGGGCGGCGGACCGCGACGAGAAGATGCGGCTGCACCTGGCCCACAACGGCTGGCAGAGCGAATTGCAATGGCGTTCGTACGCGCTTCCCGAGCTGGGGCTGTCCCATCTCATCGATCGGGGCTCCAAGCGTGTCGGCTGCAGCAATACCGGCTCCTGGTCGGCGGCGGAACATCTCCCGATGGCTGTACTTGAAAATAAACAAGCCGGAACGAGCCTGTTCTGGCAGATTGAGCATAACGGCTCCTGGCATTGGGAGATCATCGATCAGGCCGATAGGCTGACGCTGCTTGCGAGCGGACCGACGGAGCACGACAATCAGTGGTGGAAGCTGCTTCGGCCGGGAGAGCGATTCGTCTCGGTTCCCGTTGCGGTCGGAGCGGTCAGCGGCGGCTTTGAGCAAGCGATCGGAGAGCTTACGACATACCGTCGCCGCACTCGCAGAAGCAATGCGGACAACCGCGAGCTGCGGATTATTTTCAACGATTACATGAACTGTCTCTGGGGCGATCCGACTACCGAGAAGCTGCTTCCTCTGATCGATGCCGCCGCCGATGCGGGCTGCGAATATTTCTGCATCGATGCCGGCTGGTACGCTTCCGGAGAATGGTGGGACGGCGTCGGAGAATGGATGCCCTCGCAGGAACGGTTCCCCGGAGGCATCAAGTACGTCCTCGACTACATTCGCGGCAAGAGAATGATTCCGGGTCTATGGCTTGAGCTTGAGGTCATGGGGGTGAACAGCCCGAAGCTGGCGGAGACCGACGATTCCTGGTTTTTCATGCGGCATGGCAAGCGGGTCAAGGATCGCAGTCGGTACCAGCTGGATTATCGCCAGGACGCCGTTGTCGCCCATGCCAACGAAGTCATCCGCCGTCTGGTGGAGGACTACGGGGTCGGCTACATCAAGATGGATTACAACATTAACGCGGGAATCGGCACAGAGGCGAATTCGGATAGCTTCGGGGACGGGCTGCTGGAGCATAATCGCGCTTATCTGGCTTGGCTGGACGGGATCTTCGCCAAGTACCCCGATCTGGTCATCGAGAACTGCTCCAGCGGAGGCATGCGGATGGATTACGCCATGCTGAGCCGCCATAGCATTCAATCGACGAGCGATCAGGAGAATTACGTGAATTACGCCGCCATCGCGGCAGCTTCTCCTGCGGCGTTAACTCCGGAGCAATCGGCGATATGGTCTTATCCGCTGCGGGAGGGCGACGACGAAGAGGTCGTATTCAATATGGTGAACGCGCTGCTGCTTCGCGTGCATCAGAGCGGCCATCTGGCAGAGCTGAGTCCGCGCAGACGGGAGCTGGTCAAGGAAGCGCTCGATTATTACAAGTCGATTCGCGCCGATATTCCCGAAGCGCTGCCATTCTGGCCGCTCGGCTTACCGACGCAGCAGGATGACTGGATCAGCCTTGGGCTGCGGCGCGGCAACCGCATTTATTTGGCCGTGTGGAGAGTGCGCGGCGACGGGGAAGAGGCTCGGCTTCCGCTAGGCTTCCTGAGCGGAAGCGAGCCGAAGGTTCGCTGCGCCTATCCTCAAGGAGGCGAAGCGCAGTGGAGCTGGCGCGCGAAGGAGGGCGAGCTGACCGTGCGTCTGTCGAAGACGCAAACGGCCAGATTGTTCGAGCTTCATGCGGAATAAAACGCGGGGTGGATAAGGGGGAGGCAGCGTATCTCGCAGAACGCGAACCAGAGCCTTATACGTTCAGCCACCATATGCCCGCGCATTCGGGCAGGTGTGTCAGGCCGAGCGAGGCTGCCTTGTCGGCCAGTTCGTCTCCGAAGAAGAAGCGGGTTAGACGCTCGGCCTCTTCCGCGTTCTCGAAGGCATAGTCCAGACGAATCCAGCGGTGGGAGAAGCCATATTCGCCAGTCAACTTGGCATAGTAAGGCCTTAGGAAGTCGGGCGGAGAAGGCGTCTCGTGCCCGGTGCCGAGCGTTTCGAAAATAATAGCGGCGCCGCCGCGGCGGAGCACGCGCTTAATCTCGGTCACGATCTTCTTCAGATTCTCCTCCCACTCCGGCACGTTCGAGCCGGTCAGGTAGCAGATACTCCAGCCGGATACGACAAGATCCGCGCTGTCGTCTGCAAGGGGAAGCTTGCGATGGTCGGCGACCTGCATCGTCCAATTGGTCAGCCCCGCCTGATGGAGGCGAGCTGCGGCGATTTGCAGCATGGCTTCGGCGGCATCAAGCGCAATAAGGGACTTCGCTTCGGGGGCGAGAACGGCCGACAGTCTGCCTGTACCCGCCCCCATGTCGACGATGTCCCTCCCGCCGATCGGAGCAATCTCTTCGATAACGGCTTTCAGATTGGACTGGCGAGCAATGAGCTCATGGTATTGCGCGGCTTCTTCTTCGTAAATTCGATCATGATCGGGCACGGCGGTTCCTCCTTAACGGGCGCATATCACATGAAGCTGCTCGTTTATTTGTACGTATTCTGTCGCCAAGCCGCGCTCTGCGAACCAGGCCGCAAGCTGCCGGACAGACGGGTAGCCGGCTTGTCCCGCAGCTTGCGGGAGGGGGCTCGCTTCCATAAGGTCGGCGATGCATATGCGGCCGCCCGGCTTCAAAACCCGCCGCATCTCTTCCAAGGCAAGGCTCTGCTGCTCCCGGGACAGATGATGGAACGCAAAGCTGGTAACGACGAAGTCGAACTGCTCCTTCAAATAGGGGAGAGCCAGGAAATTGCCGACGCGCGTGTCCATATCGGGGTGCTTGACCTGACACAGACGGAGCATTTCTCTGGACTGGTCGACACCGGACATGACGCAGCCTCGCTCCCGGAATCGGCCCGCGAGGTTCCCGGTGCCTGTACCGATATCGAGCCCCCGTTCTCCGGCGTTCGGGTGCACCATGCGAATCGCGTTATCCAAGGCTTGCTCGTAATCCGCATAGCTTCCTGTGCTTTCGGCGACTCTCTCGTCATGGGTCGGGGCGAGCCGGTTGAAGTCCCAGCGGTCCTGCCAATTGCTTCGTTGCTCCCGGAGCCGCCGCGAGGCGCTGGCAAGCGCGTAGAGATGGTCAAGGGACACGGCTTGATCCGTCTTTACAAGCTCGATCATGCGGTCGGCCGTCTCGATGACTTGTTTGAGCTGCAGCCACTCGGACATGATAATCGACCGCTGAAGCTCCAGATAGTAGCGAAGCTCCTCCATTCCGTTCGTTTCCCATCCCGCCAAGGCGTGCTTGATGTCGTTGAGAGACATGCCGGCTTCGCGCAGCGACACGATTGTTTGCAGCCGCCATATGTCGTTGTCGGCGAATACGCGGTAGCGGTTGCCTTCCTGCTTGGCGGGAGAGAGAAGCCCTCGCTTCTCATACAAACGAATGGCGCGCGGCGAAATTCCGAGCTTGTCGGCCGCTTCCTTGATTTTCACTGCGATCGCCTCCTTGCTATCATTGTAAACCTTGTCCCTGCGTCAAGGTAAAGGCTGAATATTAGCACAAATAAACCCTTGCGAGAAGGGTGGCAGACCTGTACCTTAGAGCTGTAGCCACTACAATCCGCTATCGGCACAGGAGGTCAGCATGGACTTGAGCATTTCCGCAGCAGTCTCCTGGGGGCTTGTCTCCCTGTTCGTTCTTGCTGCGCTCTCCATCGTATGGATGAGCTGGCGGAACGGGATCTCGCCGATGCCGGCATCGGCGCTCGTTCGCCGCGCCGTTACCGCCGAGATTAATCGATCGAGCGGAGGCGGCTTAATCTTAGAGGCGGGATCAGGCTGGGGGACGCTGGGCATCCATCTCGCCAAGTACTGCCAGCCGCGGCAAGTGCGAGGCGTTGAAAACTCGCCCATCCCCCTGGCCGTGTCCCGAATGATGGCCTGGCTGACATTTGGGGCCCGGAAGCCAGCTGCGAGAGCTGTTTTTGTCAAAGGGGACATCTATCAAATCTCCTATCGGGAGGCGGAAGCGGTCGTCTGTTACCTGTTTCCCGGGGCGATGCGGCGACTGGCCCCCATATTTCGGGAGCAGCTTGGCGCGGAGGCTCGCGTCATCAGCGTATGCTTTGCGTTGCCCGGCTGGGAGCCGGAGCGGATAATCACTTGCGGAGACTTGTACCGCACGCGAATTTATGTTTACGGCAACAAAAACAGGCAACCGTCCGATTAATCGGAAGGCTGCCTGTTTTTCGCAGGAGGGGCTATGCCCGATTCAGATTGCCTTAATCTTCATCTGATCGCGCGTTACAAAACGGGTGTCGCCGTGCCCAAGGCGGGCGAAGCCGTTGTTACTTGATTACGGACGAGCGGTATTGCTCCGAGTCGACCATCTCGTCGACCGTGACCAGCTCGTAACCTTTGGCTTGCAAGTCGCGAATCACCAGGGGCAACAGCTTAACCGTGTGCTCCAGCGCGTCCTTGCGTCCTCCGAATGAATGCATAAGAATGATGCCGCCCTCTTTGGTGTTCGTCATGACGTTCTTGTACATGTCCTCGACAGAGCTGCCTGCCCAATCCTTGGTGTCGACCGTCCATGCGACATGCTTCATGTTGCCCTTATGAACGGATTTCAGCACGGCGTCCGAAACCGCGCCGTAAGGCGCGCGCAGAATACGCGGCGTTGTACCGGTCGCCTTCACGATTTCCTTCTGCGCTTTATCGATCTGCTCGGCTCTCGCCTTGGCCGACAGCTTGGTCAGGTTGCCATGGGACCAGGTGTGGTTGCCGATCGAGTGGCCTTCTTCCGCTATGCGCTTCGCCGTTTTCGGGTACTTCTTGACCTGGGTGCCGACCAGGAAGAAGGTTGCCTTTACGTCGTGCTCCTTCAGAATATCGAGGATTCGCTCCGTATATTTGTGGTCCGGACCATCGTCGAAGGTCAAGGCGACCAGCTTGCGATGAACGTCTTTCACCGGAGCGGTCGGAGAAGACGGCTTGCTCTCGACCGGCTTCTCGGAGGCCGTCCCCCCTTGCTGCGACGCCGGTGGCTTCGCCGAGGTCGTCTTCCCTGGTTTAACGGCAGGAAGCGCGCTTTCTGCAGGCGTGGCCGTGCTTCCAGTTGAATCCGGCTTCGAAACAACGGCCTCCGGGGTGGCCGCATCCGCGACGTGCGCCCCCGATAGTCCGATATGCTGCCATGTGTATACAAAGGCGCCTCCGACCAGTACCGCCGATAATAGCAGGAGGCTCGCTCTGCTCCATCTTAATCTTTTGAACTTCAATCTTTTTCCCCGCATTGCCTTATCCTCCACAGTTCGCAGTCCAGACAGAAAAGAGAGGCGTTTGGGGATGACCGGCACAGAAGAGATCCCCATCCCCTGCCGCGCTGGCCGACTTCGCTTTCTGTTCTTGTTGGTTATCCTATTAGACGGAGGAGAGGGAGAGAAAGTTGGAGCATTCGCGACAATTTATTAATTTTTTTGTCGATGGTTTGTCTTAGAAGAACGTGCGGAAGGCTTTTCGTTTTCTCTCCGGAAAACCGCCATTATCCGTTGTCGGAGCGCGCAGCGCCTCGATTCGGGCAGTATTGGCCATCGCTGCCGCCCTTTCCTGCAGAGCTTCTACAGTGGAGGTTAGATGAGTAACGACTCGGAGCAGCTCGTCCAGCTCGGCGCGGTGCTGCCGGACTTGCACCGATACGACTTCGTCGGCCTTCTGTTCGAGCGAACGCTCGATTTCGGAGATGCGAAGCAGCAGCTCGCGCTTCCCCGGAGAGCTGGCGTTCTCCTCCCGGGGGTCCTCGCTTGAGACGGGAAGGCCGGGCAGGGTGATCTGCTCCAGCGTGCTTCCCTGTTCGGTTCGGTCTTTAATGTATCGGAGCAGCTCGAATTCGCGCGGGGAGAAGACGTAATGGCCCACGGAATCTTTACGGAAGGAAGGCGAGAACTGGGCGGCCCATCGCTTGACGGTCGTAGGGCTCACGCCGAGTCTCTCGGCGGCTTCTCTCGTTTTCAAGGCGCTCATGGCAATCACTCCATTCGCTAGGATACTTAACCCAATTCGAGATTCCTTACGCGCTCCCTGCGCGGGCGACAAAGGAAGTGTCGATTCGCCAAACAAAGTGCAAAGATTACAAAAAGAAGGCCGCCCGATAATAGAGACTTGAAGAAAGTGGGTAAAATAAAGATAAACGTCTTTAAAGGAGTCCTTATCCGCTATGGCAAGCGATCAAATCTTTCAGTCTGAGAAAAAAATCATTATTCGCAACATCGAGCCCACAGACTTCGATAAAATCATGGAGCTGCAAAGCATCTGTTTTCCGAATATGGATCCGTGGAAGCCGGCTCAACTGGAAAGCCACGTCCGCATTTTCCCCGAGGGGCAAATCTGCGTAGAGCTGGACGGGGAGATCATCGGCTCCTGCTCCAGCCTGATTGTGAACTTCGACGATTATTTCGAGCAGCATACGTATGCAGAGATTACCGACAAGGGGTACATCCGCAACCATAATCCGCGAGGCCGCAACCTGTACGGCATGGAGGTCATGGTGCATCCGAAATACCGCAGAATGAAAATCGGCCGCAGGCTGTACGAGGCGCGCAAGAGACTGGCCGAGCAACTGAACCTGAAGAGTATTATCGTCGGGGGACGGATTCCGGGCTACCATCACTACAGCGACAGGATGACGCCAAGGGAATACGCGGAGGAAGTGCTGCAGCAGAATATTTACGACTCGGTGCTAACCTTCCAGATGATGAACGGCTTCACGCTAAAACGGATCATTACGAACTACCTGTCCGACGACGCCGATTCCAAGAACTATGCGGCTTTGCTGGAATGGAACAATATCGATTACAAACCGAGCATCGACAAGCTTCATTACAAAATGTCTTTTCCGGTTCGCATTTGCGTCGTGCAATATATGATGAAGAAGATCGATTCCTTCGACGAGTTCGCGACCCAATGCGAGCATTACGTGGACGTAGCCTCGGATTATAAATCCGATTTCGCCGTCTTTCCGGAAAACCTCACGATGCAGCTGCTCTCCTTTCTGGATGAACGCTCGCCGAGTCTGGCCATTCGCAAGCTGAGCACCTATACCGCCCAATATGTGGAGCTGTTCTCGGAGCTTGCGGTCAAATATAATGTGAACATCGTCGGCGGCTCCCACTTCGTCGAAAGCAACAACCGGATGTATAACGTCGCTCATCTGTTCCGGCGGGACGGTACGATCGAGCAGCAATACAAGCTGCATATATCCCCGAACGAGCGGAAGTGGTGGGGGATTAACGGCGGCTCCGAGCTGGGCGTATTCGATACGGATTGCGGTAAAATCTCGATTCAGCTCAGCGGCGACATTGAGTACCCCGAGCTTTCCCGGATTGTGGCGGAGCAAGGGGCGCGGATTATCTTCGTTCCGTTCTGCGCGGAAGACCGCCAGACCTTCCTCAGGGTCAAATATTGCGCCCAGGCGAGGGCGGTTGAGAACCAGGCGTTCCTTGTCACTTCGGGGACGGTCGGAAACCTGACGCACGTCGACAACGTAGATATTCAATATGCGCAATCCGGCATCTACACGCCGGCCGACTTCTCCTTCCCCCGCGACGGGGTTGCCGGGGAGTGCAGCGAGAATACCGAGACGGTCATCATGGCCGAGGTAGACATGGAGGTTCTGGAGCGTTATCGTAAGTCCAAGGACACGCTATCCTTCCAGGATCGCAGAACCGATCTGTATTCCTTACAAATTCGTTCTTAACTTCAAGAGGTGCATGATGAAAAAACTAATCGTAGCAACGGTTCAATATGGGTTGGCGGACATCGCGTCCGAGGAGCAGTTCTGGACGGGAATCGCGGACAAGGTTCGCGATGCGGCGGAGCAAGGCGCGGAGCTGATCGTGTTTCCGGAGTATATGACCGCCCATCTGCTAAGTCTGGAGCCGCCGATGCTCCATGATGAGGCATGCGCGTATCTCGACCATAGGACCGAGACGTACACGCGTTTTTTTGCGGACCTTAGCCGGGAGACGAACATCGCCATTCTGGCCGGCACGCACATCTGCCGGGCGGAGGGGGGCGAACAGGGCGATTACGTCAACCGCGCCTTCCTCTTCTTCCCGGACGGCAGAACCGAGGCGCAGAGCAAGGTGCATCTTACGCCGGAGGAGCAAATTCGCTGGCCGCTTGTTCCGGGCGAGAGCTTGAACGTATTCGAGACGCCGTGGGGCAAGATGGCGATCCTGACCTGCTACGACATCGAGTTCCCGGAGCTGGCCCGAGCCGCCGCCTTGAGGGGAGTGGAGACGATTCTGTGTCCTTCCTATACGGACAGCTCCTACGGCTATCATCGCGTGCGGTATTGCTGCCAAGCGAGAGCGGTGGAAAATCAGTTGTTCATCGTGCTGAGCGGTCTGGTCGGCGCATTGTCCGAGGATCGTCCTCAGGTAGATACCGGCTTCAGCCAGGCCGGCGCCTTCGCGCCGTGCGATCTGCCCTTCGAGCCGGACGGCATTATTCAAGCGGGAGAGACCAATCGGGATATGACGGTGCTGGCCGAGCTGGATTTCCACCTGCTTCGGGAGAATCGCGCGCAGGGCGCGGTCGCGCCCTTCTATGACCGCAGGCCGGAGTTCTACGAGAACGAGCATCGCAAGTCGGGGCATTAATGCCGGGTAAGCCAGCCGGTTGCACGAAAGCCGCTTTCCGAATCCGGGAAGCGGCTTTTGCGTGGACGAAGCCATTGTATCGAAAAAACTGAAGCGCTTTCAATTAGTCAACAATAGATAACGAAGTAAAAAGATGCACATTGCTGCGGGATTTTCTCCGTTCTTATAATGAAAGCGTAGACATCGCATGCGGCTTCGTCTCGAACTCAAACAAGGGGGAATGGAAGTGAACGGTAGAAGGAGCACCAGACGAGCAGTCAAAGGACTGGCATTATTAATAGGGGCTGCCTTAGTGGTCTCGGCATGCAGCGGCAACAAAGAAGAGAGCAAGGGAAGCCAAGCTCCGGCGTCCAGCGCGTCAAGCTCGCCGACGCAGGCGGCCACTGCCGCCGATCCCTTCGGCAAATACGATCCGCCGATCGTGTTGACCACCGTACGGAATCTGAACGATGTCATCGAGAACAACGTGCTATCGGTTCTGAAGGGAGAGACGTTCGAGGATAATCGTTGGTCGCGCATCTATGAGGAGCAGATGGGCATCAAGCTGAAATATAACTGGGTCGTCAAGGGAGGAGATACCTCCGATCAATACGTACAGAAGCTGAATGTCACGCTGGCCTCGGGAGAGCTGCCTGATTTCATTACGGTGAACGCCGTTCAGCTCAAGCAGCTTGCCGAATCCGATCAGATCGAGGATATGAGCGCGCTGTACGAGCAATACGCTTCCCCATTCACAAAAGAGGTTCTTTCTCAAGAGGGAACGGGGCCGATTGATGCCGCAACGTTCGACGGCAAGCTGATGGCGATTCCGCAGGTTGAGTCCTCTATCGAGCGCTCCATGTATATTTGGATTCGCACGGACTGGCTGAGCAAGGTAGGTCTTCAGCCTCCTAAGACGATGGCGGATGTTAGGGAGATTTCCAAGGCGTTCGCTGAAAGGGACCCTGACGGGAATAACCAGAGGGATACGTATGGCTTAGGTCTGACCAAGGACGTCTTCGGCGGGGCAATGGGACTTGAAGGCTTTATGGCTGGCTTCAATGCCTATCCGAATATCTGGACTGAGGATGCATCCGGCAAGCTGGTATTCGGCAGCATCCAACCGGAGACGAAGAAAGCGCTTCAAGCGCTTCAGGAAATGTACAAGAACGGAGAGATCGATAAGGAATTCGGCATCAAGGACGGCGGCAAGGTCTCCGAGCAGATCGCTGCCGGTAAGATCGGCATGGAGTACGGAGAGCAGTGGAACTCCATCTGGCCGCTGCAGATGAACAAGAACAACGACAAGGAGGCCCAATGGCAAGCTTTCCCGATCGTCTCCGAAACCGGCGAAACGCCTAAGGTCCCGTTGAAGTTCAGTACAACGAAATTTATTGCGATCAAGAAGGGCGCTAAAAACCCTGAAGCGGTCATCAAGCTGTTCAACCTGCATCTCGAGAAAAACTGGGGCGAGACGGCCGAGTTCGACAAGTACTACGCGCCGCCGAATGCGGAGAGCGTCTGGCAGTTATCCCCGGTAACGCCGTACCCGCTGAAGAAGAATTTGGACGCCTTCCGCCAGATTGACGCGGCTCGCAAAGCAGGCGACATGAGCGTATTGAAGGGAGAAGCCAAAACCATTCAGGAGAAGCTGGACATGTACGCATCCGGCTCATCCGAGGGGTTTGCCCTGTGGGGATGGGAACGAATCTACGGTACAGAGGGCTCGATGGGCATCGGCAGCCAGTACGATCGGAACAATCAGTTCTTGATGGATAAATTCGTGGGAACGCCGACACCGACGATGGTAGAACGCAAGACAACGCTTGAGAAGATGCAGAACGAGACGTTCATCAAGATTATACTGGGACAGTCGGTGGACGAATTCGACAAGTTCGTAGCGGACTGGAAGAAGCTCGGCGGAGAGCAGATTACGCAAGAGGTCAACGACTGGTATGCGAGCTTGAAATAAAGTTCGGCAGGAGGAGGCGCAACAGTACGCCTCCCCTGCTTGTTCTTGCTTGAGCAGGAGGAGAGACAGAATGAATAAACTGCGGATTTTGAGAGAATTGCCGCTTCACTTGATGATCTTGCCGGGAGTTATCTTTATTTTGATCTTCTCCTATACTCCAATGGCGGGTATCGTGATTGCGTTCCAGAAGTTCATACCGGCCAAGGGCTTGTTTGGTGACCAGAAGTGGATTGGCTGGGGCAATTTCGAATATGTGCTCGACCTGCCGAGCTTTACCCAGGTGATATGGAATACGCTGTACATTTCCAGCTTCAAGCTCATGTTGGGTCTTGTGGTGCCGATCGTGATGGCGATTTTGCTGAACGAGCTGAAGAATGAAGCGATCAAGCGCACGGTTCAGACGAGCATCTATTTGCCGTTTTTCCTCTCTTGGGTCGTGCTGGGCGGCATCTTGATCGACCTGCTCTCTCCTTCAGGAGGGCTTGTGAACTCCCTGCTAGGAACGTTCGGAATCGAGCCGATTTTTTTCCTGGGTGATAACAAATGGTTCCCGGTAACCCTAATCTCCTCGGATGTGTGGAAAAACTTCGGATATGGCACCATCATCTATCTGGCGGCAATAACGGGCATCGATCCGGGGCTTTATGAAGCAGCCACGCTAGACGGAGCCAATCGTTGGAGGAAAGCCTGGCATATTACGCTGCCGGGGATGCGGATGGTCATTGTGCTGTTGGCCGTTCTCAGCCTGGGCCAGTTGTTGAATGCAGGATTCGATCAAGTATTTAATCTGTACAGCCCGCAAGTCTATGAAAGTGGAGATATTCTGGATACCTTCGTCTATCGGATCGGCATCCTGGACGCCCAATACGGCGTGGCTACCGCGGTCGGCTTCTTCAAGTCGCTCGTATCGCTTGTCCTTATCTCCGTATCGTATTACTTCGCTTATCGCTTCGCCAAATACAGAATTTTCTAGGAGGAGCCACGATGACCGGCCGTTCTCTGCAATCGAAGGATGCTGCTCCGCCCTCATTCCGAAGCGCCGGCAAGCGGTTCGACTGGTTTGCCTGCGCCAATACAATTTTTTTGATAGTAATCGCGCTCATCTGTCTGTTGCCGCTGATTCATATTGTAGCCTTGTCGTTCAGCTCTAGCTCTGCGGCTTCTGCGGGATATGTCAAGCTATGGCCCGTGGATTTTACGCTGGCGTCCTATAAGTTCACGGCGTCCAGGGAGGCGTTCTGGCAATCGATGCTGATCTCGGTTCAACGGATTTTCATGGGAACGCCATTAAACTTGCTGTTGACCATAATGATTGCCTATCCCTTATCGAAGTCTACTCAGCAATTTCGATTTCGGCTAATATACGCTTGGTTGTTTTTCGTTACCATGCTTTTTAACGGAGGTCTTATTCCGTGGTATACTACCATAAAGCAGCTTGGTCTGCTGGATTCGATTTGGGCGTTGGTGCTGCCTGGGGCTGTGCCTGTGTTCAGCATCGTGCTGCTGCTTAATTTTTTCCGGGCCGTGCCTAAAGAGCTTGAAGAATCGGCCATTATCGACGGGGCCGGACAGTGGACGACGCTGTGGCGCATCTATGTGCCCATCTCCAAGCCGGCAATCGCCACGCTTGCGCTGTTCTCCATGGTGGAGCACTGGAACAGTTGGTTTGACGGCCTTCTTCTAATGGGCGATCCGGTGCGTTATCCGCTGCAAAGCTATATCCAGACCATTGTAGTGCAAATGAATCTCGGGTCGATGTCGATGGAGGAACTGAAGAACCTGGCCGTCATCTCCGATCGGACGCTGAAGGCTTCCCAGATTTTCCTCGGCTCGCTGCCGATCATCGCCGTCTATCCGTTTCTTCAGAGATTTTTCGTCAAGGGCATCGTGCTTGGAAGCGTAAAAGGATAAGGCGTCAATCGTGCGGGGAAGAAGGTCATCGCCCGGCATCGCCAATCCGACATCGAAAGCCGGGGAGGACGCCATGCGCCGTGATTTTTCTTTTCGTCATACGATCTTTATCCGTCTCGTTGCCACCTTTATGCTGATTATGGTCCCGGTCGTCTCGCTGGGGATATATATTTACCACTGGGCGATTCGTACGGCCAGCGACGATATTTCGCGTACGGCAGAATCGCAGATTACGTTCTATCTCAGCGATCTGGAGAACGAAATCGAACGTATGAAGCTGCTGCAGTATGGCTTGCTGGAGGATACCGATCTCAACAAGCTTTCCATAACGTGGGAGGCCATGAACGCCATCGAGCGAGTGGACAAAATCAATTCGGTCATTAATCGAATCATTGCCGTTCAGAACAGCAGTCGATATATTCGGGATGTGAACGTGCATATCCGTCCGATCGGCAAGACACTCTCCGCGCTGCTGGGAGCAAGCGAAATGGATGAGGATAAATTCCAGGTCTTCGGATCGGACCCGTCTCGTCAGAGGGTGGGAACCCGTCTGATCGACTGGAAAGGGGAGCTCTACCTTAGCGCCGTCAATTCAAGAGGGAGCCAGGGCAGGGCTCCGCTCTTTATTGTGGAGATTGAGCTGGATCGGCAGCGGCTTCAGGAGGCGCTGGCGCAGTTTAACACCTATCCGGACAGCGGCACCCTGCTGACGTTCGGACACGACGGCTATAGCGTGAGCAGCGGCTCCGGGGAGATTCGCGTCGGTGAGGCCGAAATACTTCGTCAGTTGAAGGACTTGCCGTCTGACCGGTCCGCTACGTTCTCTCTGGGCGAGCAGCGCTACTTCATCTCTTATGCCCGTTCCGAGCGCCTGGACATGTCCATATATCGCTTGATTAACGATCGGATTGTCCGGAAGCCGCTCGATAAATTTTATATTTTGGCGTGGCTGATCGCGGTTGGCGCTTTCATCATCATCCTCATATATGCCATCTCCACCTACAAGTTTATTCATAAGCCTCTGCTCAAGCTGGTCAGGGGGTTCCGCCGACTGGAAAACGGCGACCTGGAGCTGGCGATCGTGCATGGAGCTAACGATGAATTTCGATATATATATACCCGGTTCAATCAGATGGTCGTCAATCTGAGATCCCTGATCGATCAGGCATATAAGCAAAAGATTCTGGCCCAGAGAGCGGAATTAAAACAATTGCAATCGCAGATCAATCCCCATTTTCTCTACAACAGCTTTTTTATTCTGAATACGATGGCCAAGACGGGCGATACGGAACGAATAGAACTGTTCACGACGCAGCTTGGAGAATACTTCCGATTCGTAACCCGCAATGCCTCGGACGAGATCAAGCTCAAGCAAGAAATCCATCATGCAAGAATGTATACCGAGATTCAGGCGATGCGATTCTATAAGCGCATTCATACCCGGTTCGACGAGCTGCCGGAAGAGTATGAAGAGATTAGGGTGCCGCGTCTGATCGTACAGCCCATTATCGAGAATGCTTTCGAGCACAGTCTGGAGAAGAAGGCCAGGAACGGTCGTATCGATATACGGTTCGAAAGCAAGGAGCGCTGGATCTGCATCCTGATCGAGGACAACGGAGATAGCTTGAGCGACGAGGAGCTGGGTCGAATTTCCAATAGACTCCGGCATGAAGACGCCCAGTCCGAAACGACCGGCATCGTCAACGTTCATCGCCGATTGGCGTTCGCTTGCGGAGAGGGAGGCGGACTGGACGTATCCAGAAGCGACCTTGGCGGCCTGAAGGTGACGATCCGTATACCGTTGGGGGAGGAGAAGAGGCTTGTATAGACTGCTGGTAGTGGACGATGAAGCGATCATTGCCGACGGCTTGACCGAGATTCTGGGCGGATTGGGCATTCCGGGATTGGATGTCTGCAAAGCTTACTCGGGAATCGAAGCGCTGGAATGGCTGGACCGTACGCGGGTGGATATCGTCTTGTCGGACATTCGGATGCCCGAGCTCGACGGATTGGAGCTTATGGAGAGGATTCGCCGAAAGTGGCCAAGGTGCAAGATCATTTTCTTGACCGGCTACAACGATTTCGAATCCGTCTATAAGGCGATCCGAACGACAGGTGTCCGGTATTTGCTCAAGACCGAGGGATACGCCAAAGTAACGGAAGAGGTTCGGGCTGCGATTAGCGAGCTGGATGAAGAATGGCGAACCGATCATCTGCTGCAGCAGGCTAAGGAGCAGCGCAATACGCTTGAGACGCTGGCTCAAGGAGACTACTTCCGCCATCTTCTGCTCGGCTCGGGGACGAGCGATCCGGAGGAACGGGGAGTTGATTTCCGGAGACTGGCGGTTCCCCTGGATTCGTCCCGGCCTGTTCTTCTGGTGCTGGGCAGCATTTTGAAATCGGCCGAGCGTCCCTCCTATGCAGAACGTCAGGAAATAGCTCTTGCGGTGAAGCTATTGGCGGACCGGTATTTGCAGGATCACACCGAATTCGTCGGCATTATCGATCGATATGGCGATCCTCTATGGCTGATCCAGCCGGTCGGTGACGTTCAGATCGAAATTCATGCTTACGAGGACGCTGTCAGATTTCTTGAGGGTACGCTGGAACTGGTGCAGGAAGCGTGCTCCGAAGCACTGGATACGGAAATGGCATTTACCGTGTCCGGCTTCTCCTGCGCCTGGGGGACTCTTCCTGCGGCATACGATCGGATACGGCAATTGCAGCATGTCCGAATAGGCGACGGCGCGAGCATGGTCCTGACCGCCGTTGCGGAGCCGCCGGAGACGGTCGGCTCGTCCAGAGAATTGATCCGCGCCGAAAGGTTCGAGGTGCTCGCAGGCCATCTGGAGAGCGGGCGCAGAGATGCCTTCTTCTCGCTTCTGAAGGAGATTGTCGAGCCTGTTCATAGCGGCGGGGTAACGGATAAGGCGCTTGCCATGGAGCTGTACTATTCGGCGGCGTTGATGCTGCTCTCCTATATCAATCGCAGACAAATGCATGAACAGACACCGATCGGCGGGTTGATGCTGTTCGATACGCACACGACTTGGGAGGAGGGCTTCCGGTATCTGGAACGAACGTCCGAAGCCCTGTTCGCGCATCGCCGCAGCGGGGAGGGCAATAGGGCGGCGGGCGCTATTCAAGAGATCGGCGGTTACATTGAGAAGCATCTCGAAGAGGATCTTTCTCTTGTTTGCCTGTCGAAGCGTTTCCATTTTAATCCTTCGTACCTTTCGCGCGTCTTCAAACAAGAGAGCGGTCTGAATCTTTCCGAGTATATCGACAAGGCCAGGATCAGGAAAGCGAAGGAGTTACTGACCCGGGAGGGGCTGAAGATTCATGAAATCGGAGTTCGTGTCGGGTACGAAGCCCCCCATTCGTTTACGCGCTTCTTCAAGAAGTCGACCGGCATGACGCCTCAGGAGTATCGGGAGGCGACCAGAGAAGCGCCTTGAAGGGCTGAGCGGGTCGGCGGTCCGAAGGGCGGCCTCCGATAGAATGTATCGCGGTTGAAAAGCAAAGCAGCCAGCCTCAGAGTCTGGCTGCTTTGCTTTTTGCGCTGTTTAGGCGCTCGCCGTCTGTCGGCAGCGCGGCTGGAGAGGATCAGCCCTCCTTCATGACCGGGGGGAACCAGATCGTACGCAGATTAACCCATCCCTGAGAATTGAAGGTCACTCCCCGGACGGAAGGCAGGTAGGCGGTGGGAACGGGATGCTCGGAGAGAATATAAAGCTGGCGTTCCCGCAGCAGCAGCAGCTCGATTTTGTTCAGGCTGTCCGTACGCGCGGTCGGATCGGCCTCTCGCTGAATGCGCTGGAGCGCCGTCTCGATATCGACCTTCGTATGGGCGTCGACATGGCCCGCGATCGTCAAATAAAGGTCGAACAGCCGCAATTGCTCGTCGCGGTCGCGGAAGAGAGAGAACAGAATCAAGTCCGACTCCAGCCGGATCTCCCCCTTGAATTCCTCCGGGGATACGGAAACAACCTCGCAATCGTAGCCGAATTTGCTCCACCTCTCCGCCAATGCATCGGCATCGGGCTTGTACGGAGGAATCGTCGCGATTCGGAGCGGGATGGGGGAGTCCGCCGATCCCCCGGCGGGCCCGGGGGCGCCCTCCAAGCAGCTCAGGAGCCGCGCCCGCGCGACAGGATCGGTCAGAGGGCCGGGCTTCTGCGTGTTGCAGGTGATGAATTTGCGTACGGTCGTCTCGGAATGGGTGCGGCTCCACTCCGTTCCTTCGGCGGAAGCGTTCGGAATGAGATGGAAGGGGGAGACCGGATCGGCAACGGCCGACGGCGAAGCCCACGGCACATGAACGACCTCGACGCGATCCAGATGCGCCCTGCCCCGATAATAAGAGCCGAACGCCTCCATCACGCAACTATTCTCGTTCATTTCCACGATCTTGAACGGTCCCGTGCCCACGGGCTCCGTCCCGAATCGCTGGCTCCCGATCCGCTCCAGATCCTTCGGAACGATCGCCGCGCGGCTGGTGCACAGGAACGGCAGGAACAGCTCGTTCGGCTCCTCCAGCTCAAAGCGCACGACTGTTGGAGACAGGGCGCGCACCGTCCGAATCCGCTTGTAGATCAAGCTGTACAGCGTCCGTCTGGGGGAGTGGATCAGGCGTTCGAAGGAATAGACGACATCGTCGGCGGTGAGCACCTTACCGTGATGAAACAACACTTCCTTGCGCAGGTAGAAGGTCCAGCCGGTACGGCTTTCGTCCGTTTCCCAGGCATGGGCGATCCCGGGGGATATTTCGTGGCCATGCGCCGATTGGCTGACCAGCCCGTCGAACACGTGACTGGCCACGAAGGATTCGGCAAGCAGGTTCATATAGAGGGGATCGATCGTATGCAGCGACTGACGGATCGGGATGCGCAGCGTATCGATCTGCCGATCGCTGCGCGTCTCCGTATGATGGCCGAAATACGAGAGCAGCCAGCCTTGCAGATGCTCCTGCAAGGCGGAAGATTGCCGATGCCTCTTGATGTGGCCGATCGCTTGCGCGACATCCTTGCGGTCGATCGCCTGAAGCACGGTCTCGGCAGCGATATCCTCCGCCTGAGCAAGCAGGAGCAGCGTGGACCGACGCCCGCGTCCGCGAACGGAAGTCCAGGCAATCCAACCGTTCAGAGCCATCGCGCGGATGAGGTTGGCCGCATGGCGCGGCGTACAGTCGAGCAGCGCGCCGATCTCCTCCAGGGTCGTGTCGTTGTTCTCGCCGCTTCCGAAGCGCGAATGCAGCAAGAGGAAATAGTGATGCAGCTTCAACGAATCCTCCTCCATCCTTAGACGAGCTTGTAAAATAGGAAATTTTCGCGCACATAGTTTCTATTTATTTTCCTATTTTAACATCTAAAATAGGCTTTAGAAACGAGGAAACGGAGGGTTCTATCTTGCTCACGCTGCGTAAATCGGCTGTCAGCAGCCCCATGATCGCCTTGATCGCTGCGCTTGCTTTAGCTGTCGTACATCAATATTTGTTTTTCGGTCATGCTCCCGGTCTGTCCTTTCCCCTGTTCACCATGGTGCTGTACGCGTATCTATTTCATGACCGAAAGTACCCGTTAAGGGCTGTGCCGGGGATCGGGTGGTTCATGCTTGCGGTCATTGTACTGCTGTCGATGACATACGCGTTGTTCGATAACCCGTTGTTCCGCTTGCTGAATCTAGTCGTCGTGCCTTCGCTGATCTCTCTGCATATGGCGTACATGCGCGGAGCAAGACGGCTGGATTGGTCGGACCTGCGCATCGTCGGAGAAGCGTTCAACCACCTGCTTCCCCAGACCTTTAATCATATTCCCAACGTATTTCGCTTGCTGAGGATTGCGATGTTCAGAAGGTTCGGCACCCGACAGAAGAGCACGCTGCACAAGGTGCTGATCGGGTTGGTCATCGCAGTGCCGCTTCTCGTGCTCATCATTCCGCTGCTGGCTTCGGCGGACGGCACGTTCCAGCGGCTGCTGAACGCCATTCCCGAATGGGGAGGCGCGCTTTCCCTGGACGGCATCATGGCGCGCGGAGTGTGGATCGCGATCTGCTGCGTTCTGTTTTTCGGATATTTCCAAGGCTTCGCCAAGCCCGGGAAGAGCCGAAGAACGAGAATGCAGCCCGAGACGGCCGATGCCGCGAGCACAAAGAAGCTCCGCATCGATCCGATTATTCTCGCAACCTTGCTGATCTCGATCAATGCGGTTTACGTGCTCTTCGTGGCCGTGCAATTCTCCTATCTGTTCGGGGCGTCGGACGGAATCCTGCCGGATGGACAAACCTATGCGGAATATGCCAGAAGCGGCTTCGCCGAGCTGGTTGTCGTATCCGCGATTAACTTCGCCTTGCTGATGGTGTCGCTCGTCTACGGAGGAAAGCCGGGCGGAAGGATCGCCGCGCTGCTCTACGTTCTGATTTTCTGCTCAGGCGTGATGCTTTACTCGGCCTATATGCGGCTGGCCCTCTATGAGGAGGTCTACGGCTACACGTATATCCGGTTTCTTGTCCAGGCGTTCATGATCTATCTGGCGTTTCTTCTGCTTCTCGCCGCGCTGCGCATCCGCACGGATCTGGTGCCTTTGTCGAAGTGCTACATCGTGCTGAGCCTGGCTGCTTATGTGCTGGTCAACTATGTGGGAATGGACCGTATCATTGCCGAGAAGAGCATCGAGAGATTCGAGGAATCCGGGCAAATCGATCGCGATTACTTGAGCGGATTATCGGCGGATGCCGTTCCGGCGCTCGTCAGGTACGGAAGGGAAAACGCGGATACGGCTTTCATTAATAGACTGGAGCGGCATCATGGAGAGCTCCTGCGCAGCTCCGGCGACTGGCGTTCCTATAATGTGTCGGAGCAATTGGCCCGAAACGCGCTTAAAGAAGCTTATGACAAATAGCAATCAGGAGGGAGATGGGAGTATGGGCTGGATCACCGAATCGGGAGCGGGGCTCGAACCGTCCATAACGGCCGAGGCTTGCGTGCTGGTCTTCGACGACAAGAGGAGGCTCCTGCTGAAAAAGCAACCGGACAGCGGAGATTGGGGCACGATTCGCGGCTCGCTTGAGCGGGGAGAATCGTTAGAGGAGGCGGCGGGCCGCGAGCTTTACGCGAATACGGGCCTGACGGCAAAAGCCTTCAAATTCGTCGGGCTGCTTTCCGAAGAAGATACGCTCCGCAGTTGCCAGGACGGAGAGGAAAGCCTTCGCATGACGGTCGTTTTCGAAGCGATGGAGGTCGAGACCGGCAGAGTCCCCGCCTATGAAGACGCAGGGCCGGAGCTTCGCTACTTCTCGCTGCATGAGCCGATTCTGGACATTCATCCTTATTCAGAGCGGGTGCTTAAAAAAACGGAATACTTGTCCAGATGGCATCCGTTCGATTGGTATGAGCGCTAACGTTTTCCGTCAGGGAGAATGCATCGTGTATAATGGGGCTATCAAGCCTGGAAGGATGAGAGGATGCTGACGGTTACGGAATACAGCGTGGAGCTGGTGAAAGACCCGTTTCAGATTTTGTCGGGCAAGCGGTACGAGTTCGAGATCGATCTGGAGCTGGACGAGGAGGATGAGCTTTACTCATCCGAAGGGATATATGTCAAAGCCGTATATAAGGTCGAGGGCGAGCAGGGGAGCGTTGTAAGCTACAAGCTGTACGAAAGGACGAGCAACCGCTTCGTCGATGCGGAGCTGGAGGACGAGGAGGAGGCCGCGCTGGCCGCGTTCTGCCGGGAGCATTATGCGGAAGGCGATGAATAAGCGGCGGCCGCCTGCCTGATCGAGACGAGATCAAAGAGCAAAAGACGGCTCAGGAGCACTTATCCTTAAGCCGTCTTTTCCCTATTGCGATCCAATTGCCGTTTTCCTGCCTACTCGAGCGAAAAGCAAGAGCCGTCCCTGAAGTCGCCTACGGGACGGCTTCTGTGCCTGGGCGACAGCCCGCGATTCCTTAGAACTTGGGCAATACGTATTCGGCCAGAAAATACAAGATTCCGAGCGTAATGACGACGTAGGCCGCATACTTGATGAACGTTGCCGCGACTTTGCTGGAATCCGATCTTTTCTCCACATGAACTTGTTCGACTTCCAGATTGCGCTGCTGGACAGACATGGCCTTCACCTCTTTCTGTTCCTTGGTTGTGCAACGAAGCTACTCATTGTTACCCCTGAAGGTAAACGGCGAATCAACGTGTGCTTGCGGCGCCGAAGAATGGTACACTATAGGCGAAAAGCCCAAACATAGAAGCCTAGGAGGGAATACGAAGCATGAACGCATTTGAATTGTATAATCCGACCAAGCTGGTCTTCGGAGCGGACAAGGTCGGGCAGTTAGGGGAACTGATCGAACCCTACGGCAAGCGGGTCTTGCTCGTATATGGCGGAGGAAGCATTAAAACTACGGGACTGTACGACGATGTTCTATTTCAATTGAACAAGATCGGGGCAGCCGTGTTCGAGCTTCCGGGCATTGAGCCGAATCCTCGCCTGACCACAGTGAACAAGGGAATTGCGATCTGCCGTGAAGAGAAGATTGAATTCATCCTGGCGGTCGGGGGCGGCAGCGTGCTGGACGCGGCCAAGGCGATTGCGGCCGGAGCGCTGTATTCGGGCGACGTGTGGGACTTCACGATCCATAAAGCGGTCATTCAGGAGGCGCTGCCTCTTGGAACGGTGCTGACTCTGGCGGCAACCGGATCGGAAATGAACGGAAACGCAGTGATTTCCAACTGGGAGACCAAACAGAAGCGGGCTTTAGGCAGCAAGCAAGTCTATCCCCGTTTTTCGATACTTGATCCGAAGCTGACCTATTCCGTGCCGCCGAACCAGACGGTGAACGGCATCGTGGATATCATGTCGCACGTATTTGAACAATATTTTTCGTTGACGACCGATGTGCCGCTTCAAGAGCGCTTTGCAGAATCGATTCTGCTGACGGTCATCGAGAACGGGGAGAAGGCTCTTGCCGACGGCCGCGATTATGACGCCCGCGCCAATCTGCTGCTCTCGGGAACCTATGCGCTGAACGGAACGCTGCCCAACGGGGTGACGACGGATTGGGCGACGCACGGCATCGAGCACGAGGTCAGCGCCATCTATGATATCCCGCATGGCGCGGGGCTTGCGATTCTGTTCCCCAACTGGATGAAATACGTGTACAAGGAGCGGGTGGGCAAGTTCGTTCAATATGCCGTCCGAGTGTGGCAGGTCGATCCGACGAGCAAGAGCGACGACGAGATCGCGCTTGAAGGCATCGAGGCGACACGCGCGTATTTTACGAGAATCGGCGCTCCTGCGACGCTAGGCGAGCTTGGCATCGGCGGCGAGCATCTGGACAGAATGGCCGACGAAGCGACGCGTTTCGGTCCGATCGGCTCGTTTAAGCCGCTGACGAAGGAAGATGTGCTCCGCATTCTGGAGGCCAGCTTGTAAGCTCGAATTCCGCTGTCGGGAGATTGCCGGATTAAGGAAATCAGTCTCGGTAAGGGGCCGTTCCGCGTTTCCACGGGAACGGCCCCGATTTTGCGTAGACATTCTCGAAGACACGAGCCGGGAGAACGAAGGGGCGAATAAAGGAGGATTCATTCGCATGTCGCTAACATTGGAGACCGTAATGGCCCGTCTGCAAGTGATGGGGACCGAGCAGACAAAGAAAACCTTCCTGCGGCACGGGGCCAGCGAGCCTCTGTTCGGGGTGAAGGTCGGAGATCTGAAAAAACTGGTCAAGGAAGTGAAGAAGGATCAGGAGCTTGCGCAGGCTCTCTATCGGACGGGCAACAGCGATGCCATGTACTTGGCCGGGCTGACCGTCGATCCGAAGAAGGTTTCCCCGGAGGTGCTGAGGGATTGGGCGAAGGCTGCGCGATGGTCGATGCTGGGAGAATGCACGGTAGCGTGGGTCGCTGCGGAAAGCCCGTATGCCCTCGAATTGGCGAGAGAATGGATCGAATCGCCTGTGGAGAGCATCGCGATATGCGGCTGGAGCGCCTATGCCGGCTATGTGTCGATTACGCCGGACGAACAGTTGGATACGGAGGAAATTCGCGAATTGCTCCAGCGGGTGGAGCGGAATGTCCACGAGGAGCGGAACAGAGTCCGCTATAACATGAACGCGTTCGTCATTGCGGTAGGCGCATACGTGCTGCCTCTGCATGAAGATGCGGTCCGCGTGGCGGAAGCAATCGGGCCGGTGCAGGTGAACGTGGGACAGACGGCGTGCAAGGTTCCGCTGGCAGCCGAGTACATCGGCAAAATCAAGGCAATGGACCGGATCGGCCGCAAGAAAAAAACCTGTATTTGTTAGCAGCTCCGACTCTCGCTTCCTGATGTGCCGCTATGCGAAAAAACGCGGATATTCGGCCGTCCTCGGCATATATAAAGAAGGAAAGGGAGCGGGGAAGAGAGAATAGTAAGTAGGGCTTGCGGTTGAGCGGGAATTCGTTCCCCGAGCCGAAGCTTGAATCCATTTATGTATGCGGTTACAATTCGGTGTTGGCGGAGGGTGCTTCTTTCAAATGAGACAAAGGCTAACGAATACCCCGATGATGTATGCTTTCGGGATGCTGGCCATGATGATCCCCAGTCAGGCGTTCAGTACGTTCTACAGCTATTATTACGTGGATACGCTGGGACTCGGACTGGGCTTGTTCACGCTGGCGCGTACCCTGTTCCTGATCTGGGACGCGGTTAATCAACCGCTGTTCGGATACTGGTCGGATCGCACGAAATCCCGGTACGGCCGCCGAAGGCCGTGGATCTTCGCGGCGATTCCTTTGTTCATGCTTGCCTTTATTATGATCTTCTCGCCGCCCTCCGATATGTCCGAGATGGGCTTGTTCGCCTGGTTTCTCATCGCTCTGATCTTCTACGAGGCGGTGGCGACGGTCATCTGGGTGAATTATGGCGCCTTGTTTCCGGAGCTGTTCAAAGGCGATCGCGTACGTACGAAGGCCTCGGCCGTGCAACAGGGATATCAGATCGTCGGAATTCTGATCGGCTCGGCGCTTACTCCGACGCTGTTTAAAGCGATGGGCTCCAGTAATATGTCGATCATCTATGCGGTTGCGTTCGGACTTCTGATGCTCCTGTTTCTGCGCTTCGTGAAAGAAGACGAGGAAGCCGCCAGGGCGCCTCAGCCAAGGCTAAAGGAAGCGTTCAAGGAGACGCTTAAGAACAAGCCCTTCTGGATCGTGAACATCGCCAATTCTTTCGCCCAGACCGTTAACGGTCTGCTAAGCGCAACGATTCCATTCTATGCCAAATACGTGCTTAAGCTTCCCGAGGAGCAAAACACCTTGCTGCTGGCCTCGGTGTTCGTCTCCGTCATTCCTCTCGTCGGGGTATGGTATTGGCTGCTGCGCAAGATGGATCCGACTACCGGCTGGAGATGGTCTTTCGTCGCCTACGCGCTCTCGGTCATTCCGCTCTGGTTCGCAAGCGATCTGGTCGGCGGAATTACCGCCGGCGTCATTGTCGGCTTCGGACTAGCGGGCTTCCTGGTCTCTCCGCCAATGGTGAACAGCCGCATTATCGATAAGGACGCGCTAAAAACCGGCAGTCGCCGGGAAGGCATCTATACGGCGGTGAGCGGATTTATCGTTCGCTCCAGCGGCCTGATCTCGGCTGCGGCATTTCTGATCGTCGGGGTCATATTCGGCTATGAGAGCGGAGATAATCCGGGACCGGACCCGGAGAAGACGTTCCGCTACTTGATTAGCGTCGTTCCGTTTATCCTGCTTGCAATTTCGATTGCAGTATCGTTTTTCGTGAAAATAGAGAAGGGGCCTGCGGATGAAAGCTAAGCATTTAATTATCAACTGCGACGATTTCGGTCAGAGCGCCCCTATGAATCGGGCCATCATGCATTTGCTTGAGGAGCGGCGCGTTTCCTCGGCTACGCTCATGGCGCCTGCCCCCGGCTTCGAGGAGGCGGCGGCCTGGTGCGGCCGCAGGGGGCAGGCCAATGTCGGCTTGCATCTCACGCTGACCAGCGAGTTCGATGCGATCCGCTGGGCCAGCCTGACGGGCCATCCCTCCTTGCATGACGAGAGCGGGCACATGCATAAGACGGTAGAGGGCTTCGAGCGGAACGCCGATTCCTCGGCCGTGGGCAAGGAGCTGCTTGCGCAGTATGAACGGGTCGCCCGCTACGGGATCAAGCTCAGCCACGCGGACAACCATATGGGCAGCTTGTACGGGACGGCTACGGGAAGAAGCCACATTCCGCTTGCGCTAAAGCTGTGCGCGAAGTGGAGGCTGCCGTTCAGGCTCTTCCGCAAAGTTCACCCCGGAGATTCGTTGCTGTCCCCCATTCCGGGAATCGACCGGGCCGTCGGGAAAGCTTCTGCGCTCGCCGGTGTAATGGGGGTAGCCATTCCGGATTACCTGCTGTCCCATCCGTTCGAAATTCAAGAAGGGGAAACCTATGAACGCTTCAAGCAGGAGCTGATCGGGAAGCTGTACGATCTCCCGGACGGGATTAGCGAGACCTATATTCACCCTGCGGCAGAGGACGCCGAGATGCTGAAGAAGGTGCCCCATTGGGCCAAGCGGGTATGGGAATACAAGCTTATGCAGGAGGACGATTTCGCTTACGCGCTCAAGGATGCCGGGGTCGTGCTTACGGATTACGACTATGTTCGCAAGCATGGCAAAGCCTCAAGGCTCGGCTCGGCATTATCGCTGGCGCGCGAATTGATGCGAAAATAGCGGCTGCGGGGCCGACAGTCGCGCTAAGCTCGCGCTTCTCCCTGTCTGTTCTGCTGCCATCGTCGCGGAATGCGGCTATTGCGTGTTAGGTGTATGCTAGAATAAACGAGACAGATACACCCGAAGCAGATAGGGAGAGTGGAGAGGCGATGCAGCCGTTTACGCAAAGAGTTGTCGAAGTCATTAAAGCGATCCCCGAAGGTTATGTCATGACTTACGGGCAGATTGCGGCATGCGCAGGAAGCCCGCGGGGAGCGAGGCAAGTGGTGAGAATCCTCCACTCTCTGGCGGAAAAGCACGGCTTGCCCTGGCACAGGGTGGTGAACGCCAAGGGAGAAATTGCGATTCAGGAGGGGGAGGGACGCTACATGCAAAAGGTTTACCTGGAGAATGAGGGCGTCCAGTTCGGTCTCCATGATCTGATTGATCTGGACGTATACCGTTACCAACCGGAAATGGCCCCTTAGTACAGTCGGGCTCTGAGAGTATCTCCGCCTCCTGCAAGCGCCCAGCCCGATGCCGACCCGATGGGAGACAATGAAAAGCCCGAAAGCGGCGCTCCGGGCTTTTCATTGTCGTTTAGGCAGGGAGGCTACGTATCGGAGCGCTGCTCGAACAGCTTGATAATCTCGATAATCACATGCGTCGCCTGAACCATGGAATCGACCGACACATATTCGTAGCGACCGTGGTAGTTTTCCCCGCCGGTGAAGATGTTTGGCGTCGGCAGTCCCATATAGCTGAGCTGGGAGCCGTCGGTTCCTCCCCGTATAGGACGGACGACCGGCTCGATGCCTAAGCGGTTCATCGCTTCCTTGGCCAGATCGACGATTTCCATGACCGGCTCAATTTTTTCCCGCATATTATAGTATTGATCCTTCATGTCCAGCACGATCCGATGCGCCCCGTACTTCCCCTTCAGTTCTTCCACAATCGCCTCAAGCAGCTCCTTTCTTCCGATGAACCGCTCGCGGTCAAAATCCCGCACGAGGTAATGAAGCTTCGTTTCTTCCGCATCGCCTTGTATGGAAATGAGATGGAAGAAGCCCTCGTACCCTTCGGTAAATTCCGGAGCTTCAGCGACCGGCAAGCGACTGTGGAGCTCCATTGCGATTTTGGCGGAATTGATCATTTTGCCTTTTGCCGTTCCAGGGTGAACGATGACCCCGGTACAGGTAATTCGTGCCGCCGCAGCATTGAAGCTCTCGTACTGCAGCTCGCCGAGCGGTCCTCCGTCCATCGTATAGGCGAAGCTGGCGCCGAAGGCCGCCACGTCAAAGCGATGAGGCCCTCTGCCGATCTCTTCGTCCGGCGTGAACGCGACTCGCACGCGGCCGTGCTTGATCTCCGGGTGACGAATCAGATAGGCCATGGCGGTCATGATTTCGGTAATGCCCGCCTTATCGTCCGCTCCCAGCAAGGTTGTGCCGTCCGTCGTCATCAGCGTCTGTCCGCGATATTTCGCCAGGTCGGGAAACTCTTCAGGAGACAGAACAATTTGTTCAGCCTCATTAAGAACTATGTTCCCGCCGTCGTAATTCTCAACGACCTGCGGCTTAACGTTCTTGCCTGTAAAATCGGTCGCGGTATCGAGATGGGCAAGAAAGCCGACCGTCGGGACATCGCGATCGGTGTTAGAGGGCAGGGTTGCCATCACGTAGCCGTTGTCGTCAATCGTGACGTCCTGCATGCCAATCTCACGCAGCTCCTCCGCCAGCAGCTTTCCCAGCGTTAATTGTCCTTCCGTTGTCGGACAGCTCTGGCTGCTTTCGGCCGATTGGGTGTCAATCTCGGCGTAACGCTTAAATCGCGCAATGATCTCTTGTTTCACGCATTCCACGCTCCTTATGCCCATTGTATCAAAGTTCGCGGCATGTATACATTCGTTGCGGCATGCGGGCGATTCGGCGGGGGAGAAGGGACTTCTTCTATTTTCGGGACGGCGAGCATACGCTGGAAATATCGATTGTAAGCGCAATCACCGAAGCGCTGTAAGGATGAAGGAGGCTGAAGGCATGGGCACCCGGCTGCTCACGGAAGCGAAGATTAAGCAGTACTATCCGCATCTCAAGTATGTAAGAGCCCATACGTGCGGACGGCACAGAGCCACTGTATATGCATGGGACGAGGAGCTTTGTCTGTCCGAGCATGACGCGGCACAGCTGCAGAAGTATGCCGAGGCATATTTGGGCGCATACATCTGCTTTCGGGTGAAGCCGTACTCCAAGCTTAGGGAAGACCGGATCGCGCGCGATTTCGAGCTTCCCGATCAGATTGTCGAGGCTGCGCTACAGCGCGATCTGGATCAGTCGGGCATTCTCTCGATCATGAACGGCATGCTTGCGGAAGGAACGATGCGATTCTGCCGCTACGATTGCGGCACGGGAACGCTCCAATTTGCGGTGGACACGCCGACGGCGTTAACCGTGATCGAGCGGGAGCTTGTGGAGCGTTATCTCTCCGAGCTTATTCCCTTGGGCTCACGCTGCGAGCTGATCTACGAGACCGGGAAATCGAGGATTCTCCATGGCTAGGCCGAAAGGGAATAAGAAAGGGCTCAAATAGCAGATGTCGCTGATAAAGCCGGAGCCGTCTTCCCGATCCAGGGAGGACGGCTCTATTCGCGGTTGTGCGTTAGCGGCGCGATAGCAGGCGCTGTCAATGAGTACGCGCGGTCAGGCCCGGGGGATTGGCGGATATTTGACGACCGGCCATTTTTCCTTGCGCAGAGCGTTCATGAGAGGAGGACCGACATGGAGATTATTCGCTACGAGCGGAGCCGGGGTGAGCGCCATCCATTGATTAAGCGATACATCCGCGAAGCGATTGCTCTTGAACATCTCCAGAAACCATACGCTGACGTTGCCGGTGTTCTGCACGTAGTGACCGAACGCAAAGGGGACGTAACCGACGTCTCCCGCGCGATAATCGAACGTACGCGCAGTGCCCTGACCCGCGAAGACTGTCATTCGCGCAGTGCCCGATAAATAATACTGCCACTCGTCGTTGTTGGGATGCCAGTGCATCTCACGCATGCCGCCGGGTTTGATTTCGACGAGGGCGGCGGCGATGGCGGTCGAAACGGGAAAGTTGCGGGAGTCGACGATCCGAACGGTTCCGCCGGGGGTGACAACGGGCTCCTGCGCGAGAAGCCGATGAGTCAGACTCAGGGGAACGCGGCCTTGCGGATCGCTGACAATCTGCGTCTCCAGGGGACCGGGCACCTTGTCCTGATAAATATAGCGCTGTTTGTCCGGCAGACAAGAGAAGGCGTTATCCGGTACGCCGAAATTCGCGGAAAGCACATCCCGGGGCGTATGCGCGAACCAGTCCGAGAGCGACAAGGTATTGATATCCGAAAAGCTGCCATCGTCGAAAACGAGCAGGAATTCGCAGCCTTCCTCGAGTCCTTGAATGGAATGCGGGATGCCGGGCGGGAAATACCACAGATCGCCGGGGCCGACATCGGCGATGAAGTTTCTGCCGTCCTGGTCAACGGCGGTAATCCGGGCCTTGCCCATAATCATGTACGACCACTCCGCCTGCTGATGCCAATGCATCTCTCGCACGCCGCCCGGCGTCAGTCTCATGTTGACCCCTGCGAGCGTCGTGGCGATGGGCAGCTCCCGAACGGTTACCTCTCGGGACCAGCCGCCGAAGTTTAATTGCATATGCGTGTCGGAGAAGGAAAACTTCATGTTGGGCAGCGTCCCGGCATCCGTTGCGGGCGGGACAAGCATGTCCGGGTTTTCCAGATCGCGCATGACGTCGCGCGGGCCGTTATCCGTCGCGCCTGCGCCGTCCTTGCGTATCGGCTGGGGGACGAAGCCGTTCCAACCCGGCATGCGAGGGGGATGATCCATGTCCGAAGCAGCTCCTTCCGATTCGAGAAGACCAAGCTCGAAGCGCGGTCTATTACCGTCTATTACAAACCTATGAGGGGAGAAAGGCGTTCATGTCGGAATGCGGAAACGCGAATCCGGAAGATATTCATCGGATCTTCATTCGACCTTCATCCAACCTTCATGAAGGGGAGGAAGGTCCGTGTTATTATTAATTTAAATTTAGATCAAGTATAAATTATAGGAGGAATTAACATGACGGATACCCATACGTTGACGATGAGCGCCGTTCTTAACCAACAGATCGCGAACTGGACCGTTCTGCATGTGAAGCTTCACAACTTTCATTGGTACGTCAAAGGGCCGCAATTTTTCACGCTCCATGCGAAGTTCGAAGAGCTGTACACCGAAGCGGCCGCGCACATCGACGTTCTGGCGGAACGTTTGCTGGCGATCGGCGGGAAGCCCGTCGCGACCTTGACGGACAGCTTGCGCTTGGCGAGCGTTCGCGAGGCGACTGGAGAGGAGTCGGCCGAAGGGATGGCTTCCGCCGTTGCGGACGATTTCGCTCAATTGGCGGGAGAGCTCAGACAGGGCATCAAGATCGCGCAGTCGTGCGACGACGAGGATACGGCGGATCTGCTCCTCGGGATGAAGACGCTTCTGGAGAAGCATGCCTGGATGCTGAACGCGTTCGCCGGACGCTGATCTTAGCTTGGTTGCGGCGGGCGGAGGGCCGAAGGTACAATAGACGACAGGAGGTGAGGAATATGGGCGCTTCTGTACGTCCTATCGGTCCTCCGCGATTCGCGGTCGCCGTGCATATCTTAGTCGGTCTTGCCCGCAGCGAAGGCAATCTGTCCAGTGCGACGCTCGCCGGCCAAGTGAATTCCCACGCGACCTTCATGCGCAGAATATTGGCGCGGCTGGCTCAAGCGGGTCTTGTGGAAGCCAGAGAAGGCCGGGATGGCGGCTACAGCCTGAAGCTTCCGGCGGAACGGATTTCATTGGCGGATGTTCTCGCGGCGGTCACCTGCGACGGCTCGGACGAAGAGGCGGAATCCGTTTGCGACAAGCCATCCGAGGCCTGCGAGGAAGCCGCCAAGGAGAATGAACGACTGGATCAGACGTTGAGCGGCATTATGGACGAGGTCAAGCGCCAGTCCATGGAGTATCTGAAGGGCCATACGATCGCGAGTTTGATTTAAGGCATTGACTTCGCGAGAAGGACATTATAATATGTGCTTAGTGAAGGTGCAGTTAACGGCAGTTGGCTGCGCTTTTGTTTTGAGACATACTGTGCCTAATATAGGATCAGTTAAAAGGAGGATTAGAGATGGATATCTTATCGTACCTATTGCAAGGCTTGTTGGGGCTCGTGTTTCTGGGCGCCGGATTTTCCAAGCTGGCGGGCTTAAAGATGCACGTCGACAACTTTAAGCAATGGAATCTGCCTCAGTGGTTTCGAATCGTGACCGGGCTTGTCGAGCTGGCCGGGGCGGCCGCGCTGATCGTCGGATACTGGGAGCCGAGCTGGGCGGCCGCTGCCGGCTTGTGGCTGGGCGCTACGATGCTTGTCGGCACTCTCGTGCATGTTCGGGCGAAGGACTCTGTACAGCAGACTTTCCCGGCGATCGTGTTGTTTATTCTTCCGGTCGTCCTGTTCCTGATTCGAATGGGCGAGTTAGCCGATTTCCCCGGTTTCTGAGAAACCGATGCAGGAACGCGCGGGGGATCAATCCGGGCGTTCCTGCGCTAAGCGATACTTCCTCTGCCTTGCGCTTAGAGGACTAACCGCATTCCGGCACTCCATCATGCAGATGATTTTTTTGCGAGAGGTGTTGACAGCTCTTTTTAATTGTAGTATCTTAAAATTAAGATAAACGAAGTTGAGATAAGCTGCATTGCCGAAAGGAGGAGAACGAATGGGCAAGCTGGAGAGAGACGCAGCGCTGGATCTGTTTATCGCCCTTAACCGGGCAGCCCAGTGGACCAACGCGCATAGCGACCGGGACATCAAGCGTTACGACTTGAACCGGACCGAGTTCGGCGTTCTTGAACTGCTCTACCATAAAGGCTCTCAGCCCCTCCAGCAGATCGGAGGCAAGGTGCTGATGAGCAGCGGCAACATCACCTACGTCGTGGATAAGCTTGAGAAGAAAGGCTATGTGCAGCGAAGAGCCTGCACGGAGGATCGCCGCCTGATCTATGCGGATATTACCGAATCCGGAGAGCGTCTGATCGAGGAAGCGTTCCCCGGTCACGCGGAGGTCATCCGCCGGGCTGTCGACGGTCTGGATGAGGAAGAGAAGAGGACGGCCAGCCGACTGCTCAAGAAGCTGGGAAAGTTCGCGGAGGAAGGCTTGCGCTAGAAGCGAGGGTCAGCCTCCGACAATCCGGACATATATCTTAAAGTAAAGATAATATAATTTGAAGTATTAACGGGAGGCAACCCTCATGAGCGAATTCGAGAACTTAGTGAAGAGCCGCAGATCGGCTATGAAATTCATCCCGAATGTAGAGATAGCGGAGCAGGAGCTGAACGAAATGTTCAGCCTCGCGAAGTTCGCTCCGTCGGCCTTTAACCTGCAGCATACGCATTACTCAGTCGTGAAGGACCGCGAGCTCAAGCAAAAATTGTACGAAGCGGCAAACAAGCAATACAAGGTATTAACCTCCTCGGCCGTCATTCTCGTTCTGGGGAATCCTAAAGCCTACCGAGACGTCGGCCCTCTTAACGAAGGGATGCTGAATCTGGGCATCATGAGCAAGCAGGAATACGATATGACTGTAGAGTCCGTGCTCTCGTTCCACGAAGAAAGAGGCGAGGCCTTCCAAAGGGAGGAAGCGATTCGCAACGCCAGCTTATCGGCTATGCTGTTCATGCTGATTGCCAAAGATAAGGGCTGGGATACTTGCCCGATGATCGGATTCGATCCGGCCGCCGTCGGCGAAGCGCTCAACCTCCCCGACGGGTACGTACCGGCGATGATGATCACGATCGGCAAGGAGGATACGGCAAGCCTTAGACCGCGCGGCTACCGTAAGCCTGTAGGCGAATTCGTCAGCTATAACGCATTTTAATTCGATTCTATACAAGAGGAGAGTTTAACTATGAGACAACAAACTTCAGGGATTCATCATGTAACGGCATTCGTACGGGACGCCCAGGCGACGGTAGATTTCTATGCGGGGGTGCTGGGACTTCGACTGGTCAAAAAAACAATCAACTTCGACGCGCCGGAGGTGTACCATCTGTACTTCGGCAACGAGTCCGGCAGTCCGGGGACGGTCATCACCTTCTTCCCTTGGCCGACCTCGCGTAAAGGGCGGATCGGAGGGGGACAGGTCGGCATAACGACTTATGTCGTACCTGCGGGCAGCTTCGATTTCTGGCAGGCCCGATTCGAACGTCTCGGGATTGCGGCAACCCATGCGAGCCGGTTTGGCGAGCGGCTTCTGCAGCTTGAAGATCCCGATGGCTTAAAGATCGAGCTGGTGGAGCGGGAGGAGGGCCCGGAAAGCCGTTGGACGTTCGGCGGCGTGACCGAGGGCAAGGCGATTAAAGGGTTCGGAGGAGCCGTTCTGTTCAGTACAGCTCCGGAGCGTACGGCAGAAGTGCTTGAGCGGGTCATGGGATTGGAACGGATTGCCGAGGAAGGCGACTATGTCCGCTTCCGGGCAACGGGAGACCTCGGCAACCTGATTGACGTCAATATCGCTCCGATGGCTCCGGGAGCCGGCGGCGCGGGCACGGTGCATCATATCGCTTGGCGGGCGGTCGATGACGAGGACCACGCCCGTTGGAGAAAACACGTGGAAGAGAACGGGCTTCACCCGACTCCGTTCGTCGACCGGCAATATTTCAATGCGATCTATTTCCGCGAGGCAGGCGGAATTCTGTTCGAGATTGCGACGGATCCTCCAGGGTTCGCGCGGGATGAACCGGCCGAAACGATGGGAGCAAAGCTGATGCTGCCGGATTGGTACGAGCCGCATCGGGAACAGATCGAGAAAGGCCTTCCGCCTCTCGAAGTGCGTATAGCGAAGGGGGATCAACCATGAAGCATATTTATAAGCAAGCGGCCAATCCCGCCGCTCCGGTGCTCTTGCTTCTTCACGGGACGGGGGGAACGGAGCGGGATTTGCTTCCGCTGGCCGAAGAGCTTTCTCCCGAATCGGCGATTCTCAGCGTGAGAGGCAATGTGCTGGAGAACGGCATGCCGAGGTTTTTCCGCAGACTGGCCGAGGGCGTGTTCGATGTGGAGGACCTTATTTTCCGAACGAAGGAGCTTCACGAATTTCTGGGCAGCGCATCCGTCGAGTATGGCTTTAATCGCGGGAACGTAGTAGCGGTCGGCTATTCCAACGGCGCGAATATCGCGGGCAGTCTGTTGTTTCATTATGCCGATTCGTTGCGGGGCGCGATTCTGCATCATCCGATGGTGCCCTTGCGGGGCAAGGAGCTGCCGAAGCTGAAGGGAGTGCCCGTCTTCATCGGTGCCGGAGAGAACGATCCGATCTGCACGCCGGGGGAAACGGAAGAGCTGAAAGAGCTGCTGTCCGGAGCGGGGGCGGAGGTCGCGGTTCATTGGGAGCGCTCCGGACATCGCTTGACGGCGACGGAAGCGGCCGCGGCCGCCTCCTGGTTCAAGGAAAGGCTCGGTGAGCGCTCATGATCGGTCTCGACGCAGCCGCTCTTAGCGAGCGGGAGAGCTACAAGCTGCTGATCGGGAGCGTCATTCCCCGGCCGATCGCCTTCGTTACGACCGTCTCTTCCTCAGGCGTGCTGAATGCCGCTCCGTACAGCTATTTCAACATCGTTGCGGCGAATCCTCCGATGGTTTCCATTTCCGTCCAACGAAGAAACGGGCAGCGGAAGGATACGTCAAGGAACGCGATAGAGACGGGCGAATTCGTCGTGCACATCTCGGATGAATCCTACATCGGACCCATTAACGAGACAGCGGCTAATCTTCCTCCCGACGAAAGCGAGGTCGAGCTTGCCGGACTCACGCCCGCCGCCAGCGCGAAGATTGCGGTTCCGGGAATCGCCGAGGCGAAAATCCGTATGGAATGCGTTCTGGAGCATGCGCTTGAGCTCGGAGGTAATGGAGAGGAGCCCGCTTGCGATCTGTTGATCGGCAGGGTAGTCTACTTCCATCTGAACGAGGAGGTATATGCGGACGGGCATATCGATCCCCTCCGGCTTCGCGCCGTCAGCCGATTAGCGGGCAACTCCTATTCCAAGCTCGGCGACATCTTCTCGATGGAGCGCCCCTTATAAACAAACAGAATTCCTCGAACCTTTGAACTGCACCCCAATTGTTAGACACCATCTAACAATTGGAGGTGCAGTTCAACCTTTGGTTCGGGGGCTTTTTGACGGAGCGCCTCCGGCTGAAGAGCAACATCACGGCCTGAACAATGCGGGATGAACGGAGGCAATCGGGAATGAAGGAGGTTCAACGCGACGTTTTTGGGGCACCTTATGACGGTATTTCCAATCCTGCCGCGATTACAAGGAGAGATTCATGGACAAGGACAAAGCGAGACAAGACGGACGGCTGGACGGGCAGACGCTGCTGCTGCTGATCGTGAATGGATTGTTCCTGACGGCCAGCGCCTTATCGGGAACGTACTTCGGCATTTACATATGGAAAGCCAGCAACGACTTCTTCAGATTAGGCAGCTTTACGCTTATTACCCACCTGGCTATGGGCATTACCTTCTGGATCGCGGGCAATGCGGCCAAGGAAGGCAACAAAATGACGGTCATGAGGCTCGGCATCGCCGTTTATGTGGTTTTCTACGGCGCCGTTCTGCTGCTGAAGGAAAGCGCCATTCACTATACCGAGGTGCTTGGAATCGTGCAGGGAATAGCGATGGGCTTGTTCTGGCTGGCGTTTAACGTGATCTATTTCGAAGCGACGGAGCCGGACAACCGGGATCGATTCAACGGCTGGGCGGGGACGATCGGATCGCTGATCGGCATCGCGGTTCCTTGGAGCTCCGGCCTGATCATCTCCCGAATGGGAGGAGCGAGCGGATACCGGGCGATTTTCCTGCTCTCTTTGGGCATTTATGTTGGTGCGATTGCGGTCAGCTTTTTTCTTCGCAACCGCAGGACGTCGGGCAATTATGATTGGCGCTGGGTGTACCCTTTGTTGAGAAATCGGCGCACAGACTGGCGATCCGTATTGGGCGCCTTGACCGCACAAGGCGTGCGCGAGAGCGTGTTCGGGGTGCTGATCGGAGTGCTGATCTATATCCAGACCGGCAGCGAACTGAAGCTGGGCAACTTCATGCTCGTCACTTCCGCAGTCGGATTCGTCAGCTTCCTCCTGGCGGGGAAATGGCTAACGCCCCGTTGGAGAAACGCGGGCATGCTGATCGGGGCCATCGCATTAGCCGCTGCGGTTCTTCCCCTTGTCATCGGCATCAGCTACGGGAGCCTGCTCGCTTTCGGCGTCGGGGCGGCGCTCTTCTTCCCGCTTTACACTCTCCCTATGACGGCGTCTGTGTTCGATCTGATCGGACAAGACGAGGACAGCGTCCGCAGGCGGGTGGAATATGTCGTCGCTCGCGAGCTGGCGTTGAACCTCGGGAGGGTTGCAGGCATGGTTTTGTTTCTCTGCACGATCAGCGTAAGCCGGGCGCCGGCCGTCATGAACGCGCTGCTGCTCGTCGCCGGAAGCTCCCCGTTGATAAGCTGGCTGTTCATGCGCCGCAGGCTGTCTTCCGCGAGTGAACAGATTAGGGTTGAAATGAAACCTAAAGGTGCCCTATAATGAAATAAAGGAAACCATTAGGTTTCATAAATCCACTTTTCCGGAGGATACAAAATGACAGAACCGCTGAGCGCCAAGCTGCCCGATATTCGTCAGACTCAAGTCTTTAACGCCCCGATCGACAAGGTATGGGAGGCGGTTGCGACTTCCGAGGCCATTGCCGTCTGGTTCATGCCCAACGACTTCGAACCGGTTGTCGGCCATATGTTCCATCTGGATGCCGGCCCATTCGGCAAATCTCCTTGCAAGGTGAGCGAGATCGATCCGCCGCATCGCTTGTCCTTTCACTGGGGCAAGGACTGGACGGTAACCTTCGAACTGATCCAGCAAGGGGAGCAGACGCAGTTTACGCTCATCCACGGCGGCTGGTCGACGCAGGAAGCGACGGAATTCGGCGAGCCTCATGAAGTCGTTCGCGAGCGCATGAACGGAGGCTGGGTCGGAATTGTAGGGAAGCTGGGCGAGTATGTTCGGCGATAATGCAAGTAAAGCGGTTAATGGACACGATGTGTTCCAGGCGATCGCCGACCCGACTCGAAGGGGGCTTCTTCGACTGCTGGTGGATCAGGAAATGCCGGTCAACGCCATTAGCCGCCATTTTCCGATGACCCGAACCGCGGTGTCCAAGCATCTTCGAATTCTTGCGGAAGCGGGACTGGTGAAGGATCGGAAGGTCGGGAGGGAGACGCGTTACCGGCTCGATGCCGATCCGCTGCGGGAGCTTAAGCATTGGCTGGCCTTCTACGAGCGCTTCTGGGATAACAAGCTGGATGCCCTGAAGCGATATGTGGAGGCGGACGCTTCCGAGGACGGGGCGTCTGCCGAATAAAAGAACGCCAACCGGGCACGCTAGGTTCGTCTTGAGCGAATTCGACAGGAAGAGAGTGAACTCGAATGGCGAGAAGAAGAAGACTGGTCGTGCCCGGCGCGGAAGAAGGCGTAAGCGCCCTGAAGGCGGACGTCATGCGCAGAGAGGGCTATGCCGTCGATCCCCTCAGGCCCGATGACGTGAAGTTCGAGGTAGCCAAGGAGATGGGCATCCCGCTGCACAGGGGAGACAACGGAAAGCTGACGACAGAGGACGCAGGCCATATCGGCGGCAGAATCGGCGGCTCGATGGTCAAGGAAATGATCCGCTTGGCCCAAGAGAAGCTGGCGCGCAAGCCCTAAATCATGAAGAAGCGAAGAGCCCATGCGGCCTTCGCTTTTTTGTTTGTACAATCAGAAAGTATAAGAGTTAGACCTCCTTATCCTCTTCTGATAGCGCGATACAAAACGTTTGCCGCCGTGCCCAAGGACGGCGAAGCCGTTTTTACTTGCCATATCAGAAAGTATAAGAGTTAGACCTCCTTATCCTCTTCTGATAGCGCGATACAAAACGTTTGCCGCCGTGCCCAAGGACGGCGAAGCCGTTTTTACTTGCCATATCAGAAAGTATAGGAGGTAGACCTCCTTATCCTCTTCTGATAGCGCGATACAAAACGTTTGCCGCCGTGCCCAAGGACGGCGAAGCCGTTTTTACTTGCCAGAGGGGATTTTGTCGGCAATGTTCTTTAAGGTCGCCATGCAGCTTTGCAGTTCAAGAAGGTCCTCTATGCTCAGCGGGCTCAGGTTCTCGGCAATCCGGCTCTTCAGCGATTCGCGAATGTCTTCCCACAGCCGTTCTCCTGCAGGCAAGATTGCAATCTGAACGACACGCCGATCCTGCGGATTTGCGCTTCTTGCAATCAGCCCGTTGTCGACGAGCTTGCTCACCAGAGGCGTCATATTCGGGCGGGCTATGCCCATTCTTCTGCACAATTCGCTCACGGAAGTCCGTTTGGCCTCATATATTGCGAACAAGAGTTCAATATTCGTACGCGACAAATTAAGCGGAAGAGCCTCCAAGGGATAGCTCTTGAACAGCTTTTTCTGGAGTAAAGGCACGATATCGACGAAATTTCCGGAGATTTGCTCCATAAGCTCGGGCTTCAAGTGTTTACCTTCCATTCAAAGGGTTTATTGCTATTGTAGCACAGCTTAACAACCTGTCGGGATTGGCCTATAATAGTTATGAGCGCATAACCAAGTGGCTGTATAAATAGACTGACCTGCATGCGCATACATGCGGGCTGTTGAAGATTAATAAAATATTAAGAAACCGCTGGCTGCGGAAAAGGTAGAATAGTAGACGGGGTCGGCCGCAGGCGGAAGGGGATGAACCGCGGATGAACTTATTAATCAAATGGGGTAACCGGAGATTCCTGTTATTTACCCTGATTCTTCTGTTGAAATGCTGCTTGGCTTGGTTCGTCGTATTCGAGGACGGGCCTTCATTCACGACAATGCTGACGGAAATCCCGTTTTTCTGGGTTGTTTTCTGTCTGATAGAATTTTTTGCGACGAAAAGGAAGCTGCTGTATTACACGATTGCGAATCTGCTTTTTACGCTGCTCTATTTTACCGTGCTCATGTATTACAAGTATTATGGGGTCATCGTGACCTATCACGCTTTGAGTCAGGCGGACAAAGTAACGAAGGTCGGAGAGAGCACCTATTCCCTGATGGACCCTTATTATTTGCTTGTATTCATGGATATCCTCGTGCTGCTCGCGATACCGCTGTGGCTTAGATTCAAGGGGAAGGGCATTCATAAGCATCTCCAGAGACACCTGAGACCGATCAGCCGCACGGCGCTGTCGGTGCTGTTCCTCGTGTCGGTCGTGCTTTGCTTCTTCAGCATTTGGCCGAACCGCGCCAGCATGAACGAGAATAAGCAGGCCGAAGAGATGGGCATTCTGAATTATGAATTTTACACGATCTTCGCAGACGACAAGGCAGACGAGGAAATCGTGGAAATGTCGCAGATTACGCAGGACGCGATTGATCGCTTGAAGGGAGCCACGGCTGCGGAGACGCCCCGTTATTTCGGAGCGGCCAAGGGGAAGAACGTCATCGTCATCCAGATGGAATCGATGCAAAATTTCCTCATCGGGCTAGAAGTGGACGGACAGGAGGTCACGCCGAATCTGAACAAGCTGGCCGGGACGGATTTCCGGTTTAACCGGTTCTACACGTCGGTCGGGCGCGGAACGACTTCGGACGCCGAATACGTCGTCAACACCTCCCTCTACGTTCCAAGGCACGAGGCGGCCACGGAGAATAACGTCAAGAAAGAGCTGCCGAGCCTGCCGAAGCTGCTCGCCGCCCAAGGCTATCAAACGGCGACTTTCCATACGAACGAGGTACAGTTCTGGAACCGGGTCGAGCTATATCAAGCGCTGGGCTGGGAGCAATATTACGACAGGAGCTATTTCGGAGATGAGGATCATGTCGCCTTCGGAGCGTCCGATGAGGTGCTGTACGCCAAGACGTTCGAGCAGCTGAAGAGAATGAAGGCGGAGGGCAAGCCGTTCTATGCCCAAATTCTGAGCATGAGCTCTCATCACCCTTATAGTCTGCCTGAATCCAAAGTCCGCATGAAGCTTTCCGAGGAGATGCAAGGCTCTCTGGTAGGGAGATACATTCAGGCGCAAAATTATTCCGATTACGCCCTCGGCCAGTTCATCGACCAGTTGAAGGGCAGCGGCATGTTGGACGACAGCATTGTGCTCATCTATGGCGACCATCAGGGATTGCCGGTGTATTCGTTGGATAGCGACGAAAAAGCGCTTATGCAGCAGCTTATCGGTCACGAATACGGCTATACGGATATGTTTAACATTCCTCTGATCCTTCATGCTCCGGGCGTAACCTACCCCGAAGTGATCGAGCGGACGGGAGGACAGATCGATATTCTGCCGACGATTGCGAATTTGACGGGCATTTCGTTGGAGCATCAGATTCATTTCGGCCAGGATTTGCTTAATTCGGGCGCCAACGTTCTGCCGATGAGACATTTCCTGCCGACCGGATCGATCGTAACCGATACCGGCATCTTTATTCCCGGCAACGCGTTCGAGGACGGCACGAATTATCCGTTTGACGGACGCGAGGCCGATGATGAGCTGAATGCTACGCAAGACGAGTACGATCGCGCGTTGAGGCTGCTTAATCTGTCCGACAGCTACGTCAAGCAGCTTAAGGATCGCGAGCCGTAATCGGCCGCGGGTCGGAGCCTGCAAGATCAATGGCCGCCTTCATGCCGCAATATGCGGAGAAGGCGGCCATTGTCGTGCGCGTAGGGTCCCGAAAGCCGCGCAGGAGCTCGGGGCGGAGACCTAGTCGTATATGAGGGCGAAAGGGTAGCCGGTCTTGGCCAGCAAGCGCTCGAGCTCGATCGGGACCGGCAGCCCTTCGGCGGACAGCAGGGCGAAGCGCTTGCCGTAATCGTCGCGGTATCGGCGCAAAAGCGAGCAGAAGGGCTCCCAATCCTCGGCGAGCAGAGGCCGATTAAGCTCGAAGACGAGATGACGGACGCGATCGGGAAGGAGACCTTCCATTCCGACCAGAGCATGGTATTCTCCTCCCTCGATATCGAGCTTGGCGAAGTCGATTACGCCGAATTCCTCGGCTCTCGCATCGAGCGGCTCCGCTTCGACCCTAAGCTCCCGGAATTCGTCCCGGTAGTGCCGGAGATAGGCGGGGGAAGGCTCGTGAAGCGAGCTGTTGCCCATAAATTTTCGGGAAGCATGGAAGGCCAGGGTAGCTTGAGAGGAATAAGCCGCCTTCGCCACCACCTCCGTTCTGTCGTGCAAGTAATTAATCGACAGATTGTCGAAGAGGAAGGCATTCAGCTCCGGGTAAGGCTCGTAAGCCCACAGTTTTCCTTCGGGGCCGACGAGCATGCCGAGCAGCACCGAGAAATAACCGATGTTTGCTCCGATATCGAGGACGCGGTGGCCCGGCCGTACGTGATTCAAGAAATATCGGGCCAGCGGAAGCTCAATGTCTCCGGCCAGCGCGATTTCCGGCGTCAGGCTCAAATCGTCCGAGGGAAGCAGCAATTTGCCGCCGTAGCCGGTTCTGCACAGCAATCGGCCGTTGCCGATGTAGACGGTATGGAAGCTCATTCAGGTTCATTCTCCCTTCTCCACCCGTATAGCCTATGAGGAGGAGCCGAAGGGGATGCTCTTCAAGCTGAGGAGCTCCAAGGGAAGGATGCGCGAATTACGAGGATTGTCGGATTTGAGTTGAAGTAGCCGGGCCGGAGTAGTGGTATAATAGGCACATTAACGTGAATCGGAAAAGGTGCAATCGCAATATGAGCCTATCGGATATTCTTGCCAACCTGACGGAGGAGAACCTGACAAAGCTGCTGGAATCCTACCGGGCGTTCGGACCGTTTCCGGGCATTGCCCTGACGTTCATGAAGTCGTTCGTGCCGCCGCTGCCCACGATTCTTATTGTCGGTGTCAATGCGGCGGTTTACGGGCTGTGGCTGGGCTTCTTGTATTCCTGGATCGGAATCGTCAGCGGCTGTCTCGTCACCTTCGCGGTCGTGCGGCGGATTGCCGGGCATCCCTATTTCGTCCGCTTTGCCCGCAAGCCGAACGTGCAGAAGAGCCTGACCTGGATTCGGCGCAACGCGTTCAGCTACGTATTTCTGCTTAGTCTTTTTCCGGTGGGGCCGTTCGTCGTCATTAACATTGCCGCGGCGATCGCGCAGATGAGACTGCGCTCGTTCTTCATCGCCATTCTGTTCGGCAAAGCCATTATGGTCATGTCCGTGTCGATCATCGGCCACGACTTCATGCGATTCGTCGAGCGTCCCATCGAGCTGGTCTACGTTGTGCTGTTTGTCGGTCTGTCGCTGTGGATCAGTAAATGGATCGAGAAGAAATTCACTCGTGACGAAGAGGATGACGGCCTGACGGGCGGCTCGGGAGAGAGAACTGCGGGATGAAGCGCACGCCGCTTCCGCAGGAGCGGGGAGCTTAGGGTGACGGCGAAGCTTTCTCCCGGTGCCCGAATAGGGTATAATTCCAGCAAAACGAATAGACGAGGCGGATGAACGGATGTTGAGTTTTCAAGAGAAGCTGGCGATTATGGAAGCTTTCCCGGAATTGGAACGCAAGAACGTGTCGCTGGGGCGGGTCAACTTTCACTATGAACGAAGTGTGACGGACAAGAAAAACGTAGGCTTCCACTTTCACCCGAATGGCAACGGTTATGTATACGCCGGCGAGCTTGAAGGGGTTGCCGCAGACGAGAAGGGATTCGTGAACGTCCGCGATTTCTCCGCCGAAGAGCTGCGGGAGCTCGTCAAGCGTTCCATTCAATCCTTGACCGGAGAGGCCTCCTGGAGAGAGGGCGATGAGGAGACCTGGAGGGATTCGGAGAGCCAGGAGCTTGTGCTGAAGTTTGAGGACGAGATGTGGTATGTGTTCTCGGGCTTGAGCCTGGAGATGGCCTTCGAGAGCCGGGAGGAAGCGGAAGCCTACTTGAAGGAAGAGGGCTTCGGCCGCAAGAGATAAGAGGCGGGGGACGGCGTACAGCCGTCCTCCTTCTGTTGTGTATGGGGATGTCGTTAATTTCTTGAAACTAGAAGCGGCTCATTCTCGTAAATGTAATTAAGGCTGCGGCGAAGGCGTCCGGTCGGAAAATTTGATTCTGTATTCCCGGAAAATACGATATAATCAGGTAGGACATGGGAATGAAGCACCTATCATGAGTAGGAGGACACTATGAAGAGAATCTTATTGTTTATTTTGACAAACATACTAGTTATGCTGACGATCGGCATTATCTTCTCCGTATTCGGAGTCGGCTCTTACTTGAACGAGTCCGGCGGAATCGACATGCGTTCGCTGCTTATATTCAGTGCGATCGTAGGCTTCACGGGAGCTTTCATCTCTCTGGCCATGTCGAGATGGGTTGCCAAGTGGATGATGAAGGTTCATGTTCTGAACCCGAACAATCCGAATCTCTCCAACGGAGAGCGCCAGATTATCGATATGGTTCATCGCCTGTCGCGCTCCGCAGGCTTGACGCACATGCCGGAGGTGGGAATCTATGAATCCCACGAGGTCAACGCCTTCGCTACGGGGCCATCCAGGAAGCGTTCGCTTGTGGCCGTATCGACCGGATTGCTGGATGAACTGGACGCGAATGCGGTAGAAGCGATCATCGCCCACGAGGTTGCTCACGTCGCCAATGGCGACATGGTGACGATGACGCTGCTGCAAGGCGTCGTGAATACGTTCGTTGTGTTCCTGTCCCGTATTGCCGCTTGGGCGGTTTCCCGGTTCGTCAAGGATGAGATCGCGCCCATCGTTCATTTCATCGCTGTGATCGTCTTCCAGATCGTCTTCTCGATTCTGGGAAGCCTAGTCGTTCTGGCGTACTCCAGATATCGCGAATTCCATGCCGACGCGGGCGGTGCGCATCTGGCCGGCAAGGATAAGATGATTCATGCCCTGCGGGGGCTTCAAGCCTACCAAGAGCGCATGAAGGACAGCCAACAGACCGCCATCTCCACCTTGCAGATCAACGGGAAGAAGCGCAGCGCGCTGTTCTCTACTCACCCGGATCTGGAAGAGAGAATCCGCCGTCTGCAAGCACTCTAATCGAGATTCGACCTTAAGCAGAGGGTCTCCCCGTTGCGCCGAAATACCAAGGCGCAACGGGGAGACCCTTCTTTCGTTCGAAGCTTAGGCTACGAACGTTCGTTAAAGGCTCGGAGCAGCGTGTATCGGCCGGGGCGCAGGAGGGGGGCTTCCCTCATGCTTCTCGTCAGTAGCTCCGGGTCGATGCCGAGCTGCTCCGGCACGGTCGGACCGCCTACCTTCGCGAGCAGCTCGCGAAGCCGGCTGCCCTTCGGGACGCGGCCGATGGCGGCGCCAAGCTCTTCGCGATGCTGTGCCGGGAAGAGCGAGGGCTCGGACTCCCATAGCTCGTGATAGCGATCCGACAGAAGGGCGCAGGCCACTCCGACCTTCGCGCCGTGCAGCAGCTGTCTTCTGCCCGAGCGCAGCCATTCGAGCTCCCAATAATGGGACAGGTGGTGCTCCGCGCCCGAGGCGGGCTGCGATTGCCCGAATTGCAGCATCGCGAAGCCGGATTCCAGCAACGCGCGCATAAGCGTCTCGATTCCCCGATGGCTTCGGCTGCCGATCTCCTCGCAATGCTCGACGCATTGCAGCAGGGCGCGTTCGGTCCGCTCGAACACTTCGCGGGAGAAGGGCTCTCCGGCTGTGAGGCTGCCGTATGTCCAATCGAACAGCGAGGTGTACTTGCCCAGCATGTCGCCGAAACCTGCGGCAATCATGGCGTCGGGCGCCTTCGTCAAAATATCCAGATCGGCAAATATCGCATCAGGGCCGATGGCGGCGATGGTCTGCTTGTCGCCGCGCAGGATCAGGGGAGCGCCGACGGAGTTAAAGCCGTCCACCGATGGCGCGGTGGGTACCGATACGAACGGAATGCCTAAGGCGTAAGCGCAGAAGCGCGCAATATCGTGCAGCGTACCGGAGCCTGCGGCGACGACAATCTCCGAGGCGTCTTGCCGAAGCTGCAGGATCAGCTGGACGAGAGAAGCCTCGTCTGCGATCACGTCGCCTTGACCGTTCGGTTCGATGAGCGTCATCCGGCTGTGCAAGCCTGCCTCGGAGACGGCGGCATGGAGCCAATCCCCCGCGACGGCGCGCGTGCGTTCGTCTGCGACGAGGGCAATCCGGGCATATCCGCTTTCCTTCAGGTAAGGCGCCACTTCCTGAATGGCACCGGCTTTTAAATGCAAAGGGCCTGTAAATTCCATAAGATGATTCCTCCCAAGTGGCGGCGATGGCTTCTTCTTTCTATTTTCCAATTGTTTGCGGAGCTCTGTCAATGTAGGGCTTCCGCTGCTTGCTCTCATGTATTATAATTAAACCAAAAGTTAAAGCGCTTTAACTTTCGACAAGAGACAAGGCCATATGCTTGGCTTATGCTGAAGTTTCGACCGGAATGTGATACGTTAAAGACACATTTTGTTTTTCGCACAGGAGCGTATGAGGGTGAAGGTCAATATTTTTGATGTAGCCAAGAGGTCGGGTTTATCCGTAGTCACGGTATCGAGAGTGCTCAACCAAGCCAGCTCCGTCAGGGCGAAAAATCGGGAGAAAGTGCTTCAGGCGATGAGAGAGCTGGGTTACCATCCGAACGCTTCCGCGCGCAGTCTGGCTCGCGGCAAGACGGGGATTATCGGTCTGTCGCTGACGACGCTGGACGACTCCTTCCTCGATGCAGTCGTGAAGGAGCTGAACGATCGGCTGGCGGTTAGCGGGTACTTCCTCGCTTTGACGATTTCGGGCAGCACGGCGGAGGCGTTTCAGCGCTCCTTATACCAGGAGGACCGGGTGGATGGGGTCATTCTGCTGTCACCTGTAGATGAAAGCGAATATGTACAGGAGCTGCAGAAAAAGAGGATTCCGTTTATTCTCATCGACAACTCGAAGCCCTATCCCGAGGTCTCCTCGGTTGTCGTCGACAATTTCAAGGGCGGATACGAGGCTACGAAGCACTTGATCGATCTGGGCCATCGCGAGATCGCGCATATCGCCGGCCCGGATCTGTTTCTAAGCAGCCGAGAACGCGAGCGCGGCTATCTAGCCGCATTGGCCGAGGCCGATCTTGACCCTTATGTCGTCGAGCGGGGGAGCTTTAAGATCGCGACCGGTTACGACACGGCTATGAGATGGATCGATACGGGCAAGCTGCCCTCTGCGGTGTTCGCCGCCGACGATCATATCGCGCTGGGCGTCATGAACGCGTGTATGCTCCGCGGCGTTCGGATTCCCGAGGAGCTGTCGATCGTAGGCTACGACGATCAGACGTTCGCTTCGCAATTCCGACCTCCGCTGACTACCGTGCGTCAGCCTGCGGACAGGATCGGCGAGGCGGGCGCGGAGCTGCTATTGGAGACGATCAAGGACTCCGCAGGCCCGAAGCGCACGGTGCTGGTTGAGCCTAAGCTGGTGGTACGGGAAACAACGCAACGAAAGCAGAGGATGTTCGATAACGGCCGGGAGTGAGGTCATGAGCTATTATTTGGGAGTAGACGCAGGCGGCAGCAAGACGTATACGCTAATCGCCGACGAACACGGGAATATTGTCGGAGCCGGAAGAAGCGGGAACGGCAATCATCAGACGGGGGCGGAAAGAGCCGAACGCCATATTCGCGAATCGGTGGAGGGCGCCTTGGGGCAAGCGGGGCTGACGCGGGAGGAGATCGCATTCGCCTATTTCGGCTTGGCGGGAGCCGACCGGGAGGCGGACTTCCGGATATTGCGTCCGATGATCGCGAGGCTTGGCTTCGCGAGGCACGCGATTGCCTGCGATACGATGATCGCCCTTCGGGCAGGGACGGATAGACGCTGCGGAGTCGTCCTGATCTGCGGCACCGGAACGAACAGCGCCGGTGTGAACTTGCAGGGGGATTTCTATCAATGCGGCGGCTTCTCGTACTTGCACGGCGATTTCGGAGGCGGAGCGTCGCTGAGCGAGGAGGCGTTCCGCACCGTTATTCGCGCATGGGATGGAAGGGAAGGTCCGACGCTTCTCACGCGGCTGGTGCTGGATGACCTGGGCTACGACAGCGTGGAGGCGATGTTCAACGACTATTTGGATCATCACCGATCGCCCCCGGCGCGTCTGGCGAAGCTGCTCTTTCAGGCGGCCGGCCGGGATGACGAGGCGGCGAAGGACATTCTGCGGCGGCAAGGGATCGAGCTGGGGAAAGCGGCGCAAGCCGTCATCGAACGGCTGGGCATGGCAGAGGAGAGCTTCGAGGTTGTGCTGGCGGGCAGCATCCTCACTCGGGGAGAAGGGGACTTCGTCCTTCGCTACATTCGGGAGGCCGTCCAGGCGGCGGCTCCCGGAGCCAGCCTCGTTCGGCTGGAGGATGAGCCTGTCGTGGGGGCGCTGTGGCTGGCCGCGGAATCGAATGGCGCAACGCTAACCAGGCAGTTTCGGGAACGATTGCGCGCTCACTCCGGAACGAGCTTCAATTAAGGCATACTCAGGGAGGCGGGTAACTGTGGCAGTATCCAAAGGACTGAAGATCGCCGTCATCGGAGGAGGCTCATCCTATACGCCGGAGATCGTCGAAGGCTTTCTCCGGAATTACGAGCAATTGCCGGTAAGGGAGCTGTGGCTCGTCGACATCGAAGAGGGGAGGCGCAAGCTGGAGATCGTCGGCGAGCTGGCTAAGCGCATGGTGGCCAAATCGGGGCTGCCGATAGAGGTGCGCTTGACGTTGGATCGTCGCCGAGCCATTGAAGGCGCCGATTTCGTCTCTACGCAGATGCGCGTAGGTCTGCTCGAAGCGCGCAAATGGGATGAGCGTATCCCGAATGCCTACGGCGTGATCGGGCAGGAAACGACGGGGCCGGGCGGCATGATGAAGGCGCTGCGCACAATTCCGGTGCTGCTCGACATTTGCAAGGATATCGAGGAGCTGGCCCCGCAGGCTTGGCTGCTGAATTTCACCAATCCCGCGGGCATGGTCACGGAAGCGATTACGCGCTATTCGAAGGTGAACAGCATCGGGCTGTGCAATGCGCCGATCGGGCTGCACAAGTGGCTGAGCCAGAGGTATACGACCTCGGAGCGGCTGTACACCGAATTCGTCGGACTGAACCATCTGCACTGGGTTACGCGCATTGAAGTAAACGGGGAAGACAAGCTGACCGAGCTCCTCGGACAGCGCGAGGATTATTCCGGGAAGAACGTTCCGGCTACGGAATGGGATCTGGATTTCTTGCGGGGGCTGGGCGGCTTTCCTTCCTACTACTTGAAGTACTTCTACCTTACCGACGCGATGCTGGCGGAACAGCTGGAAGCCCTCCAGGCGAAGGGAACGCGGGCAGAGGTGGTAAAGCGAGTGGAGGACGAATTGTTCGAGCTGTACGAGGACCCGGCCTTGGAGGAGAAGCCCAAGCAGCTGGAGCTGCGCGGGGGCGCTTATTATTCCGAGGCCGCCGTCAACCTGATGGCCTCGTTGCATAACGACAAGCGGGACATTCAGACGCTGAATGTTGCGAACGGCGCGATCCTCGATTTCTTGCCGCAGGACGCCGTTATTGAGGTCAATTGCGTCGTGACGGGCAAGGGACCGCTTCCGCTTCCCGTTACGAAAGTGCCGGAGCAGGCCAAAGGTCTGATTCAGGCGGTGAAAACCTACGAGAGGCTGACCATCGAGGCGGCCGTGACGGGCGATCGGCAGCTTGCGCTGCAAGCGATGGCCAGTCATCCTCTGGTGCCTTCCGTGCGGATTGCCAAAGTGCTGCTGGAAGAGATGCTGGAGAAAAACAAGCCCTACTTGCCGGTGTTTTTCAAATAGCGGGACGGCGTTCTCTGTCCCTTCCTTACAAGGAGATTTTCAGGCGTCCTCCTCCATTCTCAGATGGAATAGGTCGCCTTCTTGTATCTGGGGGAATCGCCGCCAAGATCGAGTATCCGATCCAGAATCAGCTTCTCGAAATAAATAAAGCTGCTGTCCCTTTCTCTGGGGCGATCCAGCGTAATCTTGATATCCATCGCGATCTTCCCCTCCTCAATCAGAACGACGCGATCCGCCAATGCGACTGCCTCGCTGACATCGTGCGTCACCAATATGGCGGTGAAGCGCTGCCGCTCCCATAGGGATTCGATCAGCCGTTGCATATCAATACGGGTCAAGGCATCCAAGGCGCCAAGGGGCTCGTCAAGCAGCAGCAGCCTCGGAGAGCTCACCAGCGCCCTGGCCAAGGACACGCGCTGGCGCTGGCCGCCGGACAGAATGCCGGGCCATGCCTCTGCCCGATCGGCCAGACCGACCTGGTCCAGCGCTTGAAGCGCTTGCTCCTTGTCTCGCGTTCTTGCGCCTATCTGCACATTGGCAACGGTCCTTTTCCAGGGGAGGAGCCGAGCATCCTGGAATAGCATTCGCACATCCTCGCGAATGCCGCTGACCGCTTCGCCGTCAATCAGGAGCTTCCCCTCCGTGGGGGTATCCAGACCGGCCATTAATCGGAGCAACGTGCTTTTGCCGCAGCCGCTTCTCCCGACAATGGCGACGAACTGGCCGGCGGGAATGTCGAGACGGATGTCCCGAAGCACCTCCTTGGCCGCAAATCTCCTGGATGCGCCGCTAACTCCGATATGGGCCCCGATCCACTTGCTCATGATGCGTTCTCCTTTCGCTTATCGATTCGAATAATTCGGATTCCATTGCAGCAGCCTGGTCTCCAGCTGCTTGGCGGCGATGTCCGACAGCTTGCCAAGCGCGGCATAGAGCAGAATCGCGAACACGACGATGTCGGTCCTCATGAACTCCCGCGCATTCATGGCCAGATAGCCGATTCCGGAATGGGCGGAGATCGTCTCGGCGACGATAAGCGTCAGCCACATGAACCCGAGGGCGAACCGCAAGCCCACCAGAATCGAGGCTACGGCTCCGGGCAATATGACCTCGCGATAGAGAGCAAAGCCTTTAAGCCCGTACACCTTAGCCATCTCGATCAGGCCGGGATCAATCGAACGGATTCCGTGCAGCGTATTGATGTACAGAGGGAAAAAGACGCCGAGCGCGACCAGAAAAATTTTCGCCGTCTCCTCGATGCCGAACCAGAGAATGACGAGCGGAATCAAGGCGAGATGGGGCACATTGCGAACCATCTGCAGCGTCGTGTCGAGCAGCCGGTTGGCTGCGGCCGACATACCGTTGAGCAGTCCGAGCGCGAAGCCGATTCCTCCTCCGATCGCGAGACCGATGAAGGCTCTTCTCGTGCTGTCCCAGATATGCTGGAAAATGTCCCCCGAACGGATGAGAGAGGCTCCGGCTTCGGCTACCTTGAGCGGCGTTGGCAATGTCCGCCCGGATAGATAACCGAGCTGTCCGAGCAGCTGCCACACAAGCAGGATCAGCACGGGCAAGTAAATCGGCGCGAGCCGGCTCTTCGTCACTCTACTTAGCCCGCTCATGAAGCGTTCCTCCCGTTCCCGCTTGCGGTCCGGTTACTTTGCGCGGCGGTTTGTTGTAGGCAATGAGCTCTCCGACAGCCTCCAGCGAGCCGTGGGGGGCGAGCGGTTCGTGGGACTTGACCGGCAGGAGCGGGAACAGGAGCTCAGCTGCCCGGTAAGCCTCCTCCAGATGGGGGTAGCCGGACAGAACGAAGGTCTCGATGCCAAGCTCGAAGTACTCGCGCATGCGAGCTGCGACCGCTTCGGCGCTGCCGACCAGCGCGGTGCCGGCGCCTCCGCGCGCAAGCCCGATGCCCGCCCACAAATTCGGCGCAATGACGAGCGCGGAGCGGTCCCCCTTGTGGAGCTCGGACATGCGCCTCTGCCCCACGGAATCGTACCTGGCCAGGATACTCTGGGCCTCCGCTATGGTATCGTCGTCGAGTCGGCTGATCAGACGGTTCGCGGCGGCCCAGGCCTCCTGTTCGGTTTCCCTGACGATGACGTGCAGACGAATACCGAAGCGGACTTGCCGTCCTTTCTTCTCTGCTTGGGCGCGCACCTCTGCGATTTTGTTGGCGACATCCTCGATAGGCTCTCCCCAAGTTAAATAGAAGTCGACATGCTCGGCGGCGATGCTCTGAGCTGCCGGTGAGGAGCCTCCGAAATAAACGGGAGGGTACGGCTTCTGAAGCGGAGGGAATAGAAGCTGGCTGTCCTCCGTCCTGACATGCTTGCCGTTGTAAGTGACTTGTTCCCCCTGCATCAGCCGTCGCCACACCGTCATGAACTCGTCGGTCTGTTCGTAGCGTTCCTCGTGGGAAAGGAAGATTCCGTCCCCGGCCAGCTCGTGAGGATCGCCGCCCGTGACGACGTTGACAAGCAGCCGGCCGTCCGAGAAGCGGTCGAACGTAGCGGCCATTCTGGCCGCCGCGGACGGGGACATCAGACCGGGACGAACGGCGACCAGAAATTTCAGTCGCCGGGTGACCGGGATGAGAGAGGCTGCGGCGATCCAGGCGTCTTCGCAGGCTTTGCCGGTAGGGACGAGGACGCCATGGTAGCCGAGCCGGTCCGCGGCTTGGGCGATTTGCCGGATGTAATCGTGATCGACCGTGCGCGCGCCTTCCGCGCTTCCCAGATATCTGCCGTCCCCGTGCGAGGGAATGAACCAGAAAACGTTCATCGAATGTTCCTCCTTATCTCAGAACCGCATCTTTAATGTCGATGGCCGAAGGGATTAATTGCAATTCAAGAAAAACATCCGCAATTTTCTGCTGCGCGGCGATGATCTCGTCGGTGATCGGCAGGACGCCGAAGCCGCGATGGGACAGCGCCTGCTCGAGGGTAGGGATATCCAGCCCAAGCGCGGGAGCGAGTAAGCGGGCCACCTCCGAAGGGTTAGCCTGGGCCCATTGGTCGGATTCCTCCAATTGCTGAAGCAGAACCTCGATCGCCGCCTTGCCGTTCTCGGCGAACTGACGAGTGGTCAAATAATATTCGTAGTTATCGACGAGTCCTTCTCCGTTCGCCAGCACACGGGCTTTCGTGGCCAGCTGGGCTGCGGAATAGAACGGCTCCCAGATGACCCACGCATCCACGCTGCCTGTCTCGAATGCGGCTCTCGCGTCTGCGGGAGGAAGAAACACGACTTCGATATCCGAGTATTTCAGCCCTTCCCTCTCCAAATATTTCACGAGCAGATAGTGAACGTTGGAGCCCTTGTTCAAAGCGACCTTCTTGCCCTTCAAATCCGCTCCGCTCTTGATCGGAGAGTTCTCCGGCACCAGGATCGCTTCCGCCTTCGGACTGGCGGGCGCGTGGCCGAGATACACAAGCGGGGTTCCGGCGGCTTGCGCGAAGATCGGCGGAGCTTCCCCGACATTGCCGAAGTCGATGCTGCCGACGTTCATCGCCTCCAGCAGCTGCGGGCCTCCGGGAAATTGCGTCCATTCGACCTTGTAGCCAATGGCCTGCAGCTTCTCTTCCAGGCCTCCCTTTTCCTTCAGGACATTCACCGAAGCGTATTTCTGGTATCCGATTCGAATCGTTTGGCCGGCCGATTCCTTGGGGCCGGAGGAGCTTGTCGAATTTACGCTTTCTGAGCCGGCATTGGATGCTCCGGAGCCGCAAGCGGATAAGAGCGCGAGAGCCGCTGTCAGGATAAGCGAGAAAATCGTTCTGCCTCTTGTTCTTGTTCCGGTAACGCGACTGGTGTTTTTCATGTTCTTTTCCTGCCTCTCAGTTTTGAGTGCTTAAATCCAATAATTCCAATTAATTTACTTTGTTTTGTTAAAAGGTAGCATCCGGGTTGTGGAGTGTCAATACGTTGAGGAAAGATGAGGAGCAATGAGGAACAATGAGGAATTGGCATTGGGGGTTCATTTTAATTGAAGTCCTGAGGGATATCGTTTATGATCTTAATATCCAATAATTCCTATTAAATTAGTTGTATATTGAATAAGGAGGAGAGATCCATGGGCGACGACCGCTTCGATCTTCTGAGCTTGCAGGAAGCGATGGACATTCTGGGAATCAGTCGGGCGACCATCGATCGTTGGCGCAAGGCCAAGCAGCTTCCCCACATCAAAATCGGCAAGGAAGTCTGGTTCGACAAACAGCAACTGCACGCTTGGGTGCGGCTGCATGCCCAAATTCGCCCGGTCGCTCCCCCTTCACAAGCTCCAGGCCCCGGTCGGACGATCCGGGTGGGTTATCAAAGCGGAGCAGCCTTGTTATGGAGCCCGCTGATCATCCGCAAGCTCGGTTTTTTCGAGGAGGAGCTGCGCAAGCTCGGACCTTCGGGAGAGTATCGGGTGCTCTGGTATAACGCTCCGAATGGGATGGAGCTCGTGGAGGATCTGATTTCGGGACAGGCGCACATTGCGTCGATTGGGGACTATCCAATGATGGCCGGTATGGCTCTGGGCCGGATATTGCCGCGATTTCAGCCGCTGTTCCTGGCATTCGACGGTAAAACGACCGACGGAGAAGGCATTTCCTTAGTCGTGCCTAACCGCCATTCGGGTAGGAGGCAGACGGAATGGCAGGGGCTTCCGATCCTGACGGTCGGACATTCCAGCGCTTCCCGCAGACTTCGGGACTGGCTTAAGGCGAACGAGATCGGTTCCGCGCCGGTTATTCATCGGAACATGAGCGACTGCTACAAGGGAATCGTAACGGGGCAGGCGGGAGCGAGCATGATGTGGGAGCCCTACCTGAGCTGGGCGAAAGCGACGGGGAGAGCGGTGCCTGTCGCGTCTGAGGAGTTCGGAGGGGATTACTTGACGGGCCTGATGGCGGACAGAGGCTGGGCCGAGGATAACGAGGATATCGTGGTTGCCTATTTGAAGGCGCATTTACGAGCGCATGCCTACATGCGGCACGAGCCCTCCAGGGCATCGGAGACGATCTCGGCCGCCAGCGGCGTTCCGATCGCGGTCGTCTTCGACCTCCTGTCGCGCATTCGATGGGATGCTTCTTTGTACGGACGCGACCTCCAGACGTTGCTTCGGTTGGGGGACGATCTGGATGGACTGCCGCGGGAAACGGTAGGGAGCGAAGAGCCCTTCCGCTATGCCCCGCCGTATTTGCAGCAGGCGATAACGGCGCTTAAGCTGCCAACGCTGCCGGATTTGCCGCTGCCGGGCGCGTGGTCGTCCGAGTCGCTCTATTAGGCCTAGGCGCCGCTTCGCGTAAAGCCCCGAACGGCAACGACTGCGCGTTCGGGGCTATGACAGCCGCTCCTCTTCGTTCCTCAGGGAGCGCTCGGCGAGGCGCTTGGAGTAGCCTCCGGGGCTTCCGTCCCTGTAACGGGCACGCTGGCGTCAGGGGAATTGCTCTCTACGTTCGTATCGGAGCCCCCGTTGTTGTTGCTGCTATTGCAGGCTGTGGCGCCGAATAGCAGGGCGATGCCCATCGTGGCGGTCAGGAGCAAGGGTAGTCTTCTTTTTTTCGTCGAACGGTTTTCCATGCGGGTGTTCCCCTCTCTGTTGTTGCTGATGATGTGTTGCTGAGATGTATGTAACCAGATCCGAGCTAGAATAAATCATTAGAATTGTTAAAGTCTTCAAAGGATAGAGAGGGACATGCGCGATTCTGGTTGATATTGTGAGGCGCCGGATTTCATGCTATATTAGGTAACGCCTAAATAATGAGGGTTACGCCTAATCGGAAAATATGGAGGGGAACCGCAATGCTGGAATGGGTGCTGCGCAAGGTGATGCTGGAGAAGGGGATAGACTCGGGAGCCGAGCTGCTCAGACTGCTTCAGGAGAAAGCCGGTTATCGCTTGTCCGCTCCGTCGCTCAGCGCGCTGATGAACAGTCAGCCTAAGCAGATGAAAGGCGATACGCTGGATGCCCTGTGCACGGCGCTGGACTGCTCGCCCGGCGAGCTTTGGGTGTATACCTCTCCCACTCAGAAGAAAGGGGCATGATGAATAATGTCCGTATTGACGATATTGCCGTTCGGGGAAGCTGTTCTCCGCAAGAAAGCGAGAGAGGTTGACGAAATCACGCCGAAGGTCGTCAAGCTGCTGGACGATATGGCGGAAACGCTCTATGCTTCCGATGGTCGCGCCGGATTAGCCGCTCCTCAGGTCGGCATACTCAGACGCGTAATCGTCATGGATTGCGGGGAAGGCTTGATCGAGCTGATCAACCCGGAGATCCTGGAAGCGAGCGGAGAGCAAGAGGGAGCGGAGGCTTGCTTGTCGTATCCCGGCTATCACGGCTTCGTAAAACGGGCGAATTACGTCAAGATCGCCACTCTGAACCGCAGCGGAGAGAGGATCGAGCTGGAGGGCGAGGGGTTCCTGGCACGCTGCATCCAGCATGAGATCGATCATCTGAACGGCGTCCTATTCATTGATCATATCCGCGAGCCTTGGCTGTACGAGGATCAAACGCAGCGCCGGGTCAGCCTTCTGGAAGTTCTTAAGCTGTCGAGAAGCTTGTGATGTCCACCGGGCCGAACCCTATGCTACAATAATGTGGAAAATAGCAACGCGTTTCGACAAACGTGCAGGAGGCTAGTTCCACGTGCGGCACAGCTCTAAACGGCGTTCCTTAACTTCCGAAATGATGATATGGATTTTCCTGCTTGTCGTCCTCCCCGGAATTTCCGTGACCGCCTATTTCTATATTACGATTACGGGCGCTCTGAAAGAGTCGGCCTACGAGAAAGAATTGCAGACCAATTACGTAGCGCAGAGATCGATAGAGTCGCTGGGAGAGACGATCCTGGGCGTAACGATCACGAATGGCTATTGGGAAGCCAATCGGCAGGCGCTGCTCAGCCGGGACATGGAATGGCTGGAGCGGAATATTGGAGATATGCCCCGGGTCGTTCCGAATATCGACTTCGTCGCGGAAGCGGATCTGGAGGGGCGAATTCTCGTCCAGGCCGGGGACGTGGAGCAGTTTCAGAACCGGATCGAGGTTCCGCATCTGCTGGAAAGATTCGGAGAGGAGAAGACCTTCTCCGGTCTGCTTGATACGTCCAAAGGCTTGGCGGTTGTGGCCGTATCGCAAGTGACGGGAGATACCGGGGAGAACGGCACGGCGGGTTTGCTCGTAACGGGACATTATCTGAACGAACGGGATATGGCTCGCGTGCAGGATACGCTTCAGGCGCAGCTGGCGCTGGAGCTGGCTTCCGGCCAGTTTCTGTCCTCCACGGACATGTTGACTTTGGAAGTCCTGCGCGAGATTTACGGGAAGCTTCCGGTAGGAGAGCCGGCAGAGCTCGTCAAACATGACCGCTTGTCCGTGACCCAGTCCGCTGTTCCGTTTAAGGACATGACCGGAAGGACGATCGGCAGACTCTATACGCAAAGCCAATCGGGCTCGTCCATGGAAACGGTCAGCGCTTTGAATAAGCTCGCGCTGTATTCCGCATTCGGCCTCGCCTTTCTGCTCGTTCTGGTCGCTTATCTGCTGCGGAACCGAATCGTTCGTCCGCTTCGACACCTGACGGCCATGCTGGAGCAGGTTGCGGCGGGCAAGCAGGTTGACGACATTCCGAAATACGTCGAGCAATCGGATAAAGAGCTGCTGCAAGCCTTCGGGCGAATCGGCAGCTTGAACGAGCAGCTTAAGCTCACGGTAGAGACGCGTACGGCTGCGCTTCAGAATCTATTGAATTACTCTCAGCAGGGCTTCTTCACCGTTCACTCCGATCTGCGGGTCGGGGACGAGTACAGCTTGCCTTGTGTCCGCTTCTTCGGTCGGGAAATCGCCGGAGCGAGCTTCCCCGAGCTGATCTATCCGGACAACGAGCGGGAAGCGAAGCTGCTGGCCGACATTGCTGCGGAGGTCTTCGTCCAGGAGGACGAGCTCCAGCGCGAGATGGTCGTCTCGCTGCTTCCCGAGGAATTGAATCTTCAGGAGCTCGTCATAAGCGCGGAGTACAAGATTATCTCAGGGACGGACGGGAGCTCGACCGAGCTGATGGTCATCCTTACGGATATAACCGAGCGGCGAATGATCGAGGAGCAGATAGCGAGAGAACGGGCCAACCAACAGATGGTCGTACAGGTCGTGACGCATCTGGAGGAGACGAACCAGATTCTGACCGAATACAGGCGGTTCTGCGAGATGGGCATCGTCGATGCCTTGAGAAGCCCGCTGCCACTGGAACAGCGGCTGCTTTCGGTTTACAAAAGAATACATACCTTTAAGGGAAGCTTCTCGATGCTCCAATTTCCACTTATCGTCCCCCGGCTTCACGCATTGGAGACCGAGCTGCAAGCGCGAATCCGCTTAATCGGGCTGAGTCCGGATTACGAGTCGGTAGAGGAAAGCCTGCGCGAGTTTCGGATCATGGAGCTGCACACTTGGGTAGACGAGGATCTGAAGGCGTTAACGGACATTCTCGGCGAGGAGATGCTGTATCAACGCAATCAGGAGAGCACCTTGTCGATCCCGCGCGGGGCGTGGAGACGCTTGGAGAACAAGCTGGCGGAGGCGCTGGCCCCTACCGGGCATCGCGAACTGCTCTCCGAGCTCAGGGAGCTGCGCAATACGCCGTTCCGCGGACTGGTGGAGCATTATCGGGACTATCTGGAGACCGCGGCGGAGCGGCAAGGAATACCGCTGAACCCGGTCGTTCTGGAAGGCGAGGACGTGACGGTCGACCCCCAGCGTTTTCGGCCTTTCGCGCAGTCGCTGATCCATGTGTTTCGCAATATCGTCGTTCATGCGATAGAGCCCTCGGAGGAGCGGCTTCTGCAGAACAAGGAAGCGTGCGGGACGGTGGCGCTGCGATTCGGGCGCCAAGGCGATCGGCTTATCGTCGTCATCTCGGATGACGGCAGAGGAATCCGCTCGGAGAGCTTGCGAGAACGGCTTGTGGAGAAAGGAATCATTGCCGAGTCGGCCGCCCGCCTTTTGACGAGCGAAGAGCTGATCGCATACATCTTCCGGGACGAGATGACAACGGCCGAATCGGTATCGGAGCTTTCGGGAAGAGGCGTCGGCTTGTCGGCGGTGCAAGAGGAGACGGAGAAGCTGGGCGGCTCGGTCGAGGTTGCGTCCGTACCCGGCGAGGGAACGACGTTTACGTTCAGCCTTCCGCTCGAAGCAAACGAATCTATAGAGGAGGATGTACCCGGTGGGACAAGGTGAAGCGGATTTTTTTGCGGAATTGGCCTTATCTGCGGACGATAATGTAACGAAGCTCGGGTTTCCCGTCGCGAGAACTTCTCGCATGGCAATTCCCGAGCGCAATCTGGACGATTATACGGCATTTATTCAGATCAGCGGAGCGGTGCAAGGGGGCGTCATCGTGACGTTCGAGGCGGGCTTGGCCTTGGAGCTGACCCGAAGCTACATGATCGATCCGGTGACGGACGAGGAAGCGAAGAACTATGCCGTCGAAGTGGTGGCGGAGCTCTCCAACGTGATCTGCGGCAATGCTTTGACGGAACGCGTACCCTTGCCAATCTATCTGGGAAACCCGCTTATTTTCGTTGCGCGCCAGGCCGAGATTCGAACCCGATCGGCCAAGCCTTACACGCAATTCTTCGACACGGCTAAGGGGTCTTTTCAGATCATGTTTATCCCGATGGAGCAGGAGTCGGAGCTTGCGACGATACTCAACTCACACTGAACAACATGGAGGGACGATATGGCCAAAATCATGATTGTCGACGACTCGGCCGTAATGAGGAAAAATATCCGCTCGATTCTGGAGAGCGGAGGACATGAGGTCGTGTCGGAAGCCGCCGATGGGCGAGAGGTGCTTGTGAATTACGTCAACTCCAAGCCGGACATCGTCACGATGGACATCAGCATGGGCACGATGAGCGGGATTGAAGCGCTCGAGCTGCTGCTGAAGTCGTATCCTGCGGCCAAGGTTGTCATGGTCAGCGCCATCGGACATAAGCAGCAGGTGCTGGACGCCATCAAGCTGGGAGCCAAATCCTACGTAGTCAAGCCTATCGACAAGGCTCGTTTCCTGGACATCGTGAACAAGGTAGAGTTGCAAAATTAGCATTACCGCCAAGGCACCCTGCGAGGGTGCCTTATTCATGCAATTTGCCGCGAAGCTAGACAGACCGGGGTTCGATTCAGAGCCCGAGCTTGTGCCCCTTTTCCATACGGTGAATCTGCTTCTCCCCCTCATCGGCCAGCGCCCTGAACTGATCGATCGTTTCGCGCATCTTCGGCAACGCTTCCTGCTTGTAGGCGCTGATCGAATCGAGCGCTTCCAGCACTTCGGCGAAGGCTTGTTTCAGGGTATCTACGGAGACGCTCGCTTCAAGCGATTGCCGGTGAATTTCCGCGCCTTGATTTTTTAGCATTTTCGAGGTGGCGGCGATCAAATCGTTGGTCGTCTGGTTAAGCAGCTCGATCTTCTTGAGGACGATTTTTTGATTGTAGAGAGCGCTTGCGACAGTTACGGATATTTTCAAGGCGGACAGGGTCACATTTTTCGCCCGGTCTACCCCGCGAATCAGCTCTTTGTTGTTGCGAATGACGACTTCGATAGCCATAATTCCCTGTTGGTTGACGACCAGCATCTGCTGAATGTCCATGATCCGCTGACGGAGAGGGAACAGCACCTCTTCGGTAATGAAGCGGATTTTGTCGGGATCCTCATTGCGGAGCTTGGCGGCTTCGATCTGCTGCGCGATCGGCTCATCCATCATCATCCCCAGCCGGATTTCCTGCTGCAGTCTTTTGGTCAGGTCGCGAAGCGCCTGCTGCTCGATCTCCAGCGTCGTATTGTCGTTTCGGAGGGTCGCCCGTCCTTTGTCCAGAGAGACGACGATGTCCGCAATGACGGAATCGGCTTTCTGATACTTGAGAAAATAAGCGCGAATCGGGTTGAACAGCTTGCCGAGAAACCCTCTTCTCGCAAAGTCGACGATACTGGGGTCCAAATCCTTTAATTGCGTCTGAAGCTCGGTCAGCCCTTTGGCCACCGGTCCGCCTTCGTCACCCGTCTTGGACAGGTTGCCGACCGAAATTTGCAGCAAAGCGTTTTTGCCTGTCGACATTCTCAAGGTGCTCAAGCCGAACGAATCGATCGATTGCAGAATTTCCCTCCGCTTCTCCAGCGAATCGATGTCCAGCGCCATAATGGCGGCGACGTTGGACTCGGCTGTCTCCTTCAGCTTGGTCAGCTCCTCGGGGACAGGAGCAACCTCCTGTTCAATAGCCGCCTTGATTTCCTCCGGCTTGACGACCTCCATCGAAAAGGACATGATAACCCTCCTTAATATTCACATTTGCACGTTAAACAGATTGCCTATCTTGTAGACCACATCATCGGTATCCGCGTTAAGGCTCGCGGCTTCGTTAATGCGGGAGATACTTTCGAGCGCTTGAATATTGGCATTGTATCCGATCGTATAGACGGGAACTCCGTAGGCTTCGATCAGCTCCTTGATGTCCTTCAGGGAATAGCCTGCATTCGTCTCCCCGTCGCTGAGAACGAAAATGAGCGGCTTAACCGAGGGATTAACGGCGATTTCGTCCTGAAGCATTTTCAAGGCGACTACGATGCCGTCGAACGTCGCCGTATCGCCGCCCGCCTGAAGGCTGTTCACCGCCCCGACAAACATGGACTGCTGGTTCGTATCGTACTTCCCGATCGGCAAGCGGATAGAGACATCGCGGGAATAGGATACAAGCCCGATGCTGTTGTCCTTGCCCAGAAACTTCTGGCCCTGAAGCAAGGACTCTTTGAGACGGTTCAGAGGCTCGCCCGCCATGCTCCCGGACACGTCGGCCACGAACACCGCCGCAATCGGCTTGCTCCCGTCCTTCTTTTCTTTCCACAGCTTTTGTGCGGAAGACAGCAGACCGCCTTCCGGGAGAGGGAGCTCGGAACGGTAATCCTCAAGCCCGTTAAAGCCGCTTTCCCGCGCGGACTGCTGGTAGCGGTCCTGCGCGACGAACCTGGCGAATTCGCGGAGGATGTCCAGCTTTGTTCGGGGCAATTCGCCAAGGGCATACAGCGGGCTGTCGTGCCTGAAGCCGAAAGGAGTGAATACGTAGCCGCTCTTGAAGTCTGCGGCGTTGACATAGGTTTGATACTCCAGGACGAACCCGTCGAGCATGCCGGACTTCGCCGCTTCCCGCATTTGAAGCGTGGTGGAGGCAATGAACGGGACATTGGCCTGGAATTGCTCGAATCCTTGAACGGCCTTGTCTCCAAGCAGATTGGAGCCGTCGAAGGTATTCAGCGCGGCAACGAGGAAATTAAGGCCGGTGGAGCTGGCGAAGGGGTCCGTATACCCCATGGCGAGCCCGTTGCCTGCAACGGCGTCGATCACGGCGCGGACATTCACCGTTCCGTACTGAGCGACCAGCTCATCGTATTTGCTGCGGGTCAGAACGATGCCCGGCACGTTGCCGACAAGCCGATTCGCGATCAGCTCGGCCTTGACGCCGCTTGCTTTGACCATTTCTCCCCACAGCTCGTTGGACGGAGTGTAGGCGTCGGGGATGTACTTGCCGGAACGGATATAGTCCGCTGCCGTGCCGGACGCGATATTGCGAAGCTTGACCGAGACGGGCCTGCCATCGATTTGAATGCCGGCCCGGTTGAAATCGTTCGCGACGCTGTTCAGCCAGCCATCCACGCCCGTTCCCGATTTTTCCGTAGATGAGAAAATTTCTACGAAATCGGGAGTGGCGTTGTCCACAGAGACGGAGAATTTCGCGATATCCGGCAACGATTCCGCTACGTTCGCCGGATTCAGATCGATAGGTCCCTTAATCGGAGCCTCGGTCGTCACCTCGATGCGGGAATACAGCTTGAGAAGCCGTTTGACCGAATCTTCGGCGCTTACCTGCGCTTTGGACTTGCCCAGATTGGAGGTTAGGCTCACTCCCGCATAGACAAGCAGGAAGACAATCGCGATCAGACCGCCTGCGACGAGAAAAAAACGGGCTCTGTTGTGCATGCTGCTCACCTCTCAAGGCTTGTAATATTTGGTCTGCCTGATCAACGAATCGATCTCCTGCATGCAAGGCATCCCTTCAATGTCCTGGAATTCGAAGCTGTCCAGGCGGGAGATTTCCAACAGCAGCTTGTCGAGCTTCAGCAGAATTTCCTCGTTCGCGCCGAGGGAGGATTTGACGAAGGACAAATAATCGTTGTACACATTCCGCTTTTCTTGCAGGAGCTTCGGGGGGAAGCGGCCGGAATTGCGCCCCATGACGCGCTCGAACTCCGATTCGTCAAATACGCTCAGCCTGTTCAGAAGGCTTCGGATATTCAGATAGAACAGCTTCTCTACTTCCAGGATCACCGACGAGAATTTCCGATGACTTAATTCGCCGGCGTCGAACCTTTGATTCACGACGGTCAGCAGCGTGCCCAGCCTCTTGCGAATTCGGTCAAGCTGGTCCAGAGCAAGCGCGATATCGCTCTCCAGCGCCTTTACTCTGCGAAAATGCGATAAAGCCTCGGCGTAGTCTTCGTGTGTCTCTATCCGCTTCAAAGGCAGGGCGATCGGAGGCTGGAACAGCAGCGAGTAGCACCCGTAAGCGAGAATGAGCGAGCTGGCCAGCAGCAGGGCGACCCCGAGCGCGGCGGAGAGAGGAGTCCCGTCGAGCCGAAGCCCGATAAATCCGGGAGAGAGCACGACGATATTCGCGGCGGCGACCGCGATAAGCAATCCCGCGAGCTTTATGTATTTGGCGATGCCCAATCGATGCTCCCCCCTCCCGTCCTCCTCTATACTTATGCGGACGTTCCTCTCGGCTTGCCACTCGGCGGCAAATGAACCAAGCTTCCATTGTCCGGCGAGGTGGCGAATGGCAGCTTCCAGGGTTCAAGCGGCAGGGTTAGGGGTAAAATGATAAAGCACGTCACATTCGCCAAGGAGGGATTCGGATGGCCGAGGACAACCATGTCGTGGACAAGGACGGCAGCATCGACCCGAGCAAGGTAGGAGCTGCGATCGCGAGAATAGACCCTACGGAGAAGGAACGGATTCTGAGAAATTTCGAGGAATTCAAAGGTTACCTTAACCGGAGGATTCGGATGGCGGAGAGCATCGGCTTGAGCGAGGAGCAAATGGCGATCATCGCCCAGAAGGTGGCCGATTATCTGGCCGGACACGAGGAACCGCGCAACAACGAAGAGCTGCTGCTGCAGGAGCTGTGGAAGCTCGGAACGAAAGAGGAGCGGCATATGCTGGCCCACATGCTCGTAAGGCTGGCTCAGGGAGAGCGTTCCCATTAATCCGTGCTGAAGCGAAGAAGCCGCGTTCCACTGCGAACGAGGCTTCTTTTTTTGGATTCGACTGTAACCTGCAGCCGGTTTGTACCGTCTTAAGACCAGGAGGTGCTGAAGAGATGAAGAGAGCGATGTGGATTGGAGTTCTGGCTTGTCTCCTTGCGGCAACAGGCTGCGGCGCTGTGCAACGGACGGAAGAGCCGAAGCCAAGCACGGTGTCCAACGAGGTTCCCAAGCATTATGGCGACGATACGTTCCAACCTCTCGATTGGGAGGAGGCGGAGATAAGCCAGGTTACGGTAAGCCGTTCGCAGAGCATAGGGGAGGTCTACCCCGCGGCGCTCGGCTCGTTCGTCAATGCCGAGGATCTGGCATTGTTCCGGGAGGCGTTCCGGTCTGCGGAGAAAATGACGGGGATGTTGGATATCGGCATACCGGAGTACGACCTCTCTTTCGCAGATGAAGAAGGACAAAGGGGATTTCATCTTTGGCTGGGAGACCGTCCCGGCAGTACGGGCCTATATACTTACGTCAACGCGACCGGAACGGGCTATACCTTGTCTGCCGAGCATACCGACCGACTCCGGGAGAAGATTCGCTCCCTTGCCTATACGCGGGAGCAAGCGATAGCGAACGGGGATATCGTGGCGGGGCTCGGTCGGAAGTCCAACCTGGATCGATGGAAACAATTCGTGGAGAGCGTGCAGGAAGGCGGCGCGTCCGGCGAAGCCCATATTACCGAATACACCATTGAAGGACAGCCGATCTTCAGGGATTTGATTTATGACGGACAAGCGATTCGCTATACTTACGACAACAGAATGGATAGCTTCGGCACCCCGACGCGCGTCACGACTTATTGCAAGGCGCTCGATCAAGAGGGGACGGAGTTCAGCTTGTCGAAGTGCGACAGCGAAGGCTTGGAGTTTCGGTTCTCGACAGCGGAGACCGAGGAATAAGAGCGCATCGGTATGCAAGCGGCATGGAGGCGAGACATTGGTCCCTGACGGAGGAATAGCCGGAGAAGAGCAAGCCCCTGCGCCCAAGAGGCGCGCAGGGGCTTAACCTGTTTTGCCGCCGATGCAGCGCCTTATTTGTTGGTGCCGTGCTGCTTGCCGGGCAGCTTCTTGCTCGATTTCTCGCTGGAATCGCCCTGTCTCTGCCGGCTGCGGTTGCGCTTGTCTTTGTCCTGGGTGGCTTTCACTTGTTCTACGAACTCATGCGTGTTGTCCATGCGTAGTGCAGGTCCCCCTTGATCATCGGATTTACCTGTATAGGGTTCCACGCAAAGCCAAATCTAATTATGAATATTTACGATCTTTGATCCCTTGCCGAGGGCGAATGTAAACTGATAAGATTCGGATAGGCTTTATTAATTCATTCACGACAGGGAGTCCGACATGAAATTCGCCGTGCAGTATTTATCTTTCTTCGTCATACAGAACGAAGGGTCCGATCCGGACGGTCCCAAGAAATATAAGCATTACCAGACGCTGTCGCACGAAGAGTATCAGGATAGCGAGCTGAAGGCGTTCCTGGACGGAGAATTCAAGCGGATCGCGAAGCGAAAGGCGGAGGTGAACGCAGCTTCCGAGAACGTGCCGACCAAGATTGGGCGATTCGTGGTGGAGCCGGGCCACGACCTGACCAGCAATCCGAATTATAATTTGTTCCAGCGGCTTAGAACCGCGGCGGACAAGAACGAATTTCATTACTGCAGCGATGATGTGCTTCGATTGTATATGGATACGAATTCGGTCAGAGGCGGCGCGTTCGTGCTGGCGACGGCCAAGCTGAACGAGCTTTACGACGACCCGTTTCTGTTTCTGTTCAAGTGCGACTTCGAGTCGAAGATCGCGCGGGTATCCGACGAACGCAGCTTGATCTCCCAGGTCGAGATGGCCATTAACGCGAAAAATATCAAATCGATTCAATACCCGCACATGCCAGAGGAAGGAATGCTGGAGGAGTGGGAGTTGAAAATTCATCAAGCGTCCCATGCGAGATATTTCGAGGACTTCCTGAAATATGTCAGCTACGAGAAGTCAAAGCCGGAGATCGTTGCGGACCAGGTCATGGGCATGGTTCAGCAGTATATCGAGACCAAATGGCAGGCGGCGGACATCCCGTACTACGAAAGCGGGGACGAGAGCGTAGAGCCTGCCGCGGCGGATACCGAAGAGGCTGCGGCATTGAGGCAGGAGAAGCAGCAGTTCGACATCTGGGCGGCCGGGGAGAAACGCGAGCTTCAGCAAAAATGGTCCCATGAGCATGTCATGGAAGCAACGAAGCAGATCGTTGAGCTGCAGCCGGATTTGGAGCTGAAGTTCAAGCTGGACGACATCTTGATTAAAGGGCATATGGACGATTACGGAAATAATATCCATATCGCAAGCATGAACGGTCGCTATGTCGTCGTCATCGAAGGAGACTCCTTCCAATTCGAGAAGGGCGTGTCCCCGATCGAGCTGCTGCACCCGGAGGAGATGCAGGAGGTTCTGCAACGCGTAGGCAACGGCGTGCGGAGAAGAGGCAGCGGCGAAGCGCCGTCCCTGGACTGAACAAGAGCCTATGAGGAAGCCGTTGATGGAGCGAATCGCAGATTACGCGTTCGCGATCACGGCTTTTTACTTGGTTGCGGAGCCGGAAAGCAGGATTTGGAGTTCGTGAACCGTCGGAAATCCGAGTATAATCGGGATAGAACAGTCTTAACGAGGCGGAGCTATGAACCTTGAATATGAGATTACCGAATCCAAGAGAATAACGAGCCGGCTCAGGAACCGACTTGCCGGATTGCACCTAAGAGATAGCGGCGTATGGAAGGGCGCTATCGCGGCCCTCTGGCTGCTGACCTGCGCAGCCGTCGCTGCGGCGGCGATGGGAATGCCTACGGGACTAGGAAAGCCATTCGATGTGACAGCAGGCATAGCGCTTAACACGATGGGCATGGCTGTCGCTTCATGGCTCATAGCCGCTTTGCTGGCGATCTGCGGATGCAGGGTCCCCCGACTGACGGTCGGAAGCCTGCTGTATACGGGAGTGCTCCTGTACGTTGTTTTGTTCTTCTCCGAGCTGGGGTGGAAGGCTTCCCTGCTGTACTCTGCGGCGTGTGCGCTGGCTGCAGCGGGAGCGGGCTTGCTGGCAGGCGCCATGGCACGATTGGACAGGCGGGGACTTCGGCGCGCGCTCGGACTGGCGGCGGTGCTCGCGTTTGTAGCGGCGTTGCTATGGTCCGGGTTGCCGCAGCGCTTCATGCCGGGAGGAGCGGGGGTTGACGATGCCGCGCAAAGGACGGCCGAGGGCGATCAGAGGGAAGAGCCTCCGCTTTTCTCCGATCCATCCGAACCGGGAAGCTTTGCTTATCGCGAATTTACGTATGCCAGCGGCAAGGACAAGCATCGCGAGGAGTTCGGCAGACAAGCCGATCTGGTGTCCGCTTCCGTCGACGCATCGGCCTATATTAACAACTGGGCGTGGCTAAGAAAGCAGTTTTGGGGCTTCGACGAAGCCGGGCTTCCCCTGAACGGAAGGGTGTGGATGCCCGAGGGCGAGGGGCCGTTTCCGATCGTGCTGATGGTTCACGGCAATCATCTGATGGAGAATTTCTCCGACGACGGTTACGGTTATCTCGGGAGGCTGCTGGCCAGCAAAGGCATTGCAGCGGTATCGATAGACGAGAATTTCCTGAATTATTCCGTCTGGTCGGGTATCCCGGATGAAGATATGAAGCCCAGAGCCTGGCTAATGATGAAGCATATTGAACAGCTTCAAGCCTATGCCCTGCAGGAGACGTCTCCCTTCTATGGGCGTATCGATTTCCGACGGATTGCGCTGCTCGGCCATTCCCGGGGAGGTCAAGCCGCGGCCATGGCGGCGGATGCGAGCCGCTGGTTTACCGGCGACGCCGGCCTGCCCCCATCCGATAGCTATGCGATTCAGGCGGTGATTGCGCTCGCGCCGACGGATACCGAGGTGGACGGCAAACGGCCGGAGCTTCGGGATATTTCGTACTTGACGCTGCAAGGCGCCAAGGACGCCGATCTGGTCAACTTTTACGGGGATCGTCAGTACGGCCGGGTATCCTTCCCTAGCCATGACTCAGCCTTCAAAGCATCGCTCTATATCGAGGACGCCAACCATAGCCAGTTCAACACGTCCTGGGGGCGGTCGGACAATGCGCTGCCGGCAGGGCTGTTCATTCGGCCGCAAGCGTTGCTCCCCGCGGAGGACCAGCGTATGATCGCCGAAGTCTACGTGGCCGCTTTCGCGGAGACGGTGCTGCTGGATGAGGCTGCCTACGAGCCGCTATTCAGAGATTATCGGACGGCGGGGGGCTATCTTCCCGATACCCGATATTATAATCAATACGAGAATGGGGATTTCCGCTTGCTTGCGGACTTCAGCGGAGCGGATCGCGAGGTTCCGTCACCGGGGGCAACCGCGCAGGCGACCGACCTGAGCGACTGGCGGCATGTGAATGCCCTGAATCGTCAAGGAGAGGCCAAGTCGGACAGAGGCGTCTTGCTGGAATGGCAGGACGAGGGCTCGTATACGATTAAGCTGGACGATGCTTCCGTCCGTCTTGCCGATGCGGACGAAGAGAGCATTCTCATGTTTTCGTTGGCCAATATGTCACGAGACCTGGAGGAGCAAATCGAGAACGAGGAGGAGCCGGAGGAGATTGAGGCGCTGGAGTCGGCTATGGAGACGCCGCTGGCGATTGAGATCGAGCTGAGGGATGATTCCGGGAACTTTGCCCGGCTGCCTCTGGACGAATTTATGGAGGCGGAGCCTCAGGTTGAGACCAGGTTCACTTGGTTGCCGGGAATCGAGGAGATTGTAGCCAAAGGGAAGTTTAAGGATGCAGAAGAGCCGGTCTATCAGACCTACGAGCTGCCGCTGGAAGAGTTCCGCGCAGCCAATCCCGGATTCGATCCGTCCCGATGGGCGAGCCTGACTTTCTATTTCCGTGAAGGACCGGGCAAGGTGATGCTGGACAGTCTGGGATGGATAGCAGGAGGATAAGAGAGCGTGAAGAGGAAGAGACAACGACGAATTGCGGCGGTAATCTGCCGTGAACGGCGCTGTCTCTTATTTTATTGTATTTTTGTAAAAGCGGCGTTAATTAGGCGGGGATGTGGTACAATAGTCACGGGTTTTGTTTGGGTAATTCTGGAACTAATGGAGATCTATCTATTTGCAACATACAAGCTGGAGGATGAAGCAATGAAAACAAGGCTGTTAGCGGTAATTATGGCGGTGGGCATGTTATTCGGATTATTCTCGCCGATGGCAGGGGCCGAGGAAAGCGTCGCTCCCGAAACGAATGAAACGCAACTTATCACGGAGTCGACTGCGGAGAATTTGCCGGCCTCGCCTCTGGAGCTACCTTCCGGCAGCGCGCGGATGCAAGCCGGAGTCATTCCTTTGGGGGAAATCTCTGGGTACCAATTCATGTACGGACATGCCTTGCTCAGGGAAGTGTCGGAGCAGAGCGCAGGAATATTCGTGATAACCTTGTCCCAAGGTCAAATAGACTTGAACCAGGCGCCAATTCGTTCAGGCTCGCAATATTCCATAGAACTAAACGCAAAATATGTGTCTCTTGATGGGTCTAATCACTTTATTTCGTATGCAGATCAAATTGTGCTCAGCGGCGAGGAGTGGCTGGTTAAGGAAGAGTGGCCGATTTCTGCAGATGCGGTACAGGTTAATGCGGATTTATCAGCATTCGAAGAGTATTCGAATCCAACCCTACGCTTGCAGCCCGCAGGTATGATCACTTACTCTATGCTGCTGGGTCAGGATGCGCACGGTCAAGGACAGTTTACGCTGCTTGTAAAGCCCGGACTGGCCGACATCCAGTTTTTCGGCAAGAAAAACAATACGGGATATGTGATTCGGAAGCCGATTTCTATTCAGCAAGCGACGAGTATCGCTATCGAAGAGGCCGACCTTACGTCTGCAATTCCCATTGCGCTACCCTCGGAGTCAGGAAAACTGCAGATTGAAGGAATAGAGCTTTCCGGGGTAAATCAGTTAAGACTATCCAAGGGGTTTTACCAGATTTCAATCGAGCAAGAAGAAGGCTCAAGCACGCTGTTTTGGAGTCAGCAATTGGAGGTTTCTGCCGCGAAGTCGCTTGACTTCGGAGCGCCCGAATTAGTGTTCAATTCTTTATACGTTAGAGAGGACCGAATAAGTACGAGCATCTCGATCAAGAGGGGCGACTTTAATCTCGTCCATGACTATGGTCCAAGCCCGGGTACGGGACCTTCAGTCTTATTCACAATCAAGAATGGGCGGGGAGAAACGGTTAAGCAATTTTCAGGCAGCTTTTGGGGAACTTCAGAAGAGATCGCCCCGGTCTTGAAGCCCGGGCAATACAGCATCGAAGCTTCGTACAGCTATTCGAATGAAGCCGCTCCGATCAAGGGGGCTCAAACCTTTCTTATTCGCTACGCGGATGAACCGAATACGAACGGAATAACGATAGAAGCGGAGGACGATGCCGGAAATCCGCTCCGCGATGCGCAAGTCTTCCTTTATGAGAACACATTTTTTAATGCTAACGACCCCGAGCCTGCGACAGGAGTGTACTTTCCGTCGCTCAAATACCAAGCGGACGCGACTTCGCAAGGAGAATTGTTTATCCCTAGCGGATATTTGCTGGCGGGCAAGGATTACGAGGTTGTCGTGACGGGGAGAAGTTCCGGCGGGCAGTCGGGAGGGGTCGTCTATCATCAGTCCGTTGACTCGGCGCAGACCGAATTAAAATTGACCAGGAACTCCCTGAAGCAATTGAATTATCAGGCAGAGCTTGCTCAACCGGGCAGTTATCTGCATATGTTCATCAGGCAAGGGCAATACAACTTGACCTGGCCGGTCTCGATCCCTTTTGACAATCAGCAACGGGCATCTGTATTTGTTCAGACGGATGAGACGGTGCTTGCCTCCGCCTATTTGTACCCGGCAGGCGATGTCGGTTACTATCTGCAGAGTGAACGGCTAGGCACGGCATCGGGAGAAACGATAGACTTGATGGATGAGCTGGTTAAGGTGACAGCGCCCCGAGGGTATGAGGATTCTAGAGTATCCGTTAATGGGGGGCTACCCAAGCCTAGTTATTACGTGACGAAAGGTCAGTCGGTACAAACGGAGTATTCCGTTCTTAAGGATGGATATAGATATTCCTTCCATAAGACCTTGAATAGCTTGACGAACCAGCGATTGTCCTTTCAGAGAGCCCTTCGAGGTGATACATCTCAGCAGCTTCTAGCGGGGGTATCGGGACAGCGTGTCTTGCAAGCCTTTATGGACGAAGACTCCAACCGGCTTGTTGGCGTGTCCCATGAGCCTCAAGGATTATCGAACGAAGGCTTTGCCTCACCTGTGATGTCCTTTGAGGTCCAGGAGACTGATGGCAAGTCGCTCATGACGGTTGAAAACACTGGGGAAGGCATCGTCTATCGCGAATTGAGCCGATCGGAAGCTTCTCTCGGGTTGAATTTCATTGGGGGCGTGTCTTCGCCTTTACTAGAATACCAGCTATATGACGGGCAAAATCTTCCGGTAGGCAACCGGTTGATTACGGAGCAATTGCCGCCGTTCGAATGGAGCGCTTCGGTCGAACCGGGGGATTACGTTCTTAAGCTTGTCCAGCAGCACTTCCCCGAGGAGGTTGTCCAGTTGTCGGGAGCAATAGCCGTTCAGGTGCTGCCCGGGGAGCCGAACAACCAGAGGGTTATTCCTATCGCGTTTCCGGCGGGGTATGACTTTGACACTCAGAACTATTGGAATAATGTCGAGATCAGGACCCATGCTGCAGGCGAGACTCAATTTCTAGGTGCCGCTATCTCTCATGAAGGTAAGCTGATTATCGAGGACACCGATGCAATCGAGCCGACTGCTGAATACGTGATTCTGATGGCCATAAGACTGAAAGAAGTCGCAACAGGTAGGCCGAACCGGATTTATTATCATCAAGTCCGCATGACGGGCAGCGAGCTGATTAACCTGAATAGTGTGCCTGTAGCTTCTGATTTAGTGAGTGTTGCCCCTTCGTTTGCTGAGATGCCATTCGCAGTCTGGAATATCAACCTGTTCTACCTTATGCCGGTGGCCGGCTACAGTACGCCATTCCAAATCTATTCCGCGTATCCCCAAGAAATTCAATTACTCACATCCCCGGGGGAGTTTGTGGCACAGTTATCGGGGTATGACATCGCGGTGTCGGGGTTTAATATCTATAAAAGACTGTCCGTACATCCATCTACAGGCAAGGTGACGGTGTCTGAACTAAACATGCACCAAGTGCAGCTCAAAGATAGGTATCCGTTCCTAAGTTTCTCGATTTCTCATGCGGAGTATCTTTCATGGGGAGGGGTCGGTTATAGTCTCGATGACAAACGGATGCTTAATCAACTATTTCTCTCTGAAGGCTTGCAAACGATCGTTTTGGTCACGTATGAAACGCCCCCGCGCGAAACGCCATGGCTCTACACATGGGAAACCCTGGAGCCGATTAACGTGCAAGGCGACCGCGTGATCGATTTTGGTGGCGAAATCGATGCGGCAAAGTCTAGCTTGAAGCTGGAACAAGGCACAGTCAACGGAAATACGCGGTTGAATGTGATGGTGGAATTGGTCAACGGTGAAATGAAGCTTATCAGCGTAAGTAATATCGTTAACGGCTCGACCTATTATCCAGCCGGCAAAGTAACGATCAAAAACAGCCAAAATCAAACCTTGTATACGGACGAGAATATGGCCTGGAATGGTGGAACTCTCATTGAGAAGCAATTAGCCGCAGGTACGTATACGCTTATCTTCAGCTTGCCCGTCGGACCGAACAAGGAAATCAGGCTGACTAAAGCATTCGTGGTCGGAAACGAGGAAGACAGCGTTCCGCCTACCGCTCCTGCGGGGTTGTCTGCAGCTTCGATTACCGACAAGAGCATGACGTTATCCTGGATGCCATCCTCGGATAATGTAGGCGTGGTCGGCTACAGAATTTATAGCGGGAACGTGCTGGTTAGCAGCACAACGGGAGCGACCTCCACTTCGGTAACCGGTCTGGCGGCCGATACGACCTATGCATTCACGGTCAAAGCGATCGATGCTAAGGGAAATCTCTCCCCTGCCAGCTCGGTATTGTCCGTCAAGACGACTCTGCCCGCAGTCGGGGGCTTAGGAGGAGGCGGTGGGGGAGGAGGTCCTGCCCAAGATACAGATACGCTTACAGTCCTGAAAAAGGATATTCCTGCGGCTGCCAACGGGATAGTAAAAATTGATGCAACGGATCACCAAACCGTTATCTTGCCGTCCGGCCTCACATCCTTGCTGGGAGGCAATCGGTTGGAAGTGAAGCTGGGCCAAGCGGTTGTCACCGTCCCGCCGGAAGTGGTCGAGCAACTGTCCAGCCTGGTGGAACCGAAGCGGCTTTCTGCCATGAATATCGTGTTGTCGGCCGTTGAATTAAGCGAGGCAAATGTTCCAAGCGTAACTGAAGGCTCTAACGAGGGCATCCGTTCGGCAGGGCCGGTGTATGAGCTGCAATTGGTTCTGAAAGCCCAGGACGGCACGACGGTGAAGCTGGAGCAATTCAGCACCCCGGTTTCCCTGCGCTTTAAGGTGGACGCGAGAGTGGATCGTCGCTTAACGGGCATATATTTCATTTCCGATGAGGGGCGGTTGACTTATGCAGGCGGGAAGTGGGAAGGCGATGAGTTGGTTGCTTCTGTACCCCACTTCAGCAAGTACGGCGTGTTTGAGATCAAGAAGCAGTTCTCGGACATCGGGGACAAGCATTGGGCTTTGGCCGTCATTCAAGAGCTGGCTGCCAAGCAAATCATCAACGGCGTAGCCGATAAGACCTTCGCTCCGGAGAATAACGTAACTCGCGCGGAGTTCGCGGTCATGATCGCCAAAGCATTGCGGCTAACTTCGCAGACCTCGATGAATTTTGACGACGTGCCTTCGCAGGCATGGTACGCCGGCGGGGTGGCTGCGGTATATGAGAGGGGCATCATTCAAGGGGTAGGAGGAAGCAGCTTCGCGCCGCTTCAGCAGATCACCCGTGAAGAAATGGCCGTTATGGTGAGCAAGGCGTTAAGAAGCGCAGGTTTGACGGCGGAGTCTGGCGAACATCCGGTGTTTAAGGATGGGAAGCAGATTAGCGGATGGGCGCAAGAAGCGGTCATGGAAGCCGCGTCCAACGGCCTGCTGAAGGGGAGGAGCGGAAGCCTCTTCTCCCCGAAGACGCAGGCGACGCGCGCCGAGGCTGTGCAAGTCATCTCTAATCTGTTGAACAAAATCGCGCAATAAGCGTTCAAGGGGGGCATTCGATGCCCTCTTTGTTTTTCTCCATCCCCCATGCCGGCCTTTATGCTATGATGAATGCGACAAGGAAAGGAGCAGAAGCCGTGGTATTGAACAGAAAGCTGGTTGCAAAGAGCGGCGTTGGCCGAGCCTTATTCGACACGTCCAAGCAGGACTTTCCCTTTACGCTTGAGCCTTGCGAGCGAGGCTGGAGACTGCGTATCGGCAAGGTGGACATGGACATGGCGACTGAACTAAATGCGTTGGTTCAAGAGATCCACTTCTTCTACTATGAGGACGATCCTGAGCGGGACGAGCATAGAAAATGGTGGCTGAGCGACGTGGGCTGTCCCCAGCTCTCTTATGAGCCGGATAATGCCGCATTAACGATCGAGGTGTCCGAGAGAGTCGGCTTTACGGTGGACAGCACGGAGCATCGGATACAATAAAGCAGGCCCGCTAGGCATTCAGACGGCGATTTCTTCCGGCTAAGGTTTAGGGAGAGGAATATTCCAAAAGGCTGCAAAATGAATTATAATGAACCCTACAAGTAAATCCGATCGCTGTGAGAACGATGAGAACAGCTGCCAGAGAGGTGCGAGCTCCCCGAGTCCGTGTCCGATTCGGCAGCTGTTTTTGACGTTTGGGCGGGGTCTATACCGGACAAAGTCCGCAGCAATGGAAAGGTGGAGGGACATGGGCTTGTTGACCATGCGCTCGGTTATACCGGCTGTTCGCAATATGAAGGAATTCGAGCAAGCGCTCGCCTCGCCGCAGGAGGTCATCTTCTTGCTTGAGGGCGAGCTGATCCAGCTGCAGGGCATCGTGGCCAGCGCCAAGCGGGCGGGGAAAAAGATATTCCTCCATCTCGACATGGTGAAGGGGATCAAGGACGACGAGGCATCGCTCCATTTTCTGGCCAAGGCGGTCAAGATCGACGGAGTCATCAGCACGCGAACCTCTTCCCTTAACCATGCCAAGAAGTACGGATTGATGGCGATACAGCGGGGGTTTCTCATCGATTCCCATTCCGTGAAAACCATCATCAATTCCGCAAAGCATATTCAACCGGACTATATTGAGATTCTGCCAAGCTACTCCCATCCCAAGATTGGCCTGATCGCAAGGGAAACCGGGGTCAACATCATTCTGGGCGGCTTTATTGACGGTCTGGAGGACTTGCCGACGCTGTTCGGGGCAGGCGCGATTGCAGTATCGACAAGCAATGCAAAAATGTGGAGCTATGAGCCTTAAACAAGCGCTTGGGAGGATAATCGGTGGATAAATATATTTTGGCCTTGGATCAAGGCACGACAAGCTCGCGAGCGGTGTTATTCGATCATGAGGGAAAAATCGTACGCATCGCGCAGCAGGAATTCAAGCAATACTATCCCCAGCCGGGCTGGGTGGAGCATAACCCGAATGAAATCTGGGGCTCGATTCTGGCCGTCATCGCGACGGTGCTGTCCGAATCCGGCATTAAGCCGTTGCAGATTGCGGGAATCGGGATTACGAACCAGAGGGAAACTGCGGTCGTATGGGATAAGGAGACGGGGGTTCCCGTTCATAACGCCATCGTGTGGCAGTCGCGCCAGACGGCGGAAATCTGCGAAGAGCTGAAGCTGGCAGGCCATGAGGATACGTTCAGGAGCAAGAGCGGGCTGCTAATCGACGCCTATTTCTCCGGGACGAAGGTCAAGTGGATTCTCGATCATGCGGAGGGGGCAAGGGAAAGGGCGGAACGCGGCGAGCTGCTGTTCGGCACGATCGATACCTGGCTGGTTTGGAGATTGTCCCGGGGCCAAATCCATGTGACTGACTACTCCAACGCGTCCCGCACGCTAATGTACAACATTCACGAGCTTTGCTGGGACTCTGAGCTCCTGGATATTTTGCAGGTGCCCGAAGCGATGCTGCCGGAAGTAAAGCCTTCGTCGGAAATCTATGGTCTGACCGATCCGCACCATTTCTTCGGGTATGAGGTGCCGATTGCAGGCATTGCCGGAGACCAGCAGGCGGCGATGTTCGGCCAGGCGTGCTTCGAAAGCGGAATGGCGAAGAACACGTATGGAACCGGCTGTTTCATGCTCATGAATACGGGAGAGAAGGCGGTCGCATCCGAGCACGGCCTGCTCACGACAATCGCCTGGGGCGTCGGGGGCAAGGTCGTCTACGCATTGGAGGGAAGCATCTTCGTCGCCGGATCGGCCATTCAGTGGCTGCGCGACGGGCTCCGCATGTTCGCCGACGCCAAGGATAGCGAGCGGTATGCGGCTCGGGTTGCTTCTACCGAAGGGGTTTACGTCGTGCCGGCCTTTGTCGGCTTGGGCACGCCGTACTGGGACAGCGACGTTCGCGGAGCGGTCTTCGGCCTCACGCGGGGAACGACCAAGGAGCATTTCATTCGGGCCACGCTGGAATCGCTTGCCTATCAGACGAGAGACGTGCTGACGGCCATGGAGGCCGAATCCGGCATCCATCTGCATACGCTGCGTGTTGACGGGGGTGCGGTGAAGAACGATTTTCTGATGCAGTTCCAGAGCGATCTGCTGGGCGTTCCGGTTGAACGCCCCGTCGTGAACGAGACGACTGCGCTGGGCGCTGCGTATCTCGCCGGTCTTGCCGTCGGATTCTGGGAAAGCGACAAGGAGATCGCTAGGCAGTGGAGCATGGAACGTTCCTTCTCTCCGTCGATGGCTAGCTCGGATGCGCAGCTTCTTTATGAAGGATGGGGCAAAGCGGTGAGGGCGGCTATGGCTTTCAAATAAACGCTCGCTGTGGTACAGTGAAAACAAGTAAATAATCAGGGTTTGAGATGCTGAGAGACCGCTTCGCATTGTACGCTTTGGCGTATGATGAGTTTGCGGTCTCTTTATATTTGCACAGAAAGCGGGGAGCTTGGGATGGAGATGGGTACCTTCTCGGGAAAAAATAGATCGGCAATGCTAGAGACAATGTTGAATGAGCATTATGACTTGCTGGTGGTAGGAGGCGGCATTACGGGAGCCGGGATCGCCCTGGATGCCGCAAGCCGGGGGTTGCGCACGGCCTTGGTGGAAATGCAGGATTTCGCTGCGGGAACGTCCAGCCGATCTACGAAGCTGGTGCATGGCGGTCTTCGTTATTTGAAGCAATTCGAGGTGAAGATGGTGGCCGAAGTAGGCAAGGAGAGGGCCATCGTCTATGAGAACGGCCCCCATGTCACGACGCCGGAGTGGATGCTTCTGCCGATTTACCAGGGAGGGACGTTCGGTTCGTTTACAACCTCGGTCGGGCTGCGTGTCTACGATTATTTGGCCGGCGTCAAACGGAGCGAAAGGCGGAAGATGCTTAAGGCCGAGGCTACCTTGCAAAAAGAGCCCCTGCTTCGGAAGAACGGCTTGCGGGGAGGCGGATATTACGTGGAATACCGTACCGATGACGCGCGCTTAACGATCGAAGTCATGAAGCGTGCGGTTGAATACGGAGCGACGGCATTGAATTACGTCAAAGTAGAGAAGCTCGCTTATGAGGACGGACGCGTAAGCGGCGCGACCGTCAAGGACTTGCTGACGGGAACCGCGGGAGACGTACGGGCCAGAATGGTCGTCAACGCCACAGGCCCCTGGGTCGATACGCTGCGGGAGATGGATCGCTCTAAACGGGGAAAGAAGCTTCGGCTGTCCAAGGGCGTCCACCTGGTGGTCGATCGGGAACGGTTTCCACTGCGGCAAGCCGTCTACTTCGATACGGACGACAAGCGCATGATGTTTGCCATCCCGCGCGACGGCAAGACCTATGTCGGAACTACGGATACGTTCTATGACGGGGATAAGGCTCATCCGGGCATGACGGAAGCAGACAGGCAGTACATCATCGATGCCATCAACCTCATGTTTCCTGAAACCCGCATTACCGTACAGGATGTGGAATCCAGCTGGGCAGGCATCCGCCCGTTAATCTATGAAGAGGGGAAAAATCCGTCCGAGATTTCCCGCAAGGACGAAATCTGGGAGTCGGCTTCCGGGCTGATTACGATTGCCGGAGGCAAGCTGACAGGCTATCGCAAGATGGCCGAGGATACGATGGATCTTGTAGCGAGAAGGCTGCAGGGCCAGGTGCAAGCAAAGCCTTGCTTGACGAAGGGAATGGCGATATCCGGCGGAGACGTAGGAGGCTCAGAGCGCTTCGCATCCTATGCCGCAAGCAGGGCGAAGCAGGGCGAGGCCGTCGGATTATCGGCGGAGGCCAGCCTGAGGTTGGCAAAGTTCTACGGGTCCAATGCGGATTGCGTATACCGTTACGGCGCGGAGGCGCGGGACGAAGCGCAGCGTTACGGTCTTCCGCTGGATGTGTTCGTACGGGTGAAATATGCGGTTGAAGAGGAGATGGCGCTGAAGCCGGTCGACTTCTTCGTTCGCCGTACCGGCGCAATGTTCTTCGATATCGATGGGGTGCGCCGCTGCAAAGCCGGTGTCGTCGCACTAATGAAGGATATGCTGGGCTGGACCGACGAGAGCTCGGCGGCGTATGCGGCCGAGCTCGAAGAAGGCCTCCGCGATGCGGTTACCCCGGTGGAGGGGCCGTAACCGGAGCGGGATCATCCTTCCCACCACATCAGATTCGCGGTTGCCCCAAGCACGCCAAGAACCGACAAGGAAGCGCTGAGCGTGACGGTGATCGAATTATTCGGCGGTACGACCAGATTGCCGCGCTGGACGATCTCCACCTGTCCGGCGACAAGGGGCAGGGACAGAACCGAGGTGCCTCCGGAAGGAGCCGAGGTGGAGGAGCTTGCGGTCATTGCGCTTGTTTTCGCGCTGGCAAAATTGCTGTTCGTTGGGGTAACGGTTGCCGGAGAGGCGAGGGTTGCGTTTTTCGCGACGGTCAACGTAGCCGAGAAGCTGGATAACAGGCTGAGTGCGATTGAGGTGCCTCCTGCGATCAGGGACACATACAAGGTTTTGCCGCTGCCGGCCGGGTTGGCAAGCTGCAAGGCGATGATTACCGAGCCTCCCAGCCCCCCCAGGGAGGCGGAGTTTGTCGCCGTTGCATTGTATTCACTGCCGGTCTGAGCCGCTCCGATATCGGGAGCCGCGACTGTTCCGGGAGACGCATAGGTATTTATAGACCTCGTGTAGAGGGGGTGAGCCGACGAATCAAACAAGGAATCGTTAGGCATGATGAAGCGCTCCTTCTCTAGTATTCCCACCAGGACAGCACGGCCGAGGCCGTCAAGGCGCCTGTTCCCACCGTAACGGACAGCGTTTGGTTAGCCGGCACGACAATGCCTCCGCCGAACTCGATGAAATACATTCCCGCCGTCAAAGGGATCGCCAAGAAGCCGGTTGAGGTTCCCGTCAACGTTCCGGTGTTCTGCCGAGCCGTCGCGACGCTGGTATTGGAGCTGCCGAAATTGGCGTTAAAGGGTGTCGGAGTCGTTCCTGCCGGAATGGTTCCCCCCTTGAGCACGTTCACAGTTGCCGCGCCCGTTACTCCCCCCAAAAGACTGTTCATATACAACGTTTTGCCGCTTCCTGACGGATTTGCAACCTGAATCAGCAGGCTAGCCCCGGCCCCCACGCTGACGCTCCCTGAAGATAATATATAGAAAGCGCCGGATTTGGCGGCGTCTCCTGCCGGGCCGTTCCCAATTCCCGGAACCAGATAGGTATTGGTGGATTGCGTATATAAAGGACTATTCGATTGGTTAAACACGGAATTGTTAGTCAAAGGTCTCGTCCCCTTTGCCGGCTGCCGGAAGCAGCCCTGCAATTGCGCAAGCCGATAGGTCTCGCTGGGACAGTGTATGTGCAAGCGATGGTACAAGGGTGTGTGAATATCCGGGCGGTCAAGGAAAAGGCGCATGCCGTTTCCAAACGGCGGCTTGATTCATATTTTAGGAGAGATCAGGGGGTGATACCGTGGGGAAAACGACAGGATGCTCCGCTGCGAAACGGAGCAAGCCAAGGAAGAGGCGGCGGCTGAAGCCGCGGCCCTGCCGCAAGCAAAGGCCCCCCGCGTATTGCCCTGGATATACCCAGACAGAGGCATTGTCCATCTCCGCTACCGGGGAGGAGCGATATTTGCCTGTTATGGATACGTCCCGTCAGACTACTTATTCCTTCGGCATTGTTAATCGGGGTGAAGATTCTATCGTCGCCCGTATCCAGATCAGCCCCGACGGCAAACACTTTGCCGAGGACGCGGAGGAGATTGTCGCGGCAGGAAAAACGGCGGCACTTGTTCCCGCGAGATTCCTTCGTTACGCGAGGGTAGCCTTGCGCGCGCTAGAACCGGGACGGAAATCGATCGTTGATGTGTATTATCAGGCTCAATCGGTGATTTGAGGGAGGAGGACGGCAGTTGCCCAATTTTACGGTATTTAATACGAATCCGGATCATTTGCGCACTTTGATTTTCGGTCAAGATGCCGCCGGAGTGTCCAAGCCGCTAACTACGGATACTAGCGGAAATCTGCTGAGCGTCATCATGGACGGCACGATTAGCAATATTACCGTCTCGGCGGCTACGATTACAGGCGGAACGCTGACGAACCTGCTGAACGGTACGATCACAAGCGTAATGGGAGCGACGATTACGGCGGGAACGTTGAACAACCTGCTGAACGGTACGATCACAAGCGTGCTGGGAGCGACGATTACGGCGGGAACGTTGAACAATCTGCTGAACGGTACGATTACAAGCGTGCTGGGAGCGACGATTACGGCGGGAACGTTGAACAATCTGCTGAACGGTACGATTACAAGCGTGCTGGGAGCGACGATTACGGCGGGAACGCTGACGAACCTGTTGAACGGTACGATTACAAGCGTGCTGGGAGCGACGATTACGGCGGGAACGCTGACGGACCTGTTGAACGGTACGATCACAAGCGTAATGGGAGCGACGATTACGGCGGGAACGCTGACGAACCTGTTGAACGGTACGATCACAAGCGTGCTGGGAGCGACGATTACGGCGGGAACGCTGAGCAGCGTCACTTCCATCTCGCAGAAGAGCTTCATTGAGAGCCAGAATCTGAACGTCGCTACGGCCGATGCTTTTACGGCGCTTGCGGCGGTTACGACAAGCGTGCTGGGCACGTATTCGTTTTTCGTGTACAACAGAGGGCCGGGAGCGAACAAAGTGGATGCGCGGGTCGAGGTCAGCGCGAACGGGACGAACTGGTTCGACGACGTCGATACCGTCACGGGCATTGCGGTCGGCTCGGTAGACGTTCTCGTTCCGCAGCGGTTTTTGAAATATACGCGGCTGTCATACAAATCGAGCGCTACCGGAAATTCGACGACAATAGATGTGCTGTTTAACGCGCAGGGCACATAGTCACAAGGATATCGAGAGCATGCGGCCTCCTCCAGGCTGCGTGCTCTTCTGCATTCAGCGAAGACAGACGGAAGGGTGGAAAAATGACTATCGTCACTAACGGATTTGCTCAGGATCATGTATGCTTAAATCAAGACATACATGAGGTGATTCGATATGGAGTATTCTTTTTTCCCGATTGCAATCCTGATAGCGGGACTGGTCATTTGGCGCAGAAGCCGCAGCATGTTCCGGCCAATACAAGGAAACGGGACGCGCCTGATCCGTCCGTTGCTTTTTTTTCTGCCCTCTCTGTTTTTGATTCTCAATCCGAAAGTGCACGGTCCGGCATGGGAGTGGCTTGCGGCAATCGGAATCGGCGGTCTGCTGTCGCTGCCTCTGATCTATACAACCAACTACGAGCGTAGAGAGGACCAACAAATCTACACCGTCAAGAATATGGGATTTTTCATTTCCTTCCTGGGCATAATCGCCATTCGGTTTGTTCTGCGCGATTTCCTGGACGGCATTGATCCGGAAACGATGTCCTCTCTGTTCATGACCTTGCTCATCGCGTACATTGTCCCGTGGAGAGTTGCCTCCTACTTCAAATTCCGCAAAGTATATTTGAGCGCTCCGAAGTCTGCGGCCTAATCCGGCCGGCAACAAAGCACATCCCTGTTTGCTCCGACATATCGATACATGAAGCCTTTAATTAGGTTTCATGTTTTTTTTGTTACGGGGGGAAGGCGATGGCATCGGGAAAGACGCCTACCATTGGCGTTCAGCTCATTGTCAGAGACGAGGAAGATTTGCTTGGACGCTGCCTGGACAGCGTTCGAACATGGGCTCGGCAGATTGTCGTTGTAGATACGGGCTCGACGGACGGAACGGCGAGGATCGCAAGCGGACTTGGCGCGCAAGTGGTGGATTGGCCATGGTCCGACGATTTTGCCGCCGCGCGCAACGCAGGATTAACGCATGCGTCGACGGAATGGATTCTGGTGCTGGACGCGGATGAGGCGGTAAGTGAAGGAGCAGAGGCTCTGTCTGCCTATCTGGAGTCGGTTGGAGAGGACTGCTGCGAGGTCGCTCTTCGTCACAGAATCGGAGAGCGGCCGGAAGACGAGCTGACGAGCCGGGCGATTCGCCTGTTCCGCAACGGCTGCGGCTTTCGTTACGAAGGTCGTGTCCATGAGCAGCTTGTGCTTGATGACGGGAGACCGGCGACCGGCGCATCCGTTAGTCCGATTAAGCTGATTCATGACGGTTATATGCCGGAGCAACTGGCAAGGAAAGGCACGGCGCTCCGCAATCTGCGGCTGCTGGAGCAGATGCTGGACGACAGTCCTGGCGATGCCTTCTTACGATACAATCTTGGCGTGGCGAGCTGCCAGCTTGGCAGACTGGAGGAGGCCGCTCATCTGTTCGAGGAGGCGCTGGCCCTCGCGCCTGGGGCTGCTGCATATCGCCCGACGCTGGTCCGGGATTATGCCCTGCTTCTGACTGCATTGGATAAACGGGCGGCAACGGCTCAACTGCTGACAGAGGAAACGAAGCATTACCCCGGCTATGCCGATCTGCATTGGCTGCGGGGGCAGTGCCTTCAGGCTCAAGGACGGCTGGAGGCGGCCTGTCAGGCTTACGAAGCTGCAGCGAATTGCGGCGAGGAGGCGAGGAGTTCTTACATTTGCCTGCATGGATCGCATTCCTTCCGACCATGGACGGCACTGGCGGAGATCGCCCGATCAAGCGGAGAATGGACATTGGCGGACAGGCTTTACCAGGGTGCTTTAGCCTCGGAGCCGGGTTATGAAGCTGCCTGGCATGGATGGGCAGAAGCGTTGGCAGAAGCGGGAGGCTCATCGGACGATGTAAGTCAGCGGTTCTACAGTCTTTATCCAGGAATCCGGGAGCACAGTCGAACGAGTCTAATGGCGGCTAAGGCACTAGCTGGCATCGGGGGCCATCGGGAGGCGCTGGCCTTATTGAAGGATAGCGGTATTCGCCATTCGGAGCTGGAATGCCGCTGTCTGACGGCCTTGGGGGCATTTTCCGAAGTGGAGCAAGTCGTTCATCAGGACATGGACGAGACAGAGGGAGTCCAGCCGGAAACGCTTGATTACGCCATACTGGCTGTCATGAACCGGGGGACCGCGTTGCCGGACTGGCTGGCTGCCGCCCTTGGCGATAAGGAGGCGGCGGGCTTGAAGCGCTTGTGGGAGCGGCTCCAGTTGAAGGGAGCGCCAGCACAAAGAGGGAATACCGGAGATGACGCGCCGGAGGATAAGGCTTTCCTGGAAGCGGCGGAGCGGTTAAGCGAAAAAGCGCTGGCGACCGGATTGGCCGATCTGGGGGAGACGTTGTCGGCTGCGAGGGGGGAATCGGCAGAGACGCTGGCATTGCGGCTGTTTCGCAGGGGTTACGTCCTGCGTGCGGCCGATCGCCTGTTGCGTTTGCTGCAGGAGGATCGCCTGAATGCGGAGGGGTTAGCCAGTCTCGGACAGATTTTATTCTTGAGAGAGCATTATGCAACGGCGGCTTCCTTGTTCGAGCGTGCGCTTGAGCAAGATTCCGCTTATCAGGATGCACGCCTGGGAGCGGCCGAGTGTTACGCGCGGATGGCCCTTGCCGTGGCGGAGAACGGCTTGCGGCGGCACCCGGGGCATCCGCGTCTGACCAAACAGCGGCAGCGGCTGAACGAGAGCCTGCGCCTCATGAGGGGACTGCCTTGGCAGATTCGATGGACCGGGGCGGAAAGGGGCCATGCGAATGGTTGAGCCGTTGATCTCTCTGTGCATGATCGTCAAGGACGAGGCGGATACGCTATCCCGTTGCCTGGAAAGCGTGCAAGGTGCAGCGGACGAGATTGTGATCGTCGATACGGGCTCCACGGACGAGACGGTGGCCATCGCCCGGGCCTTCGCGGCAGAGGTGCTTCATGAGCCGTGGAACGGCGACTTTGCGGCGGCCCGGAACAAGGGGCTGGAAGCGGCGAAGGGAAAGTGGATTCTGTTCCTGGATGCGGATGAGGCGCTGGAATCTACCCATCGCTCGGAGCTTCGTCAATGGGCGGCTTTGGAGGAATACGAAGGCTTCTTCCTCCAGGTTCGCAATTACGTGGGCAATGGCGAGCAAGGGGCGACGGTGAATCCGATTCTCCGGCTTTTTCGCAACCGGCCGGAGCATCGCTTTCAAGGCCGGATTCACGAGCAGATCGCGGCTTCCATCGTCAAGCGTAGTCCCGGTGCGCCCTTTCACCTGACGGAGATCGTCATTCACCATTACGGCTATCAGCAGGCTTATGTCGAAGCGAAGGATAAAGTGAATCGAAACATGACGCTGCTGCAGGAGGCTGTCGCAGCGGAGCCCGACGATCCCTTCTACCGATACAATCTTGGCGTCGAGTATTTGCGCTCCGGACAGCCGGAGCAAGCGTTCCTGCACTTCCGCAAGGCTTCTTCGGCGATTGATCCGCTGGCCGTCAGCTATGCCCATCTGCTGGCCAAATACGAGATTCGCTGCAAGCAGGCCCTGGGACAGTGGGAGGAAGCGCTGGAGCTGGCTCGGCAAGCGTTAAGCCTGTTCCCGGATTACACCGATCTATGGCATGTCCGAGCCCAATGCGAGAGAGCGCTGAGCAGGCCGGGAGAAGCCGTTGCTTCCTTGCTGGAGGCGATGAAACGGGGAGCCCCTCCGCCTTCGTACCATACCGAGGAAGGCATCGGGACCTATCAGACGGCTTACTTGCTCGGCGAGGTTGCAGAGGAGCAAGGGGATTATGAAGAAGCGCTGCTGTGGTACAAGGAAGCGGTTAATTCCTGCGCCAGCTTGACTCCGCCGTTATACCGGATCTTTCATCTCCTCCGCGTAACCGGCCGCGAAGGGGATATTCCACGCCGGCTGGCCGAGGATTTCCGGCTAACCTCCGACGGAGCGTGGGCCAAGATTGTCGCGATTTTGCTGCAATGCGGCTGCGCCAGAGCGGCGGCAGACCTGCTGCATCACAAGCGGGGACGGCGGCTGCCCGAGGCGATGCGCCGAATGGCGCTGGCGGAAGTCGAGCTTCTGAGGGGGGATTCCAGGTCTGCGCGGCATAAGCTGACGGCGTCCTTTGGCAAGGTCAGGGAGGATAAAGCCAAGCTTCAACTGGGGGCGTTCGCCGAGCAACTGCGCTGGCTAAGCGGCGGAAGCGGGCCCTGGCGGGAGCCGGTCGCTAGAGCGTTGGCAGGAGATACGGATGCGGAAAATCGTATGGCTGCTCCAATGATCTGGCCGCAACTGGGCCGGCTGCTTGCCGGGAGCGCAGCCGGCGGAAAGAGAGAGGCGTTCGACCGCATAACGGAGCTGTGGCTTCAGCTTCTGGAGCAGCCGGACAGCAGGCCGGAAGGGGCGGATGCATTGGCGCTGCGCTTGTCTGCGCTTGCCGATCGCCATCTGGGGGCAGTCGTCGGAGCGGAGGGCGGGATGCGGGATGAGGCGCTGGCGGCAACGAGGCTCAGGCTCCCGACGGAGGACGGCCTGTGAAAGGGCGGGATCATTCGGAGCGGTGCGGCAAAGGAGGGGAGCGCTTGTCCGAAATCGGGATATCGTTGTGCATGGTTGTCAGAGATGAAGAGGAGATGCTGAACCGGTCTCTCTCTTCGGTAACGGGAGCCGTCTGCGAGAAGGTTGTCGTGGATACCGGCTCGGTCGACCGTACTCGGGAGATTGCCCGTTCTTACGGAGCGATGGTCGTTTCCGTTCCCTGGCGGGAGAGCTTTGCCGAGGCGCGGAATATTGCGGTCTCCCTCGCCTCTCAGCCGTGGATACTCATTCTGGACGCGGATGAGGAGCTGCTTGCGCAGGATTTGGCCGGCTCCCTGCCTTGGACGGGGCTGCGAGGCTTGATTCGAGATGCGGAGAGTCGAGGGGTCTTCGGTTACCAGCTGCGTGTGCAGAGCTATGTCGGGGAGGGAGAGGAATTCGTCACGGACTCCGTGTGCCGGCTGTTTCGCAATGATCCTCGCATCCGCTTCTCGGGAGCGATTCACGAGGAGGTGACTTCCGCGATCCTTCGCGCGTCCCCCACAGGCATGGCGGATGCGGGCGATCTCGCGCTGATTCGCCACTACGGCTATTTGGATCGGATTATCGCCGCCAAGCGTAAGCACGAGCGCAATCGCTCTCTTCTGGAGGCGATCATGAGGAAGGAGCCGGAGGAGCCTTATTGGCTGTATGCGCTGGGGACGGAGCATTTTCAGCGGGGAGAGTACGGGAAGGCGCTGGCGGCGTTCGAGCATATGCGCCGGCTGGTCCCGTCGGATGCGGGGTATCTGTCCGATTACTTTCTGAAGCGGGTATTTTCCCTTAGGGAGACGGGAAGGCGCCCGGAAGCGACAAGGCTGGCGGACGAGGCGCTTCGGGAATGGCCCGATTTTCCCGATCTGCTGGAATTGCGCGCGCTGCTGGCTTCCGATGAGGGAGAGGAAGAAGCGGCTTTGGCTTATCTCTCCGACGCGCTGGCGGCGGGAGATTGCTCCAAACGCTATTCCAGCAGCTCGGGAGCGGGCACCTACCGAACCTTGTATTGGAAGGGCTTCGTTCTGGAACGGGCGGGGCGCATCGAGGAGGCGCGGGAAGCCTACCGAAGCGCGCTTCTTCTCCATCCCGCCTTCGCTGCCGCGAAAGCGCGTCTGGCGGTCCTGAAGTGATCTTGTCTTGCCTGGGACCGTCTTCGTCCTATCGAGCCAGATAGTCCTTCAATACCTGCTTCCATCGTTGCCGCCACAAGGACTTGTCGAAGGCGAGGGCAGAGCGGCGAGCTTGCTGTCCCAGGCTCCGGCGCAATTCCGCGTCGCACACGAGGCGCTCTACCGCCGGAATCAGAGCCTCGGTCGCAGGCTCGACCAGCAGGCCGTTATGTCCGTCGATGATGAGATCATTTAGGCCGCCGACGTTGGTAGCGACGACGGGTAGGCCGCAACTCATCGCTTCCAGACAGGAGAACGAAGTGCCCTCCGAGAATACGGTCGGAATGATCGCGATGTCCGCTGCGTCATAGGCATTCCGTATCGATGCAAAATCGTAGGTCTGCTGCAGGATCGATGCGCGCTCCGGATGGGCTTCATGCCAGAGCTCGAAGGCATCCCCCGGAGGGCTGCCCCGGACGAGCTCGCCGGCGAATTCGACTTCGAGAAGATCGGGATACTTCGCCAACAGATGATCCGTCAGACGCATCATGGGGACAAGCCCGCGTTCCATGCTCAGTCTCCGGGGATACAGAAGGCGCAGCTTGCGCCGCGCCGCGTTGCCGGCGCCCCCGTCGTTGGAGCGGGGGACGAAGAACGCGGTGTCTACGCTATTGGGGATCACTTTGATATGTCCCGAGCCGGAGAATCGGCATACGGAGCGGCAATAGGTCAGAAAATGCGAATCGACGGAAACGACAACCGACAGATTGTCCAGGGCGAGCTGTATGGCGTCGGCCACTTCGTTCTTCATGTCCCGGGGAAACTGATGCATATCCCAGTTGATGCCGTGACAAATGCCCAAGCTGCCCGGCCGATAACGAATCGGGTGCCAAATGCAGCTGGCATAGATCAAGGAGCCCGACGCCCGCTCGGCCATGGCTTCGAAGGCTGCGGGAATGCGGTCAAAGTCATAAGGGTGGCCGTAGACCTTGATTCCCTCCCATTCCCGCTCGAAGGCTTCGAAGTAGGAGAGCTGATGAATCTCCGGCTCCTCTCCAAGCTCTCGAATGACGCCGCACAGCTCGTCCAAATATCTTTCCAGCCCCCCGCCGAACACCCGTCCGAAATTTTGATTGTATCCGTCCAGGAAGCTGTGCGTTAGCAGGCTTACCGTGCCCATAGCTTCAAATTTCCTCCTTCCATTCCGTCAGCGCGGGATTCAGATCAAGGATGGATTCGTATTGAGCGGGGTTTCCCCAGCGGCCCTCGGGGTCAAGCGCTTTGTACCTGTGGTACTTGCGGAGCTTGGATTCCCAATCGCCGGACCAGCCCAGATGCTGCACCCTTAGATCGCTCAGCTTGCCCGGCAAGGCCGTGTAGGTGATAGGGAGACGCGGCACATGATGATCCTGCTGCGGATATAGGCAAGGAAAGCCCGGCAAATAACGAACGAGCGCCATCGTATGCCGACGGTGAATTCCCCACCATTCGTCATCGCGGTATTGCGTGCGGCCATTCCAGAGATCGTAGAAACGAAAGGCAACCCAATCATACTGATCCTGATCGATCAGCGATCGGATCTCCGAGCAGGCCCTTGCTTCATACAGCTCATCGGCATCGACCGCCAGCAGCCAATCCGGGTCCGTGGTCATCGCCGCTTGCCAGAGCAGCGTTCTCAGCCGCCATTCTTGCTGGAACAAGGGCTGGGGGAGCTCGACGAGCCGAACGACTTTAGGGCATCTCCGGCAGATTTCCGCGGTATCATCCTCGCTGGCATCATCGACGATGACAATCTCGTCCACGAAGGAGACAAGCCGCTCAAGCACCTCGGTCAGATATTGCCCGCTTTCATTGCGAACCTGCATCATGGCAGTCAGCTTGTTCCCGGATTTCTTCCGCACCCTCCGCGCTGCTTCCACCAGTTGTTCCCCCTTCCGTCGTCGAACGGCTGCTGCCGCGTCCTTCGCTTTCCGTGCGCAATCGCGATCGCAGACGAGACAAAGCTTCATCTCCAGCTCTGATTTCCTGGATATAAGCCAGAGCGTCGCGATCCATCTCGACTGCGGCAAGCAGATCGCCGATGCCTCCATGCCGATCTCCTCGCAGCACGCCAACCCGGCCCCGCAGCACTAGATAATCCCTCCGGTCGCCGGGTTGAATCAGGCGCTCGGGGGTAAGGATGGACAGGGCCTCTTCCCAGCGGCCCGCGTCGAGCAGAATGCGAAGCCGAATGGCCGCAGCTGCGGGCGAAGCGTCCTCGGCCAGAAGGGCGAGAGCGCCGTTCCAGTCATCGTTGTATCTAAGCAATTGCGCCTGCGCAAGCGTTGCGAGTCCCGCCTCAGCCAGTCGGCACAGCTCCTCGTAGCGCAAGCGGTCTTCCTCAGCCAGTGCCGACACGCCGTAAGCATCCAGCGCTTCGGGAAAGCTTCCTTGCCTTGCCAAGATCGCGGACAGAAAACGGTAATGCGTCTGCAGACTGTCCGCGCGTCCAAGGCGAACGGCGTGCAGGAACGCTTCCAGCAGAAGGGAAGGAGCTTCGGGGCGCATGAGCAAATAGTCATAGACGGCCAGCAGGAACGATACGGTTTCGTGCGGCCCGATCCGTTGCCGCAAGTCTTCGTAACCGTGCGCCAGCAACTGCCGCTGTTCCGTTACCGCCTTGATTGGAGCGGATTCGCCCGCAAGCAAGCTCGCTATGGCCCTCTCCAGGAAAGTTTCCCAGTCGGGAGGAGGGTCTGTCGCTTGGTTTGACCGGTCTTCTCCGATTCCCGCCAGCTCACGGGAATCTCTAAGCAGCAGCGCGGCCTCCTTCTTCAGCGATTGTTCCAGATAAAGCGCCTCGGACTCGGCGGCGAACAGATCGGCGAGGGCGGCGCATTGGCGCAGCCGATCGCGCCAACGCGCCTCGCCCTCCTCCGGAATGCCCTCCGGCAGTAGAACAAGAAGCCGCTCCGCGCGAAGGGCGGCGGCATCTCCGATCCAATAGGGATGCGTAACGACAGCAAGCTCCGGACGCTTCAGCCGCGCTCGGGCTTCTTCGGGATTGAGAGGGGCAAGCCAATCCGGGTAACCCTCCGTGCGAGTATCCTCCGTGACGTAATAGACGGCTCTCCGATTGCGCAAGGCGGCTAAAGCTCGCGCATAAGGGAACCGCGACCAAGGAACGTGGGGGAAAATCGCGATTGCCATCTCTTGCAGCGCCTCCCCGTGCATGCTCTCCGGCGGACCGGGAGCGTATGGGAGCATTTTATGGCAGCGGAAGGCAAAGGGTGTCTGAGGCGATTGGTAACATTTCGGGAGATTATTTGGGGAATAAACGATCGGATAAGAGGAATTTTGCGGGATGATGTTGAAACTTGTCAGTATAATGAATTGTATTGCACGCGACTTACGAAAGAAGGCAGGGAGCACCATGGTTCAAGAATACCGGATCGGCGTAATCGCGCCGCACTTGGACGGCGAATATTACGGAAGGCTGCTTCCTCATATTCACCAGGCCGTTCGGAAGAGACAATCTCAGCTATTCGCCATACAGGTTGCAGACGACTACTTGGGCATCACTGCGCTGGTAGAACCACTTGCCCTTCAACTGATCGATGCATGGATTGTGATTCTTCCTTCTGCAAGCGCTTCTTTCCTGGAGCTGCTGAGCGAGAGCGGGAAGCCATTCGTATGTGTGGGCTTTCAGTCGCCCTTTCCGAACGGGCATTCCGTCCTTGTGGAGAATCGTTCGAGCATGAAAGCGGCGGTGAAGCACCTTATCGATCACGGTCATCGCGAGATCGCTTTTATCGGCAATCTGGACCAGTACGATCTCCAAGAGCGTTACAAGGGTTATCGGGATGCGCTGGAGGAGGGCGAAATTCCCTTCGACGAGAGATGGGTCGTCAAGACCAAGGATAACCTGCTTGAAGGCGGCAGCCTCGCGACGGAGGAGCTCTTTCATCGGAGCGCGCCTTTTACCGCGATCGCGGCAGGGGCCGATTTGAACGCTCTGGGCGCTATCGATTGCCTGGCCGGCAAAGGCTATCAGGTTCCGCGCGATTACGCGGTGACGGGATTTGACGACATCCATCAAGCGGCGATCAATTATCCGTCCCTGACCACCGTTCGCCAGCCCTTCGAGCAGATGGCGAACGCGGCAGTCCGCAGAGCGTTCGAACTCATGGAAGGGCGTGCTTCTGACAACGAACGGGCGATCTTCGTCCCCGCGGAGCTGATCGTCAGGTCGTCCTGCGCATGCTCCGAGAGAAGCCAATTCACGACATCGGACGATTTCGACCGTTATCTGCTTAATCTGTCTCAACTGCGGAGCTCCCTTCACAGCATTACTCTGAATAACTATCAGATGACGAAGAGTCTGATCAATGCAACAAAGGATGAGAGGATCGATATCTCCAAGCTGTTCTGGAACCTCGCACACTGGGGATGTCTGGCGCTGTGGGAGGAGGATGAGGAAGGGCGGCGTCACTTGGCCGTGCGGCAGACGTTCAGCAAACGCGGCGAGCAGGTGCCCCCGGAGGGCCGGAAGTACGATCTGCAAAGCTTTCCCCCGCTTGATTATTTGCCTTACGGAGCGCGTCCGGGCGGAGAGGATATCGTCATTCTGCATCCTGTAACCTCCGAACTGAAAAATTGGGGTTACATCGCGCTGGCCGGCCCGCTCGATCCGCTCAACAATTTCGTTGCGAACGATCTTTCGCGTCATACCTTTACGATTCTTGCCGTCGCGCTGGATCGGGAGCTGCTGTTCGAGCAGGTTCGATCGATTGCCGAGAAGCTGGAGATTGTATCGCGGACGACCAACGACGGAATCTGGGATTGGGATCTGACCACGGGCAAGATTGAATGGAACATTCGCGCGCACAAGATTCTGAATATGTCGGCCTCGAAGCTGACGAGTCAACCGCGTTCGCTGCTGAAGCTGGTTCATCCGGAGGATCGGAGACGAGTAGGCTTTGCATTCACGCTCTCCGGTCTGAGCATTCAGCCCATCCAGCTGGAGTTCCGCATTCAGGGCGCCGAGGGCCAGTGGCTATGGGTCTATCTCGCAGGGGATATCGTACGGGATGCGTCAGGTACGCCAACCCGGCTTATCGGCTCCTTGGCCGATATTACCGAGAAGAAGATCAATGAAGCGCGGATTACGCAAATGGCGTACCGGGATGCGCTCACGGGACTTCCCAACCGGCTGATGTTCAAGGAGCAGGTGCTTGCGGCGATGGCTGACCGGGAGCATGACAGGCTGAAGCTGGCTGTCATGATGATCGACCTGGATCGCTTCAAGATCGTGAACGATACGATGGGTCATCACATGGGGGATTTGCTGCTTCAGCACGCGTCCGGGATGCTGCGGGAGTGCGTTGGGGAGCAGGATGTCGTAGCCCGCTTGGGCGGCGATGAATTTATTGTGCTGCTGTCCAGAATCGAAGGCGCGGAAGAAATCCATCACGTCGCCAATCGCATGCTTGAGCTGCTTAAGAAGCCCTTTGTGCTGGAGGGGCAGGAGTTTTATTTGTCGGCAAGCATTGGCGCTTGCGTCTATCCTTGCGATGGCGAGGATGTCGACGCGCTGATCCGGTTCGCCGATCTGGCCATGTATTACTCGAAGGACAGCGGCGGCAATCAATTGAAGGTGTACACTCCCGCTCTTAGCTCGAAGAGGGTGGAGCGCTTTAATATGGAATCGGCGCTTAGATACGCGCTGGAACGGGGGGAGCTAACGCTTAATTTTCAACCTCAGGTGGCGCTGGCTACGGGCAAGGTGTACGGCGCCGAGACGCTAATCCGATGGAATTCCTCCGACGGGAAGACGATCCAGCCCGGAGACTTCATTCCTCTGGCGGAGGAGACCGGGCTGATTGTTCCGATCGGGCAGTGGGTGCTGGAGAGGGCCTGCCGGGAATGCAAGCGTTGGATAAGGGCGGGAATGCCGTCGTTGGTCATTTCGGTGAATATCTCCGCGCTGCAGTTCCAGCAGGACGATTTTCCCGAGATCGTGCGCAAGGTGCTGGAGGAGACCGGAATCGAGCCGTTTAACCTGTGCCTGGAAATTACCGAGCATACGGCGGTGCAGGACATGGAGCACAGCATCCGAATGCTGGGGGAGCTTGTCAGCATCGGGGTGAAGATTGCGATAGACGACTTCGGCATCGGTCAATCCTCGCTCTTGTGGCTGAAGAAGCTGCCCGTTCATATCGTTAAAATAGATCCGTCCTTCATTCTGAATATGATCGAGGATTCCGACGATTTGGCCATTGCCAAGGCCGTTATCGATATGTCCCACAGTCTCGGGCTTTCCGTTACGGCGGAAGGCGTCGAGACGGAGGAGCAGCTGCAGAGACTGCAGCAATTGCAATGCGATCGAATTCAGGGCTTTTTTACCGGTCGCCCGATGACCTCGGAGCAATTTATTGCGTATTTCAAGGAAATCGCGAATTGGTAGGAGCGAGCAGGAGGAATAGCGTGGGGAGCCGCAGGAGGACGCCGGGACGTTCTCCTGCGGCTTTTTTTGACGGGAAGTTGCCTTGTGCGGCAGGATCGGGAAAGTCCCCGTTGAAATGGTATATTATTCTATTATACGCTCGGTATCCTCGCTTGCGTCCCAGCCTCGATAGCTTATGCGCAGCTTGCGCTGGGCCCATACCGCTTCCTGAACGAGCTTCAGATGCGATTCGCGCGCTGGAGCCGAATGCCAGCCCGCACCGTCTACGTGGATGCGATTCCTGACGTATTCGGCATCCTTGCGGACGGCTTCCGGCAGGGCCGAAAGCAGCTTGTCGAACGCGGTGTCGGCTTGTTCGTTCAGCCCCAAATCCTTGACGACGCTGGAATCGTGAACAAGAAGCAGGGAACGGATCTCCCCGCTTGTCATGCCCGTGATGCGATGGCGATAGCCTTCGGATAACGACCAGCCTCCCGATGACCCGCGTTCCGCATACACGGGGATACCCGCTGTCGTCAGCGCCTCCATATCGCGATGAACGGTGCGCTCGGACACTTCCAGTCGTCCGGCGATATCGCGAGTCGTCAATCTTCCGTGAGCCTGAAGCAGCGCGAGAATGGTTAACAGACGGTCGGCTCTCATGCATGAGCCTCCTTTTCGGAATGCTGGTTTCAGTATACCCGATATATATGACAATAGCTGTCATAATGGAAGGCTATGCTGGCAGAGCAGGAACAAACTATAGGTCATTCAAGGAGGATAACCGCAATGGAGAAGAGGACGCTGGAAGGCAAGGTTGCGCTTGTAGCGGGGGCGACAAGGGGAGCGGGCAGGGCGATCGCCATGATGCTCGGAGCGGCGGGAGCCACGGTGTACGTCACGGGAAGAAGCGTCAAAGGAGCCCCGTCGGATATCGGCAGGCAAGAGACGATCGAGGAAACCGCGCAAATGGTCAATGACCAAGGGGGAAGAGGCATTAGTGTCCGGGTGGATCATACCGAGGAAAAGGAGGTTCGGCGGCTGTTCGAGCAAGTGAGAGAGGAGCAGGACGGCCAACTGGACATTCTAGTGAACGATGTGTGGGGCGGCGAGAAGCTGACCGAATGGGGCACTCCGTTCTGGGAAGCTTCGCTGGACAAGGCGCTTCTCATGCAGAGAAGGGCGGTCCATTCTCATATGATTACGAGCTATTACGGCGCTCCGCTTCTCGTGGGCAGGAAGCAGGGGCTCGTGATCGAGGTGACGGACGGCTACGATTACCGCTATCGCGGTAATTTGCCGTACAGTCTGGCGAAGATTTCCGTCGTTCATCTGGCGGAGGCGCTTGCTGCGGAGCTCCGGCCGCATCGCGTGGCGGCCGTATCTGTGACGCCGGGTTTTCTCAGATCGGAGGAAATGCTGGATTATTTCGGAGTAACGGAGGAGAATTGGCGCGAGGCGGGGCTTCAGGATCGCCATTTTCTGCAATCGGAAACCCCGTTTTTCCTCGGGCGAGGAGTAGTTGCATTGGCGGCCGACTCCGATCTCATGAGCAAGTCGGGCAAAGCGTTCACATCCTGGGGACTGTCCGACGAATACGGCATCGAAGACGTAGACGGAAGGCGTCCCCATTGGGGGAGGCATGCGGAGCGGGAGGGGATATGATGTCTTGATCCTTCTCTTTCCGCTTTAGGAAGCAACGGCCTCCGGCTGACCGGCTTTGTCGCTCCGGCGGTCGTAGGCGATCCAGAGAATCCCGGTGACGACGGCCAGCAGCAGAATCGGTATGAGAGTGCGGGTCAATTGGAGCGATACGGATGTGACGAATAGAAAATACAGTGTCGCTCCCGCGCCCAGCGCCGACATCTGGAAGGGAACGATGGCGAGCGGATGCGCCACTTGCCGGCGGATATCAAGCGGCAGCGGCGCTCCCGTCATCGTGCGTGTCATCTTCCACAGCTTCATCAGGCGGGGCATGGACAAGGCCCACATTGCCAGAAGCGGAATAAGGGTCAGCGGCAAATGAAGCAGCACGCGCTCCTTCCAGAAGGCGGAATCCATATACGAGGCCATGGTCAACGTGGCGGCTACGACGACAAGAGCGGGAACGGTCAGATAAGCGACCCATACCATTTGCTTGCGAATTTTGCGGTTCAGCCTTTCCGCCGATCCTCCGTAGAGCAATCTGGATGCTTTGCGGCCTGCGATCCACGAGAGAAGCGTCAGGAGCAGCGCGCTTCCGTAAATCACGGTGGTCAGAAAAGAGAACAATCGGACAACCTCCTCTGCAATCCTCAGAGTTATCAATGATAGAGTACATTCCTTCTATTACTAACCGCGAACGGGGGAGAACGTAACCTCTCAGGGAGCGGCTTCCTCTACGGTGATATTGCCGGTATCCGTTCTGACCTTAATATAGTCAGATGTCTGACGCAGAGATTCAGGAGATTGGACTCTGCCTGTATCGGTCTTCAAATCGTAAAATCCCGTAAATCCGGAAGGCACCTGAACAAACACGTTTCCGACATCGCTAGAAATCTCGACAATAGAAAAATCCTGCTTGTAGAGCTTGACGTTCCCGGAGTCCACCGATATGTCGGCGGCGCCGACGACATTCTCCAGGGTAATGTTACCTGTGTCCACGGAAGCGGTAAGCGCGGTTTCGATACGGTCGCTCTTGATATTCCCGGAGTCCACCTTGAGGGACAGCGTGTCGCTCTTGAAGTTGTTCAGCGTAACGTTGCCGGAATCGCTGGACAATTCGACTTTCTTGATGGGCAGCAGCGCCGCATCGACCAGATCGAGATTCCCGGAATCGAGCTTCATGCTCAAAGCGTCGAGCTTGGCGCCGTCTGCGAGGGAGACGACAATCTCTTCTTTGGTGCTTGTAAAATTGAAATCGAAGAAGTTGATGAACTTCTTGGGCTTGCGGACAAGATCGAGCTGGAGAGTGCCGTTCGAGATGACCGTGGCGTTCGTCTCTTCGATCATCTTCTCCGTTCCCTGGCCTTTCAGAAATACGCTATTGCGGCCGTCCGGGCTCTTGGCGAAGGTCAGCTTAACGTTATAATCGCTTTTGATGTGCAAGCTGCGCAATTCGTCGGCCGAGAAGGACCATTCCTTTTCGAAGGAAGGCAGATCGGTTTTCTCCGATTGCCAGTCATAATTCAATGCGCCTACGCCTCCGATAATGATGAGGCAGAATGCGGTGAAATACCAAAATGTTCTCATGCTCGAATTCTCCCTCTTTCCTTCTTGCCGTTCCAGCCGATATAGCTTCTGGATACGCGCATCAGCCACTTCCCGTAATGAAGAGATACGGCGAACATCAGCATGCCGACCCCGACATAGCCGATTGCCAGATAGACCTTATAGGTCGCATATCCGTCGTACAGAAAATGCTCCAGCGCCAGCGCGCCCGGGGCCAATACCCCGACGGTGGCAACTCCGATTGCGGCAACGAGAAACGCCCATAACGCCGCGAACACCGGAATCGCAAACAAACTTTTGAAGAAAAGCGCAAGCATCATGCCGATCGTTCGGGGAATGCTCTTGGACGAAGGCGGCTGAGCCGGGTAAGCCGGAGCCGGAGTCGGAAACCAGCGCCCCATCGCTTCCTGAGCGACAAGAACGGGATTTCCCAGCATGTGTACAACTTCTTCTTCAGTGCGCCCGCATTCTCTGCCATATGTGAAATGAGCTTCGTAATCCTGCAACAGATCGTTTCGCTCCTTCTCGGGCATCGCCGAGAGAGAGTAGCGAAGCGTCTCCATAAAGTACTGTTTGTTCATGGGATAATCTTCCTTTCCGTATGCCTGAGCTTATTATAGCGCAGCGAGATTGATGTGGCATCAGACGAAGGTAGATGGCAAACCCAGACTCAAGTTGGGGTTCACCAGCTCGCATCATCTGGAAGGAGGGCCGGAAATGCAGTCAGGGCGGGGATTTTGGTCACTTGCTCCTTCGCGGCGGCTCTTCTTTATTTCGTAGGACTTTCCGACCGTTTACCAAAATTTTAACTAGGAATGCTGCTTTGTAAGGTATAATATGTAAAAAGGATTGAAAGAGGGGGAGAGCGGAGTACTGTCGGCGATCACTATAAGCACAATCAAAAAAAAGGACGTGTATAAATGCTTTTCGGCAAAAAAATGGCGTTAACGATGGGCGTGCTGTTGTTTGCAGGAGCGCTTGCGGGCTGCAGCGGGAACAAAGGCGACAAGGAGAGCGAGACCAAATCGACTCTTAAGGTTATGCATTATGACGAAAGAAGCTTCTATCAGCAGTATGGAATGCTGTTCTCTGCCGTTCACCCGGAGGTTGAGATTGAAGTGGTGTCCACTTCAAGCGTCATATACGAGGAAGGCAAGGATATGGAGAAGGCGATGAAGGATTTCATCGCGGAGCAGAAGCCGGATGTGCTAATGATTGGCGAACAGGAATACGAGAGCATGGCCGGAGAAGGCAAGCTTTACAACCTGGATTCCTTCATTAAGAAGGATAACTTTGATCTCGAGGGCATTGCGCCGGGAATTATCGATTATATTAAGCAACGAAGCGGAGGCAACCTCTTCGGACTTGTTCCGAGCTTCTATAGCCAGGCCATCTACTATAACAAGGATATGTTCAACAAGTACGGAATCGACCTGCCGGAGGATCGCATGACCTGGGAGAAGCTGCTGCAGCTCGCGGCCAGATTCCCGACGGACGGTACGGGCGCGGATCGCGTCTATGGCTTGAAGGCAGGCTACCAAACCAATCTCTATTACTTGGGAATGGCGATCGGCTCCTCCCAGGGCTTGTCTTATATCAATCCGACGTCCATGCAGATGATGATTAATTCGGACTCCTGGAAATCGGTCTACGAGATGGCGGACAAAGCGATCAAATCGGGCTCTCTCTACTCGGAGGACCCGAACGCAAGCATGACGTCTTCCTCCTCCTATGAGGATTACTTGCTGAGAGATCCGTTCATCGGGGGCAAGGTCGCGATGACGATGGAAGGCAATTATCTGATGGAGCAGATTAAGGAAGCGAAAACCAGACTGAAGGATAAGGGCATTCAGAATTGGGACGTCGTAACGGTGCCCGTGAACCCGCAAAATCCCGAGGAAAGCACGGGAATGTCCATCGGCCAGATTTTCGCGATCGACGCGAATACGGCCAACGCCGATGCGGCCTGGAAATTTCTTAGCTACATCAACGGCGACGAGTTCGCCCGAGTGACCTCCAAGCTGCAGAATGGGGGCTTCTCCACCCGTACGAAATACATCGACAACAGCTTCGGCATTCATATGGAGGCCTTCTATAGCTTGAAGCCGATGGAAAATAGCCAATACAAGGGCTTCGATAAAATCCCGCAGCAATTCTATATGAAGTTCGACCCGTTGACGCAGGAGGAATTCCAAAAGGTCTCGGACGGCAAGCTTGGGGTAGCGGAAGCGCTCGATAACCTGCAGGCCAAGGGGCAGAAGCTGCTGACGGAAGAAGCGGAAGCGGAGAAGAAGAAGAAGGCTGCCGACGGTACACCGGCCGTGGAACAGGCCCCGCAAGCCTCAGGCGCCGCTGCGGAATAAGTTCTCCTTCGTGAGGAAAGCCTATTTTTGTCCAACTTGTGAATTGTGACTTTAATTCGTCACATCTTTGTGCTAAAATAGTCACATATAGCGCTTACACAGAAGGAGGGCTTCCTCATGAAGAATAAAGAAATGTCTCGCATGCTGAAGTGGGTATCTGCGATTGTGATCGCGGTGGGCGTCGTCTGCTGCCTCATGAACCTGGCACAATTCAATGATCGTAACCTGGGCTTGATGGTCGGGATCGGATTTCTCATCGGCGGCGTTCAAATTATGATGTTCGGCGTCATTGCGCCACTGATGCAAAAAAACCAAGAAGCTCCACCTGCTCCAACTAAGGAGGAGCTTGCCTAAAGCTTCAAGCACAGAAAGGCTTGAGCGGAACTTTGAGTTCCGTTCAAGCCTTTTTTCTCATGCTATTCCTACGAAATCGCGGCGCAATGCGGGTCCGTCCAAACAGGGAGTATGTAATAAAAATCACAAAGTGACAAAATGGTGAACAAACTCGTGTCAAAATTTCAACGTTTAGTTGTCTCCTTTGTTAACTGGGGAGAACTTCGCGGCGATTTCTGATATGTTGTTAGCAGATGAGGGATGCCGTGTTCGGCGAACCTCGGCAATATTGCGCTTGAGGGCGGAGGCTCCGGGCGCTGGCAAGCAGCCAGAAGATAGGGGAGATGGTAATGATGAAGGGGTTGCGGCGCCTAACGGCCGTCCTATCGCTCATCGCGATGACGATTCTGATGACCGGCTGTACCGAGAAGATGATCGTGCTTAATCCGAAGGGCGAGATCGGCAAGCATCAGTTGGATTTGATTGTGATCTCAACGGTGCTCTGTCTGGTAGTCATTGTGCCCGTTCTGATCCTTACGTTCTATTTGGTATGGAAATATCGCCACAAGCCGGGCAAGGATGCCAAGTACGATCCGACCTGGGAGCACAGCACGAAGCTGGAGGCGATCTGGTGGGGCGTGCCGATCGTGATTATCGCGATTCTCGGCTTCATTACGATCAGGTATACGTATATGCTGGAACCGTCCAAGCCTCTTAAGCATGAAGCCAAGCCGATTGTCATCCAAGTCACCTCGCTGGATTGGAAGTGGCTGTTCCAATATCCGGAGCAGGATATCGCTACGGTGAACTATATCGAATTCCCGGAAAATGTTCCGGTCGAGTTTCGCCTGACCTCGGACGCGCCGATGAACTCGTTCTGGATTCCGCAGCTCGGAGGACAGATTTACACGATGTCCGGAATGGCGATGAAGCTTCATCTGATTGCGGACGAGCCGGGCTCCTACATGGGCATGGGCGCGAACTTCAGCGGCCGCGATTTCGGCAAGATGCAATTTATCGCCAAGGCGACCAGCCAAGAGGAATTCGATCAGTGGGTCGAGGAAGTCAAGAAATCCTCTCCCGCGTTAACGACGGAGGGCTACGAACAGCTGGCTGAGCCGGGCGTATCCGAGGTGCAAACCTTCTCCTCGATTCCGGAAGGCTTGTTCGAGAGAATCGTGACCAAATACGGCGGACATAACCATGGCTCCAAGGAGACCGAGAACGCCAGCAATCAAGAAGACTAACGAGCCATGACTCAAGAGGAAGGAAGGTGCCGGGATGTGGGACAAGATTAAAGAGTTCTCCTCCGAATTTTTCGTTACGGGCGATCCCCTTATCTACGGGGCGGACGTAGCTATCGTACTGACGCTCGTCGCGGTCGTGACCGCGCTCACGTATTTCAAAAAGTGGGGCTGGCTGTGGAAGGAATGGCTGACGACAGTCGACCACAAAAGAATTGGAATTATGTATGTCATCGCGTCGCTGTTGATGCTGTTCCGCGGCGGTGTCGATGCGCTGCTCATGCGGACGCAACTGGCGGTCCCGGATATGGATTTCCTGACTCCGGAGCACTATAACCAGATTTTCACGACCCACGGGGTCATCATGATTTTATTCATGGCCATGCCGCTTATGTTCGGCTTGTTCAACCTAGTTATTCCGCTTCAGATCGGGGCCAGAGACGTGGCGTATCCGTTCCTGAACTCGCTCAGCTTCTGGCTGTTCCTGTCGGGAGCGATGCTGTTCAACCTGTCCTTCGTTATCGGGGGCTCTCCGGACGCAGGATGGCTGGCCTATCCGCCATTGTCGGAGCTGTCTCATAGTCCGGGTGTCGGACAAGACTTCTATATCTGGGGGATTCAGATTTCCGGGATCGGAAGCTTGATGACGGGTATCAACTTTATCGTAACCATTCTGAAGATGCGGGCGCCAGGAATGAAGCTGATGAAGATGCCGATGTTCTCTTGGTCGGTGCTGTCGAGCTGCTTGACCATCATTCTGGCGTTCCCGATTCTGACGGTTACGCTCGCGCTGCTCTTCATCGACCGTTATTTCGGGGCGCACTTCTTCACGCTTGACGGCGGCGGCAACCCAATGATGTATATCAACCTCATCTGGATGTGGGGACATCCGGAGGTTTACATTGTTATTCTGCCTGCGTTCGGGATCTTCTCCGAGGTTGTGGCGACCTTCTCGAAAAAACGGCTGTTCGGCTACAAATCGATGGTATTCGCGCTCATGAGCATCAGCGTGGCGTCGTTCTTTACTTGGGCGCATCACTTCTTCACGATGGGCTCGGGAGCCAACGTAAATGCGTTCTTTGCGGTGACGACGATGATCATCGCCATCCCGACGGGCGTAAAGGTGTTCAACTGGCTGTTCACCATGTATCGAGGGCGATTGTCATTCCCGACTCCAATGCTCTGGATGATCGGTTTTATTCCTTGCTTCGTCGTGGGCGGAATGACGGGCGTACTGCTTTCCGTGGCGCCTGCGGACTTCCAGTTCCATAACAGCTACTTCCTGATCGCCCACTTCCACCAAGTGCTGATCGGCGGCGTTGCGTTCGGTTATTTCGCGGGCCTCTACTACTGGTGGCCGAAGGTGTTCGGCTTCAAGCTGAATGAGAAAATCGGCAAATGGGCATTCTGGCTGTGGAATATCGGCTTCTATGTATGTTTCATGCCGCAATACGTCCTCGGCTTGATGGGGATGACGCGGCGCGTCAGCAGCTACGGCTGGGACAAAGGCTGGTACGAGCTGAACTTGACCTCGACGATCGGCGGCTTCCTGATGGGAATCGGCTTCCTGTTCCAGGTGTGGCAAATTCTGCACAGCATCAAGTTCATGGAGAAGGATACGACTGGAGATCCGTGGGACGGCCGGACGCTGGAATGGTCCATTCCTTCGCCTGCGCCAGCCTACAACTTTGCGACGCTTCCTCGCGTCGAGGAGAAGGACGATTGGTGGGAACAGAAGCTTCGTCTTCAGGAAGGCCAAGCGCCAAGGCCTAAGCCCAAGCTGGAGCCGATTCATATGCCCAAGAACTCGGGCATCCCTGTCATCATGTCGGGATTTTTCTTCTTCGTCGGATTCGGGCTTGTCTTCGATTGGCTGTGGATGGCGATTCCGGGATTCATCGGCGTAGGCGTCTGCATGCTTGTCCATTCCTTTAACTACAATACGGATTATTATATTCCGGTTGATGAAATCAAGCGCACGGAAGCTGCGGCGGGGAGGAGCGTCTAATGGCTAAGACTTCAAAGCATAGTACCTCTGCTCCGGCGCATGACGGCGGGCACGCTCACGAGGGGCATCACGACCTTGAAGGCATGCGTATGATGGGCTTCTGGATTTTCCTGATTACCGACTGTATTTTGTTCGGTACGTTGTTTGCGACGTATGTGGTGCTAAGCGGCAATACCGCCGGCGGTCCGACCGGGGCCGAGCTGTTCGAGATGCCGGGCATCATTGCGGAGACGTTCATCCTGTTGACGAGCAGCTTTACGAGCGGCCTCGCCGTGCTGGCTATGAACAAGGGAGATCGCAAAGGATTGATTCTCTGGCTTGCCGTTACCGTCGCGCTCGGAGCGTCGTTCATCGCGCTTGAAGTGTCGGAGTTCGTGACGCTGGTGCACGAAGGGGCGACAATCTCGACAAGCGCTTCCTGGTCCGCGTTCTTTACCTTGGTCGGAACGCACGGTCTTCACGTATCCATCGGTCTTGTATGGATGCTGGCGATTATGATTCAGTTGGGCCGCCACGGCATCAACTCCGTCACGCGCCGCAAGGTAAACATCATCAGCCTGTACTGGCACTTTCTTGATGTGGTGTGGATCTTCGTCTTCACGATCGTCTATCTGATGGGGGTGATGTAAGATGGCGCAGCATACGAATCACGGATCGCACGGCGCGCATGACGATCATGGCTCGCATGAATCGCACGGATCGCTTAAATCTTATGTCATCGGATTCGTTCTGTCTCTCGTGCTGACGGCGATTCCTTTGATCGTCGTTCTGAACGATGTGCTGGAAGGGAATGCCGCCAAGGTCGTGCTGCTCGGCTCTGCGGTTCTGCAATTCGTCGTTCAGTTGTTCTACTTCATGCACCTTAAGGAAGAAGGCAAGCCAAGATACAACCTGATGGTGCTTATTCTTGGATTGATTATCGTCCTCACCATCGTGGCGGGATCGATCTGGATTATGACCTACAATAAAGTGGCTTAAGGGTAGCTGCAAGGGCTGCCTGAACCGACAAAGGAGCTGTCCCGCAAAGGGCAGCTCCTTTTTTGCCGAATCGGCGGGATGCGGCGAGAATCAGGCTTCCAGCACGATTCTGACGCCCCACGGTTCGAGCGCAAGCTCCTGTCCGGCATCGACCGGCTCGTCATGCAACAGCTCCCGGGCAGGTCCGTGCGAGTAGAGGAGCGTCGTCGGCTCGTTGGAATAGTTGAAATAATAACGGACGGAGCGGCCCTGCTTGTTGATTCCCGACTTCACGATCAGCGGGAAGGCCGCCTGCTGATCGATTCCCCAGAGCCCGGCTTCCCGGACCGTCCTCTCCAATACGCGATTGATAATCTTGGCCGATGTCATACAGGCGACATAGGTTGCCTTGCCCTTGCCATAGGTGTTGCTGGTAATGGCCGCGTATTGCCCCCAATGCGGATGGTTGTAATACGCAACCACCTCCGCGGTAGTTGGCGAAACCAGCTCCATCCACGTATGAACTTGCGGATCGTCGGCGCTTGCATCGAATGACGGACTGCCGCGAAGCTGTACGTTGGAGGGCTCCACGAACACGCTGTATGTGATTCCGGCAGCCTCATGCAGGATTCCGGGCTGCACGGTCGTGCGAACCTTGACGTGCTCGTCCGCGAAGCCGGATTTGAAGGTATACAGGACATGCCCGCCGCTCTGAACAAACTCATTCAACCGTTCAAGGGTTTCGTCCGAAGCCGCGTACAGAGCCGGAACGATAATCAATCGATAGTCGTTCAGGTTTTCCCTTCCATCCGGGACAAAGTCGCATGCGACGTTCAGCTTGTACAGCTCGTCGTATATCCAGCGAACAACATCGTTGTAGCTCTTGCCGCCGGGGAGCTTGAACCATTCCATCGCGGTGAGCGCTTCATTGCTGATCATAATGGCGACGTCATTGCGCTTGTGAAGATCGATCAGATGCTCGCCAAGCTCTTCGAAGCTCTTTCCGATCGTCTTCGCCTCATTGTATATCGGGTTGGGCAGGAAATCGTGGCTGAGCAGGCCTTTCCAGTAGGTCTCGAAGGAATTGTGAATGGAATGCCAGTGCCAATAGGCAACCATGTTAGCGCCTGAAGCCAGATGACTGAAGGCGAGCTGACGCAGTTGGCCCGGGTACGGCGTCCAATCCGGGAAAGCCTGAGCCTGGGTTTCCAGCACCAAATAGTTGCGGCCCTTCAGCGAACGGGCGATATCCCCGCCGAACGATATTTCAATGCCGGTCAGCTTGTCCTGCGAAGGGTGATAGATGTCGACCCCTGCGATATCGAAGGCTTCCGCCGCACGAAAATGATCTACCGAAGGTTGGATTCCGTAAGAGTAGCCCCGCCATTCGAAGTCGAAGTTCTGGGTAACGAATTGCTCGGGTTTCTTGTATTCGCGGACAAGGTCTGCTTGCCAGGCCAGGAATCGGGTTACGAGCCCGCGCTGGAATTTGGCAAACTCCGCCCCCAGACTGCCGTTGATCGTTCCTACGACGGACGGGAAGTCTTCCCAGCTGTTGATCCGATTGCTCCAGTAATCCAAGCCGAACTTCCGGTTCACCTCGTCCAGCGTCTGGAACCGATCGCGCATGTACTTGACGAATTGAAACTGAACGTTCGCTCCCGCGGTATCGTAATGCTTCGTTTCATTATCGGTTTGGTATCCGATAATAGCGGGATGATCCTTCACATGTCCGATCAGCTTCCGGATAATCCGCTCGGCGTAGAAGAGGTACGTTTTATTGGTGATGTCCATGATCTGGCGAGCGCCGTAACGTCCAGGTCCTTTGGCGGTTTCGGCCAGAACCTCCGGATGCTCCTTCACCATCCAGGTAGGGACAGCGTAGGTGGGCGTGCCGACGATCACCTGGATTCCCGCTTGATGCATGGCATCGAGAACCCGGTCCACGGAGGTGAAGTCGAATACGCCGTTTTGCGGTTCATGCGTGCTCCAGGTGGACTCCGCGATGCGAACGACGTTGATGCCGGCTTCCTTCATCATGCGTATGTCTTCTTCGAGACGTTCATAGGGCATGTATTCGTCGTAATAGGCAACTCCGTACAATAGTTTTTGCATGTCGATGAAATCCCCCTTCGAGGGTTGGAATAGAATCAAGGTCGGGAGCAAACGATGGTGTTAAACGATTCGGGAGCCAGTTCGAAGGCTGCGGCTTCTTCTCCGAACGAGATGGTAACGGTCCGAGCCTCGGCGAACGGATTGGCGATGACCACAACCCGGTCTCCGAAAGGCGTAAGGAAGGCCGCAGAGTTGCCTGTCCAGTGCCCGCGCACGCCAAGGCGACGCGAGCCGGGTACGACGAAATGCGAGAAATGCTTCATCACGAAAAATTCCGGATTGAAGACCATCGTGCGGGCTTCGGGATGAACGGTTACCATCGCGTTCTGCTCCCACCCCCAAGTGCTTCTGCCCTTCGGCTCAAGCGCCATGTTCCAATAGATATAAGCGTTGACGCCGTTAGTAAAATAATGCTGAAACAGATTAAACACATATTTTGCGTAAAACCAGGTGTTCTCTCCATCGCCGCATTCGTTCTCCGTCTGCATATAACGCAGCTCGGGATAGCTCATGACCGTTCGTTGGATGCCGTACTTGCCCGCCCATTGATAGCCGACGCCCTTCACATATCTGTAAGCCTTCGGGTCGCTGAGTACGGTGTGCGCGTAGGCATCGTGGTCTTGCGCGGTTTTCTTCATCCATTCATCCCAAGGCTCGGGCGCATTCAGGGTTCCCAGCCAGATTTCTGCGGTAATCCCGTGCTTCTCGAATGCGGGGCCGAGATAATCGGCGATGAATTCTCTTAATTGATGGCCGGTCCATCGGCAGGACGGGAATTTCTGATCCGCCACGACTTCGTTCTGGACATGCAGTTGGTGAATGGCGATGCCCTCGTTCCGATAAGCCAGCACGAACTTGACGAGATATAGCGCGTAAGCTTCGAGAATATCCTTCTCCCAACGCAAGGTGCCGTAATTATAGGCTTTCGGGTATTTCATCCACGTAGGCGGACTCCATGGCGACGCGAACAGCTTGAGGCTCGGATTCAGCGCCAGCGCCTCCTTGATATAGGGGATCAATTGCTTTTTGTCCCGCTCGATCGAGAAGTGCTCCATGGCAAGATCGCCGTCCGTCTCGTTCAGGCTGTACCAGTCGGATGCGTAATCGCTCGCTCCAATCGGAAGCCGGCAAATACTGAACTTCAGTTCGCCCTCCGGATGGAACAGGGCATGGAGAAGGCTGGCGCGATCCTCGCGGGACAAGTGCCGAAGCGCTTCCCAACCCAGCTCATTGAAGCAGCCGCCAAAGCCCTCCACATTTTGCAGAAGCTCGCCGGTTACGGTCAATTCGACGGGGCCATCCCCTTCGCGATGTTGCGGCTGTCTCTCTATCCAGCCCTTCTCCTCCGTACTGGATATCCAGCGGAATAACGCCTTTGTCATCGGGCATTCAACCTCCAGCAGTGTAATTGATTTCTATGTGCTCTAAGTATATAGTGATCTCATATGCGTGTAGATTGTCCAAATCACGCAAGATTTACCCAAATCGAGGGTGGTTGATGAGATGAAGGAGCTTAAGCCGACTCCTTATGCCGAATGGCATCATAAGGTGCGATGGCTTCCAGCGATGGACTGGAACGTCAAGTTTTACGGCGCACACGAGCAGCAAGTGCCATATGGCTGGAGCGTGCCGGCAGAGGCGCATATCGGCTTCGAGATCAATCTGATCCTGGAGGGCTCCCAGGAGACGACAATCGAGCATAATCGATACGCGCTTAACGCCGGCGATATACTGCTGGTGCCCGCCGGCTTTCACCATGTCATTCGCTGCACCTCGCGCGAAGGCATGAGCTACTTCTGCGCTCACTTTAATGTAGACGAGCCGATTTTCCGGCAGTTAATGGTCAAACATGGTCAGGTCGTTTATCCGAAGGGAAGCAACGGCAATGCCGCGCTTCGTCCCGTCGTCGATCAATGGTTGGATTTGCTTCGCGCGAAAACGGTCTTTACAACCGAGGATCGCTTCCACATCCAGATGCTGCTGTTCGAGCTGTTCAGGCATCTGGTCAGGATGGTGATGCAGGAGAAGGAACAGCGGCAGGAAACGCTCAGGCCGCCTTCATCGCTTCACTATGCCAAAGCGATTGAGGAGGCTTTGAAGGCTGGCGTGAAGACGCTTGCGGCAGAGGAAGGAGAGGGAGGGACGGCTGTGCGCGTCGAGGAGATTGCCGCTTCCCTCGGCATTACACAGGGCTATGCTTCAGAAATCTTTCGGAAGGTGTACGGCTTGTCGCCGAGGCAGTATTTGTCCGAGCTTAAGCTCCATGAAGCCAAGGTGCTGATCCAGCAGCCCCGAATCTCGCTAGGAGAAGCGGCTGCCCGGTTAGGCTACGCGCATCTGTCCCATTTCAGCAGGCAGTTCAAGCGTTGGACCGGCATGAGTCCGCTTCAGTATCGGCGTCAAAGCGGACATTCGGATCGCTCCTGATCAAGGCTTCAGCCTTAGGAGAGGTCGGGGGGCTGATTCCGATATTGGTTCGGGGTCATTCCGGTGTACTTCTTGAATACCTGGAAGAAATACTTCTCGTCCTGGTAGCCGACATCATGCGCGACATCCGCAATCCGCAAGCCTCTGTCCTTGAACAGCTGGCAGGCCCGATCGATACGAATGCGATGGAGGTAATCGAGAAAGCTCGTCTGCATCTGCTGCTTAAAAAGCAAGCTGACGTAGCCCGGCGTAATATACACCTCGCGAGCGACCGTTTCCCGGCTAATATCCTTATGGGAATTCTGCTGAATGTAAGAAAGCACGGCCTCGAAGAGCTTGTTCCCGTTTTTCCGCGAATTCAGCTGTTGCCCGACGGCGAGGGCCGTATCGGTCAAGGCGCTCATGATGCTATCCATGCTCGATCTCTCCAGCATGTGCGTAATGCTCGTCAGGTTCTGGCCGAATACCTCCTGCACGTTGACGTTTTTCTCGATGCAAAGCCGATACAGAGCGAAGAACAGGGAGAAGATCGAATTTAGCACATGATCCTTCGATGCGTTTTCAGGATGTAGGGCTTGCAGAAAGGCGCTTAATCGCTCCCGAATCGCAGGCTCTTCCCCATGGATGACGGCTTGAAGGACCGTCTTTTCCACCCCTAACGGGTAGGAGGTGTGCTCCGATTCCCCTTCCACGGCCTCCATGTAGTCCACGATCTTCTCTTCGCCGATATAGAAGGCGGCATTCAGGGCGCGGACGGCCTCCTGGTAGGAGAGGCGCAGATGGCTGACTTCCGTTCCCATGCTTCCGATACCGACGCTGACCGTGAATTTGAGGTAGCTTCCGGCATTTTGCTGAATGCTCTCCGCGCAGCTTGCAAGGGATTCGCGGGAGAGCCATTCCTCTGTATTCAGAAGCAGGATCAGCTCGTCATTGCGCTCGAATGCCGCGCACTGGCCGAGAGGGCTCATAATCTCCTCGGAAATGTTTTTCAGGCCGTATTTATAGAGCTCGATATCCTCGCTGCTTATCCGCTTCTGGAAGGAATGAAAATTATCCATTCGAATGACCATGATGCCAAAAAAACGGTGAGGCAGCGTCATGTCATTCATTTTCAGATTGGCGAGCAGTCGGGCGTAGGGAGGATTCTCGGACAGGACAAGCCGATTAAGCGTATTCTCCTTAAGCAAAGGAAAGCTCTGATGAAATCCTTCCTTCAGCTGCTCCAGCTTCCGGGATTTCCTTCGCTCCTTCTCGATCTCTTCGGTCAACGCCACCACCAGCTCGAGAATTTCCTGCCTCCGGCTCGGCTTGAGCAAGTAATGGCAAGCTCCGATCGCCATGGCCTTCTGCGCATACGCGAATTCATCGTAACCGCTCATGATGACGCATTTAATGTCCGGATACAGGCGGGAGACTTGCTCGATGAGCTCAAGGCCGTCAATCTCCGGCATCCGGATATCGGTCAGCAGAATATCGACAGGCGTATGCTCCAGCAATTCCAAGGCCTCCGCGCCGTCCCGCGCCTCAGCAACGATGCGAATATGATGGGAGTCCCAATCGATTAAGGTTCGAATCCCGTTCCGCGCGCGTTCCTCGTCGTCGACGATCATCAGATTCATCATTTGATTAGCCCGCCTTCCGATTCTTTCATCGCCGGAATTCTGATCTCCACGATCGTTCCTGCTCCCGGCTCGCTTGAGAAACGTAATTCGAAGTTGTCCTTATAGAAATGCCGCAGGCGCTCATGGACGTTCTGGACGGCATATCCGCCGGTTTCCTTCGCCGTGTAGGTATCGCTCTCGCTGCGCATCTCCTTGATCTGCTCCATCGCTTTCGGGGACATGCCCGGCCCGTTGTCTTCGATGCGAAAATACAGCTGATGTCCGTCTCGCCTTCCGGAGATTCGAATGAACCCGCCGCCGCGCTGGCGCTCGATGCCGTGAACGATCGCATTTTCCACGAAAGGCTGCAGGCTCAGCTTCAAGATGACGTAGGCGTCCAAGTCCGGGGGAATCTGAATTTCATAGCCCAGCAGATCCTTGAAGCGCATCTTTTGCAGCGATAAATACAGCTCTAGCAGCTCTCGCTCCTTCGAGACGCTGGTGAAGCTCTTGCCTCGATTCAGGCTGAGGCGAAACAGGCGCGAAAGATTGATGATCATCTCGCCGATTCTCTCCTGTCCGGCCGCCTCGGCCTCCCAGAAAATCGTATCCAGCATGTTGTACAGAAAATGAGGATTGATCTGAGATTGCAGAGCCTTCAATTCGGCTTCCTGTTCACGTAATCGAAGGACGTAGGCATCATCCACGAGCGCTTTGATATTCGCAACCATATTGTTGTACCCCCGGCTGAGGTGTCCGATCTCGTCCCCGTACTTGATTTCGATCTTCTCGTCGAACTGGCCGTTCTGAAACCGTCTCATCGATTGCAGCAGGTTTTTGATGGGCGCCGTCAGGAAGGAGGAGAGCAGCATGAGAATCGGGATGGTGAGCAGCAGCCAGCCGACAATCATAAGAGCGACGAACAGCTTGATCGAATTCAATTCATTGGTCAGGAGGCTCAGCGGAACGGTATAGAGAATCTGCCACCCCTGTTCTCCGGAGCTGAAGGACAGGAGCAGATCTTCCCCGCCGACGGAAATGACCTTGGAGCCGGAACCGCCGCTGTTGTCGCGGATCTGCCGCAGCTCTTGCTCGTTTCCGGTATAGAATTCTTTGCCGGCGGACAGCATTAAAGCGCCGTTCTCGTCCAGGATAACGATGCCGTGGTCTCTATCGTACATATTGTTCAAGTACCTGTTCATGATGGTCCTCTTATTCACGCCCACGAAGATAAAGCCGATATTTTTGCCGTTCTTCACATCGCGTACGATTCGGGTCATGCCGATTTTGTCGTTCCTGTTGTTCTGGATGAACGTATTGTTCTCTTCGGTAAGCGGAAACCAATAAGAGGCGCCGCTTAATGCCGCGGTCTTGCGATAGATATCGTTGGACTTGATCTCTTCGAGCGTATAGGCTCCGCTGCTGTCGTCGGTCGCCACCTGAAACAGCGGAAGTCCCGAGCGGCCGTAAAGCGCGACGTAATCAAAGTTTCCCGTAACGAGCATCTGATCCATCAGGGTGGAGTTGGACTCGTTGAACAATAAGGGCTCAAGCGAATCGGAGTCTGCGGCGGGCTTCGTCAGGATGTTCTGGATGACCGGAGCTATGCTGAACACCGTTACCCAATTGGCCATGGCGCGCTGCAGCGAGGAGAAGTTGTTCTCAACGACCTTCAAGGCGCCCAGGTTGGTCGTGCTGACCTTGTTCACGATCTGCTTCTCGGAGGTTCGGATGGAATAATAACCGAGCGATAGGGAGAAGACGGCCATCAGGAAGGAAAACAAAATGATGATTTTATACTTCAGACTCCTATTCAAATAAAATTTGAGCATGTCCGCATCCCTGACCTTCCGCGCAATTTGTTCTCATCATATCCGCCCTACATGTATTCGACAATAATGGGAACGATATATTCGATAATCTTAAACCTTGCGCGTCTTTTCTCTACTGACCGCTGCAGACCGGCTTTGTTATTATGCTTGCAGAACCACAAAAACATTTCGTTCAGGGGGAAATTCCATGGTGATTTCGAAGAAATGGGCCCGCGCTTCCATTTCGGCCGTCGTGCTTGCTGCCGTTACCGTATTGTCCGCTTGCGGCAACAGCAATAACGCGGGCAACGGCGCAAGCCCAACCGCAACGGGCGGCAATGCCGCATCGGGCGGCGAGCAGGTTACGCTTCGCTTCTTCTCGAACCTGCCTGACCGGAAGTCGGGTCAAGGCCTTGCCGAGCAGATGATTATCGATAACTACGTAAAGGAAAATCCGAACGTCAAAATCGATGTCGAGGCGCTGGCCGAAGAGCCGTTCAAAAACAAGCTCAAAGCTTATATGGCCTCCAACGAGCCGCTGGACATCACGATGGTTCATGGCGGTGCGGAGCTTAACACGCTAGTTCAGGCGGGTTATGTCAAAGAAATCGATCCCAAAGCGTACGAAGGAGAGCAATTCAACTTCCTGCCCGGCGTCTACAAGTCGTTCACCTTCGGCGACAAGCTATACGGATTGCCGCGGAACAGCGATTACGAGGTCATCTACTACAACAAGAAGCTGTTCGATGACAACGGCGTCAAGGTTCCGACCACATTTACCGAATTGCTTGCAACCATCAAAGCGTTCCGCGATAAGAATATCGCGCCAATGTCCATTAACGGCAAGGATCTGTGGAGCTTCGGCTTGATGTTCCAGAACGTCGTTCAGCGCTACAGCGGCGATCAAAACCTGATTCTGGACGCTGTGGACAAGAAGAAGAAATTCACCGATGACGAGAGCTTCCTGAAAGCGGCGCAATACATGGCCCAGCTTCGCGACCAAAAGCTGTTCCAGGATGCGTTCATGACGGCCGATTACGGCGCTTCGCAAAATCTGTTCTCCCAAGGAAAAGCGGCGATGTGGTATATGGGATCGTGGGAAGCGGGGATGGCGACGAATGCAAGCCTGTCCGAAGACTTCCGCAAAAATCTCAATGCGGCGTACTTCCCGATTGCGGAGGACGGCAAGGGCGTAGCGACCGATCTCATTGCTTGGAACGGCGGCGGCTACGCGCTCGTGAACAGCTCCAAGCATCCGGAGGAAGCGAAGAAGTTTTTCGATTATATCTTCAATGCCAAGCAATGGCCGAAGATCGCCTGGGATACGGGGGCGGCCGTACCGGCTCAAAAGTATGACCTAACCGGCAACGAAAGCGAAGTGCAGAAGCAGTTGACGGACGTGCTCGTGAAAGCGACCTCGACTCCGGGCGCTTCCTTCATAGACTATGGTTCTCCGAAGTTTAAGGACGACGTGCAAAATGCGCTCGGCAAGTTTTTCTCCAGCAAAGAGAAGCCCGAGGAGCTGCTGGCTGCCCTCCAGGCGGCGGCAGACAGCCAATAAGCCTCGCGGTACCGTTATTAACCTGTATGATCAAGACACCGGTAAGGACAGGCGGCGAGTCCTGTCCTTATCCTTTTCCTAGGGGGTGAATCGTGCCATGCATAGAGTGCTGCACAACAAAACCGCGATTTTCCTGTTTGTTTTTCCGGGGCTGCTGCTCTTTGTTCTGACTTTCCTGGCGCCGATGCTGTTGAGCGGCTACTACTCCTTGACGGACACGCTGGGACCGGGCACGAAAATCCATATGGTCGGTCTGCAAAATTATATAGACTTGATCGTTCATGATACAAAGTTTTGGAAGGCGCTTAGAAATGCCGTCTTGCTCGGGCTGGGATTCATACTTCTTCAGCACCCGATATGTATCTTCTTCGCCATCCTGCTGGATCGTATCGGCGGCAAGGCCGAGAAGGTGTTTCGCACGATTTTCTTTATCCCTTGCGTGATTTCGGTTGTCGTCATCTCCAAGATGTGGCTGTCGATTCTCGATCCGACCTTCGGCATGGTCAACAAATTGCTGGATGTTATCGGTCTTGACGCCTTGAAGCACGCTTGGCTAGGCGAGAGCGGCACGGCGCTGGGCTCGATGCTGTTCATCCTCATCTGGGCGGGATTCGGCTGGGGGCTGCTGTTCTACTATGCCGGCGTCAAAGGGATTCCCGAGGACCTGTATGAAGCGGCGAGCCTGGACGGGGCGTCCGGTCTGAGGCTTCATCTTCGAATTACGATTCCTTTGCTGGCCCCTGTAATCGCCGTTCAGGTGACGCTGGCGATGATTACGGCATTGAAGCAGATGGAATTGGTTTTCCTGACCACCAACGGCGGCCCGGGCGACTCGACGCAGTTCCTTGCGGTGTATCTGTACAACAAAGCTTTCTCGGCCAGCCAGTACGGATATGCCAATGCGATATCCATCCTGTTTATTATCGTCTGCTTGATCGCTACTTACCTCAGCAACAAATTTATCCGCAGCGATGCGACGGAATACTAGGGGGGGCAGCCGTGAAATCGCGAAGCAAAACAAGGATCTGGATCTTCTTTCTGGTTGTCGCCTTCCTGCAGCTCTTCCCGCTGATCTGGCTGATTGATTTCTCGTTGAACAGCAGCGCGGACTTCTACTCCGAGCACATTCTGAAGTGGCCGAGCGATCCGCAGTGGCAAAATTACAAGAACGCATGGATTGACGGCAAATTTCTGAAATATTTCATGAACAGCCTCCTGGTTTCGGGGGTCACGATCGTGCTGACGGTCGTTCTGTCACTTACTCTGGCGTATGCTTTCACCCGTATGCAGTGGAGGTTTCGCTCGTTTTTCTTTGCGGTGATCCTGCTGGGCATTATGATTCCCATTCACGCCACGTTGCTTCCGAACTTCGCCATCTTCCGCTGGCTGGGCTTGACGGATTCCTACTGGGGGCTGATTCTGCCCTATACGGCCGTATCGGTGCCGCTGGGCACCTTCATCCTGACGGGCTTTCTGCGCAGCATTCCTAAAGCGATGGAGGAATCGGCGGTTATGGACGGCTGCAGCATCTATCGTATCGTCTTCACGATTATTGCGCCGCTCACGATGCCGGCTCTTGTGACTGTCGTCGTGACGACGTTCCTGAACTGTTGGAACGAATTCATTATGGCCTCAACCTTCCTGAGCAAGGACTCGCTCAAAACGCTGCCCTTCTCGGTGATGAACTTTGCCGGTCAATATTCCGCGGACTTCGGCTCTCAATTTGCCGTAATGGTCCTGACCTCGGTTCCGGCGATTATCATCTACGCGCTCTTCAACGAACAGATTACCAAAGGCGTAACGGCAGGGGCGGTCAAAGGATAATCTATAGCTATGGACTTGCATCGGTCCAATAAAAAAACCATAACGCAATTAGGATAGAGTCAAGGAGATGTCCTAATCTGCGCGATGGTTTTTTGGCGTTCAAACAGCCGTCACTGCTTGCTGCAAGGGGCGTAACGATAATCGTTCGTGCGGTCTGACCGGGCGGCGATGCTTAATGACTTGCCTGATTTGGAGAGCGTGTAACGAATGGTCGTATTCCCTTCGTCGCTTCCGGTCAGAACCGCGCGAACGCGAATCTCGCTGGCGCTTTGGTTGATAATCTGCAGCCTTACGACCTTGTACGGAACGGGGCCGGGATCGGCGACGATCTCGTACAATCGGCCTTTGTAGCTGATAGGCATGAGATTGCAGAGCATGATTTCGCTTAATCTGGGGCTCCAGCACCGACGGAAATAGGCGAGAATTTTCTCGCGGGTGCTGTAACGGAGCGGCAGTCTTCTGTACTCGTCTCCCTCGATGACGATGGCGGCGCCGTTGGACGAGGAGTCATAGACGGCCAGCCACTGGCTTTCTGCGGTGTTCAGGAACGTTGTAAGCTGGCGAACGGTATACGTCGCGGCGGCATTTTGCATTTCGGCATCCCCCCATTGCATGTTATGTACATGCTGCAGGTTGCGCGAGGGTGGTTGTCCGCCGGACAAGCGAGGAATCTGGCTCAGACGCTGTTCGGCTCGTCCGCTTCCCAGGGATTCAAGTGAATCATGACTTCGACCACATCCGGGTCGTAATCCATGATGAGCCGCTTCAGCTTGCGGCTGATGTCGTGTCCTTGCTGGATCGTGTAATGGTTCGGAATACCGACGCGAATATCCACGATGATGTAGTGGCCGTGCTCGCGGGCTCTAACCCGGTCGATTCTCTTGACGTCCATGTCCGTACGGAGCAAATTCTCGTAGTGGGCAAGCTTCTCCGGCGAGACGGTATGCTCCATCAGGATATCTACGGCTTCCCGGCCGATGTTATAGGCGAGCTTGAGGACCAGCAACGATACGATGAAGCCGGCGATCGGATCGCCGTAAGCGGCCCACTCCCAATCCAGCCGATGGCCCAGCAGACCGATCCCGATGCCGATAACGGCGGCCAGCGAGGCGTAGACGTCGGCAAGGTGATCGTAGGCGGTGGCGAGCACGCTTTTGCTGTTGACGGCTTTGCCGACTCTAATCGTATAGACGTAAAGCGCCTGCTTCCAAAGCAACGAGAGAACTGCCGCCCCGAGAGCCAGCCAGCTTTCTCCTCCTCCCGGGGGCTCGAACAAGGCCTGAACCGCTTGGCCGCCGATCCACAAAGCCGCCAGCGCGAGAATAACGGCGACGAAGGCGGAAGCGACGACCTCGGCTTTGCCGTGGCCGTATGGGTGGTCCCTGTCTGCGGGCTTGTTGGAGATCATGGAGGAGGTGAGTGCGGCTATTGTCGCAAGGATATCCCCCGCGTTATGCACGCCGTCCGCCAGCAGCACCGGGCTGGAGAAAAGGAGGCCGGCGGCGACCTTCACGACGGTCAAGATAATGTTGCTGATCAAGCTGATCCAAATTGCGATAATGCCGGAATGATGCCCGTTAGCCATAATGATTACTCCCTCTAACAATGTTTGCCCTGCGCAAAAATAAAAACAAGCTTCCGGCTCGCGGGCCGAAAGCTTGAATGGAGAAATTGGAATTGATGTCGAAGCGGAGCGAAAGCATGGTTGATATCGCCCTCCTGAATCACGAACTGATGCGGTTTATTTCTGCACTATCCTTTATTGTACCACACCTGGGCATAAGGGGCGAATGGAGCTGTAGCATCCGATACTCTGCCCCTCCCTCCCTCTCACATTACCCATAATGTAATGTATGTGTTAATTACACAAATAAAACTCCATTTTAATGTAACTATTATTGACATTGATATACCAAAGGAATATGATTACAATAAAAAACCGCCAGGGGAGGAGCTGCTGAGCATGGGAATCACGAACGAAACGCCGGCACCATCGCTTCCCTCCCGTTTCTACAACGAGATGTACGACGGGGCGCATGTGCGCTCGCATTACGGCAAAGTACACGAACAGCTCTCGCGAATGTCGGCCGAGGATCGAATCGCGCGGCAAGACAAAATGAACGGACGGCTTCTGGAGGAAGGGATCACGTTCACGCTGGCCGGGACTGAGCAGCCCGATGCGCTGGAGAGAACCATTCCATTCGATCTGATTCCGCGAATTATTCCCGCGGACGAATGGGAGCTGATCGAGCGGGGAACCAGGCAGCGGGTAAGGGCGCTCAATGCTTTCCTCGCCGACATCTACCATGAGCAATGCATTCTCAAGGATGGGCTGATTCCGCGTCGGATGGTCATGGGCAACCGATACTTCAGAACCGAGATGATGAGGCTTTCCGTTCCCGGAGGGGCGTATGTGACGGCTTCCGGCATCGATCTCATCCGGGATGAGAAGGGCGCTTATTACGTGCTGGAGGACAATCTTCGTTCTCCCTCGGGCTTCTCTTACGTGTTCAAGAGCCGCTCCATCATGACGCACGATTTTCCCGAGCTGATGTTTTCCTACCCGGTTCGGGGGATTGAACGTTTCTTGTCCGATTTCAAAGCCTCCTTGCGCAAGCTGTCGCCGACAGACAAAGCCGAGCCGGTCATCGCGCTGCTGACGCCGGGAAGCTACAATTCGGCGTATTTCGAGCATACGTTTCTCGCCCAGCAGCTAGGAATCGAACTGGTGGAAGGAAGAGACCTTGTCTGCCGCGACCACAAAATCTACATCCGCGGCTTGTCCGGCTACAAGAAGGTAGACGTGCTGTACCGACGGATCGACGACGACTTCCTCGATCCGCTTGCCTTCCGTCCCGATTCCCTGCTCGGCGTAGCCGGCCTCATGAACTCTTATCGTTATGGCAACATTACGATCGCGAACGCTCCCGGAACCGGGGTCGCGGATGACAAGGCGATCTACACGTTCGTTCCGGAGATGATTCGTTACTACCTGAACGAACGGCCGATTCTCAGCAACGTGCCGACTTTTCTGATGAGCCGCAGGGACGAGAGGGAGCATGTGCTCGGTCGGTTGGAGGAGATGGTGGTCAAGGAGACGTCGCTGTCCGGCGGATACGGGATGCTGGTCGGTCCTTCTTCGACAGAGGCGGAGCGGGAGAGGTTCGCTGCGAAGATTCGCGAGAATCCCGATAATTATATTGCGCAGCCTACGATCAAATTGTCGACTTCGCCGATCAGCCTGGATGGGCGCATGGCCCATAGGCATATTGACCTGCGGGTATTTGCCCTTGCCGACGGCGCCAACGTGCACGTTCTGCCCGGGGGCTTGACGAGAGTGGCGATGAAGGAAGGCTCTCTGGTGGTGAATTCTTCGCAAGGCGGAGGGGTTAAAGATACCTGGGTATTGGCTCGTTAAGACGGATATGCGAAATCAAGATTCGTGTCCATGAGGAGTGTGGCTCTATGCTGGATCGGATAGCGGAATGCTTGTTCTGGATAGGCAGGTATACGGAGCGGGCCGAAAATCACACGCGGCTGCTGGACGTCTATTACCATTTGCGCGAGGATGGGGGCGAAGAGGCGGAATCGACCTGGAAGCGAATTGCGGAGGCGATCGGCGACTGCGCGCTGTACGAAGAGAAGCACGAGGGCTACCGGGAGCGGGATGTTTTGTTTTTTCTGACGCTGGATGCGGACCAGCCGAATTCTATCCTTTCATGCGTGTCTCAGGCGCGGAACAATCTGAAGAAAATTCGCGAGCAGCTTCCGTCGGAGCTATGGAACTTGCTCAACGGCTTCTACCTGTGGCTCAGGGGAATGGAGATGGACGAGATTGCGCGGCAAGCGCCACATCACTTCTTCCGCCGCTTGAAGGAGGGGCTGGCGGCCTTTCAGGGAACGGCGGTATCGATCTCTCTTCGGGATGAGTCCTGGCATATGCTGGAGAGCGGGCGATATCTGGAGCGTTCCGAGAACGTTGTCCGCCTCCTCCGGTCCGTAGGAGGGATAGCGCCTGAGGAGCGTAAAGGCTCTTACGGCTATACAATGGCGCTGCTCAAGTCGGTCGGCGGATATGAAGCCTTCCGGCGGCTGGATCACGACGACTTGACGTTAGAGGGAGTATCGCGTTTTCTTGTCCTGCAGGAGGCTTTCCCCCGTTCGGCGCATTTTGCCTTGGCGGCCTTCGAGCGCCATCTGAAGGAAATCCGGCGCGAGTCGGGCAAGTCCGATTCGGCGCTTGAGCGGACGATCCGCCTCGCGGGCAAGGCGCGTTCGGAGCTGGGGTGGCTGGACCGCAACGATATTACGATGGAGTCTTTAAACGCCGTGCTGCAGCAGCTTCTGTCGACGAACAGGCAGCTTGGAGAAGCGGTGGCCAGCATCTTTTTTTCCCCTGGACGGGAGGTTACCGCATGAGGCTCGAAATCTGCCACGTCACCCGCTATCGTTACGACACGCCGGTGACGGACAGTGTCAATGAGATTCGCTTAACGCCGCGCACCGACGAGAGGCAAGCTTGCTATCAGCATCGGCTTGTCATCGAGCCGAATGTTCAAATGCAATCGTATGAAGATTATTTTGGCAACCGGGTTCACTCCTTCACGGCCAATGCGCCTCATGCGGAGCTGGTGATCACGGCTCACTCTACGGTTGTGACGAGGGATCGCGATGTGCTGTGGAAGGCGGCCTGGGGGGCGGAGGAATCCTGGCAGCGGCTCGGAAGCTTGGACTTTATCGACGCCAATGCGGAATATTTGCTCCCTACCGCATATTCGTCATTCCATCCCTCCGTCGCGGCTTACGCGAATGCTATTGAAGGGAAGGAAGAGGGCGTGTTCGGCTTCCTTCGCCACGCGGCAAGCGCGGTGTATCGGGATTTTCAATACAAGCCGCTGTCGACGGGCGTAAATACGACGGCGGAAGAGCTTCTGGAGATCGGCTCGGGCGTATGCCAGGATTTCGCCCATCTGCTCATCTCGATCTGCCGATTGCGCGGGGTCCCGGCGAGATATGTCAGCGGGTATCATTTCGTCGGCGATCTGCAGGGACGGGACGCGGACTTCGAGCAGGCCTCTCATGCGTGGGTGGAAGCTTACATTCCCGGCGTAGGCTGGCAGGGGATCGATCCGACCAACAACAATCTGATCGATTGGCGCTATGTGAAGCTTGGCCACGGACGGGACTATCCCGATATTGTGCCGGTTAAAGGCATCTACAGGGGAACCTCGGGGCAGAGGCTGCTGGTGACCGTAGACGTTCAATTGGCGGAGACGGGGTGAAGGAGGCGTTTTGATTGCTTCTCCTATGGTTTAATGTTCGTGAAATTGAGGGTAAATCTTAGTCAAAATCGTCTTTGTAGATATTTTTCTCGTGAAAAACGAATATTTGGGCGAATGCCCGATTGACTCGTTTGCCTAAATCGGGTAATGTACGAAGTGGATACGATCAGCTAATCTTCGATTCATCCATTCGTATATCCTCGGCAATATGGGCTGAGGGTCTCTACCAGGAACCATGAATTCCTGACTACGAAGGATGTGGGATACCCACACCCTTTGCTGGTCGGGATTTTTTTGCGCCTATCAGAAAGTATAAGATGCTGACCTCCTTTATACTCATCTGATAGCGCGATACAAAACGTATGCCGCCGTACCCAAGGACGGCGAAGCCGTTTTTACTTGGTGCCTATCGATCTTGGGGGTCGAAGGGCGCCGGGAGGAGATGCGGGAATGAACAGGTACGATGTCATTGTAGTAGGCGCTGGCCCGACGGGAATATTCGCATGTTACGAGTTAACGAGAGTCGCTCCGCAGCTTAAAGTGCTTCTCGTGGATAAGGGGCATGACATTCAACGGCGACGGTGTCCGATTCTTGAAAACAAAATCGAGCTGTGCCCTCCGCCGGCGGGGAAAAAAGAGTATGCCGGCTGCCTGCCGGCTTGCTCGATTACGGCGGGCTTTGGAGGGGCGGGGGCGTACAGCGACGGCAAATTCAATATTACGACAGAGTTCGGAGGCTGGCTGACGGATTATTTGCCGCCGTCGCGCGTGCTGGAGCTTATCCGTTATGTCGACGGGATCAATCTGGAGCACGGGGCTGCGCCCGGCTTGACCGATCCGACGACCGATACGGTTCGGGAAATCGAGCGTAAAGGGTACGCGGCGGGCCTGAAGCTGCTGCGGGCCCAGGTTCGGCATCTGGGAACCGAGCAGAACCTGGAGATATTAAAGTCGATTAACGCTTATCTGCAAGGCCGAGTCGAGATGAGGTTCAAGACGGAGGTCGCGGACCTGCTGACCGTAAAGACGGAAGGCGGATATCGCGCGAGCGGGATTCTGCTGAAGGACGGCGAGGAGATCGGTGCGGATGCAGTGGTGATCGCTCCGGGGAGGGACGGTTCAGGCTGGCTGTCCGAGGTGCTGAGGCGGCGGCGTCTGGGGATGGCGAATAACCAGGTGGATGTCGGCGTCCGCGTAGAGACGTCGGATGTCGTCATGCGCGAGATCAACGAGCATCTATACGAAGGCAAATTCGTGTTCAACACTTCGGTCGGCACCCGGGTTCGGACATTCTGCAGCAACCCGTCGGGGCACGTTGTGGTGGAAAACCACAGCGGAGTGATGGCCGCCAACGGCCATGCGTTCAAGGATCCGAAACTGGGCTCGGCCAATACGAACTTTGCGCTGCTCGTTTCCCACAAATTCACGGAGCCCTTCGACAAGCCGAACGAATACGCCCGCGAGATCTGCAAGCGGGCGAACGATCTGTCGGGCGGCGGCGTAATCGTCCAGAAGTTCGGGGATATTCTGCGCGGCAGGAGATCGACGGTCGGCCGCATTGGGGAGGGTTTTATCGAGCCGACCCTGCAAGAGGCGGTTCCGGGCGATCTGGGGCTTGTTCTGCCGTATAATACGATGAAGAGTCTGATCGAGATGGTGCATGCGCTGGACAAGGTGACGCCCGGCATCGCTTCGGAGCATACGCTGTTTTACGGAGTGGAGGCGAAGTTTTATTCGGCGCGTCCGAAGCTGAACGAGTCGCTGGAGACGGAGATTGCCGGTCTCTATTGCGGAGGCGACGGCGCCGGCGTAACGCGCGGGCTGGCGCAGGCCGGGGCGGCGGGCGTATGGATGGCGCGGGCGATCTCGCAACGGCAGAGCCGGTAGCGCCTGAAGGGGCGCGCCGGACCCGAGGGAGGAGCGAATTCCTGCGACCCTCCCTACGGTTGGAGGTCTTACATCAGCGATACGTAAGTCAGCGCCGATAGCAGCACGGAGGCGATGAGCATGGCTGCGAACGGACGGCCTGCGCGGCTGCGGAATTCGCGCAGGTTTACGTTAAGACCTAATCCCGCCATCGCCATGCCGAGCAGAAGCGTCGTAATGCCGGCCAACTCTTCAGTTATTTCGGCAGGATGAGCAACCAGGGCCGGAAGCGCGTAGCTGCCGAACAGACTGGCGGCAATGAAGCCGAGTAGAAACCACGGGAACGGGAAGGGAGTCCGTTCGGCCGGGGAGCTGTCCGGCGCGCGGCGGCGGCGAAGCTTGCCGAGGGCGAGGATTCCCAGACACACCGGGACAAGCAGGGCGACCCTGCACAGCTTGGCGAGCAGGCCTTCGGCCAATGCCTCCGATCCGGCGGGGGCGGCGGCCATTGCGACGTGGGCGATCTCATGCAGCGTAAGTCCGGACCAAGCGCCGTAGACTGCAGGGTCCAAGGGAAGCAAGGGCAGGGCGAGCGTGTAGAAGGCAGCGAATACGGTTCCGATCAGGGCGATCAGTCCTGCGCTGAATGCCGTGTCGTCATCCCTCGACCGCAATAGCGGAGCTACTGCGGCGATGGCCGCCGCCCCGCATATCGCGGTTCCTGCCGCCAGCAGCACGATTAATTTGCGATCGGCGCGAAGGAGGCGGCCCAGCGCCATGACCGCCGCCAGCGAGAAGAGGACGGTCGCGCCGCTCCGCAGCAGCAGCGGCAAACCGGCTTCCAGCAGCTGGGCGATATTCAGCCTGAGGCCGAATAAGACGATCGCCAAGCGAAGCAGGGTGCCGGAGGAGAAGCGAACGCCTTCGCTCGCTGTCGAGGGATATCCGAAGCGGTGGCGATAGACGGCGGCAAGCAGCAGCGTGCAGGCGAGAGGGCCGAGCTTCGTCAACCCGGGCAGCAGCGAGATTCCCCAGCCCGCGAGGGCCAGAGTCAGCGTCAGCGCAATCCCCGTGCCCAGCGAGGGGCTAGGAGCGGGGAAGGCGTGACGTCGGAAGAATGGGATAGACATGCTGACCGTTCACCTCCATAACGGATAAGTTAGATTCAGCATAAATCCGTGCATGAAATAAGTGAAATTAATTATTATAATATTTATAATAAGTTTTAACTTATGAATGGGGTGGACGGCCTTGGATCAAGCGCTTATGGTATTCGTCGCAGTTGCCGAGTTGAGGAATTTCTCCCGGGCCGCCGAGCGGCTGCATATGACACAGCCTGCGGTCAGCCAGCATGTCCGGGCACTGGAGGATAGGCTTAAGGCGCGGCTGCTGGAGCGCAGCAACAAGTCGGTAGCCTTGACCAAGGCGGGGGAAATCGTGCTGCATCATGCGAGGGAAATCGGCGGGCTGTATCGGCATATGGAAGAGATGGTCGATGAGCTCATGAGGTACGCGGGAGGGCCGATAGCCATCGGGGCGAGCTATACGTTCGGGGAATACGTTCTTCCGCTTACGCTGGCCAGCCTGCATGAGGAGTTTCCCGATATCCGGCCGAATGTGACTATCGGCAACACGGCGGATATCGCTGAGAAGGTGCGCAACCGAGTCTTGGACGTCGGGATCGTGGAAGGGGAGGAGATCGGTCCGGGGCTTTCCGTTGAGAGGCTTGCCGAGGATGAAATGCATATTGCGGCGGGCGCGGGACATCCTCTTGCCGGAATGGTCCGCATCTCCCCGGACCTGCTGGAGCGGCAGGCGTGGTTGGTCCGCGAACGGGGCTCCGGCACGCGGGCGGCTGCGGACAGCCTGTTCGAAGCCCTCGGCATTCAGCCGGGGCGACTGATCGAGCTGGGCAGCACGCAGTCGATCAAAGAAACGATAGAAGCCGGGCTCGGGGTCTCTCTGCTGTCGCACTGGGCGCTTCGCAAAGAGCTCGGGCTCGGCTCCTTAAGGCTGCTGGGCGTGGAAGGCCTGCCGTTCAAGCGCAGCTTTCAAATTTTGCTGCGGCGAGGCGAGCTGAGAACCCGAACGATAATCGCGTTCCTGGATACTCTGCGCCACGCCACCGCAGCCGCGCTTAAGGATCAGCGCTCGGGGATGTCTTATTCGGACTGAGAGATTTTGCGGAAGGCCTCCAGAAATTGCGCGGAGGGGTATGCGCCGGACAAAGCGTATTTGTCGTTGACGACAAAGAACGGAACGCCGGAGATGCCCATGGCCTTGGCTGCGGCGAAATCCTGCTCGACGGCTTGAACGCCTTCTCCGTTATCCAGAAGGCGGCGAGCCTCTTCGGCGTCGAGTCCGAGCTCGGCCGCGATCTCCAGCAGCACATCGAGCTTGGCGATATCCCGGCCGTCCTCGAAATACGCCTTCATGACCGCTTCGATCCAATGCGCTTCGTCTTCCTGGGGCAGCAGCGCCGTTATCCGGTGGGCGAGCACCGTGTTCGGCATGCGCTCCACCTTGTCGAAGTTAAACGTAACTTCAACCGCCGCGCCGGCATCCGTTACCCGCTGGAGCATCGGGCGCAATCGCTCGGCTCCGCCCATTTTTTTCTCCATGACGCTGTTGAAGGGCAGGCCGTCGGGAGGGAGAGTGGGGTCGAGCTGGTAGGCGTGATAGCTTACCTCGACGGTTTGTCCGCTCTGCTCGCGCCAGGCGTCGATCGCATCGTTCATGTTTTTCTTGCCGATTCGGCACCAGGGACATACCATATCCGAATAAACGTCTATCTTCATCTTGAACACCTCTTGGTATGGAATGAGTTTGTTTCTTTAGTATGGCAGACGGCTTTGGCGGATTCAATGTGCGGCTGGCGCCGGATCGTGATAGAATAGCAAGCATACGAGCGACAAGGGGCGGCGGACAATTTGAAATGGACGATCGATTCGAAGGTTGAACTGTTGAACGGGGTGGAGATGCCTCGGCTGGGCCTGGGCGTATGGCGCGCCAAGGACGGCGAGGAAACGGAAAATGCGGTGCTTGCCGCGTTGGAGGCGGGGTACAGGGGGATCGACACGGCTTCCTTGTACGACAATGAACGCAGCGTGGGACGAGCCTTGAAGGCGTCCGGAGTGGCTCGCGACTCCGTATTCGTGACCACAAAGGTTTGGAACAACGAGCAGGGCTACGCCGAGACGATCGCGGCCTTTCGAAGAAGCCTCGAACGGCTGGACATGGACTATGCGGATTTGTATTTGGTTCATTGGCCTGTGGTGGGCAAATACAAGGATACCTATCGGGCGATTGAAGACCTGTATGAGCAAGGGCTGATCAGGGCAATCGGAGTAAGCAACTTCAACATTCACCACCTTGAGGATTTGATGGGGAGCTGCCGTATCAAGCCGATGGTCAATCAGGTGGAGATGCACCCGCTGCATACGCAGAAGAAGCTCTTTGCCTTCTGCCGAAAGGAAGGCATCCAGCTGCAGTCCTGGAGGCCGTTGATGCAAGGGAGGCTGGAGCTTCCGCTGATCGGAGAGCTGGCCGTCAAGTACGGCAAAACGCCGGCCCAGATTATCATTCGCTGGCATCTGCAGATCGGGGCGATCACCATACCGAAGTCCTCGAAGGGGCAGCGCATACGCGAAAATGCCGACGTATTCGATTTCGAGCTGGCCCCGGAAGATGTCGTCGCGATTGACGGACTGAACGAAAACCGCCGTTTCGGCGCGGACCCGGATCATATCGATTTCTAGGCGCAGAGCGCCAGCGGGCCGCAATCGCGGCGAGGGATAGAAGGATTGCCGCTTAGAGATAATACGAAGGGGAAGTCTCTTGACACCTCCAACTGTAACTGTTATCATTACAGTAACCGGGGAGGATATAGCCATGAACAGTGAATTCATTATAGCTGTCCACAGTCTTGTCCTACTGGCGCATCGTCCCGACGGCATGGCTTCCAGCGAAGAAATCGCGACTAACGTCTGCACGAATCCGGTGCGGGTGCGCAAGGTGATGAGCTGTTTGCGCCGAAACGGCATCGTGGACACAAGGGAAGGCTCGGGCGGCGGATATCGGCTATCCCGGGAACCGGACGGAATGACGTTGGCCGAGGTTTATCGCGCGCTCGCCGCAGGCTCCCTGGCTCCGAATTGGTGCAGCGGGGATCCGGAGTCGGACTGTCTGGTCGGCTCGAATATGAGCGATGTGATGAACGACGTTTTCTGCGGCGCGGATCGGCAGCTTGAAGCTTATCTGGATTCGATCACCATCGGACAGATGCTGGAGCGGTTAACCGCCAAGGCAAGGGCTTAGCGGCCGGAGGGCTGCCGCCGAAGCGGGATTTGATTTGGGATGGAGCGGGTAATTCAGAATGCCCGATCATCATATGGTGTTATCCAATCATTCTCTAAGGATAGGAGAGATGTGTCATGGCAGTAGCGATTACAAAAGACAATTTTACGGAGAACGTCGCGCAAGGCGTATCCTTGCTTGATTTCTGGGCCCCATGGTGCGGTCCTTGCAAAATGCAGCTTCCGATCGTTGAGGAGCTGTCCGACGAGTTGAAAGGCACGGCGACGATTGCGAAGGTTAATGTCGACGAAGAGCCGGAGCTGGCCAGCCAATTCGGCGTCATGAGCATTCCAACGTTGATTCTGTTTAAGGACGGTCAGCCTGTAGATAAGCTCGTTGGCCTGCAAAGCAAAGAATCGTTGAAAGCAAAGATCCAAAACCACCTGTAAGCCGGGTGCCTGAACGCCGCTAGCCCTTGTTAAATCCGGGGGCTGCGGCGTTTTTTGATGCCTCCTTGCGGAAACGCGAAGAAGGTGGTATGATCACTTCTGACCGAATGACCAATATTGAAATTTGGTCAATTTAGCAGACGGGAGCATGGAGATATGGCTGTCGATCGAAGAAAGCAGATTGTGGAAGCCGCGTCCCAATCGTTCGCCTTGTTCGGCTACAAGGCAACTACAATGGATCAGGTTGCCAAGTTGGCCAATGTCGGGAAAGGAACGATCTACACCTTCTTCTCGAATAAGGAGGAGCTGTTTGACGAGATCATGAGCGGCTTGATCCGGGAGGTCAGGCAAATTGCAGATGCCGAGTATGACGAGTACCAGCCGTTCTTCGACAATCTGAGCCGGGTGCTGCGCCGGATTCTCGATTATCGCGACAAACACCAGCTGGCTGTCAAAATGGCTCACGAGGTTCGCGATATGGGAACGGCAAAAGCGCTGGAGGGCTTGCAGAAGCTGGAGGCGGCGATTTTGTCTTACATTCAGGCGAGAATTCAGGTTGCCGTGGATAAGGGACAATTAAAGCATTGCAATCCGGAAGTTACGGCCTTTGTCATGCTTAAGCTGTATGTGGCGTTGGCTTCCGATTGGCAGCAGTTTCATGAGGCGCTGCCGAAGGAGAAGATTGCGGAGCTGTTCGAGCTTTATTTGTTGCATGGCTTGGCTGCGGAGTAAGAGAGCTTGCGTGCTGCGGGCCAAGGCGCTCCGCTTTTCTTTTTTGCCCAAAATGACTAAATGACCAAAATGGTCAAAATAATAAGGGGTGTGCTCGAAATGAAAGGATTAAAGCAATTTGCGAAAGAGATGTCGGCGATCGGGCGCAACCCGAAGCTGTTGATTCCCGTAATCGGTATTCTGATGATTCCCATCATGTACAGCGGAACCTTCCTCAGCGCGTTCTGGGACCCCTACGGACATATGGATCGGCTTCCCGTGGCCGTCGTCAACTCGGACCGGGGAGCGGTCTATGAGGGCCGGACGCTGCATATCGGCCAGGATTTCGTGGAACAGCTCCGTGCAAACCAAACCTTCGATTACCGCTTCGTCGATCATTCGGAGGCGGAAGCGGGACTGAAGGCGAATCGGTATTATATGTCCATCGAGATTCCCGAGAGCTTCTCCGAGCATGCGGCGACGTTGACCTCCGATCAGCCTTCGCCCGCGGAAATATGGTTTAAGCCGAACGAAAGCTCGAACTTCCTGGCTTCCCAGATTGGAAGCAATGCGGTAGAGAAGATGAAAACCGAGCTTGGCAGGGAAGTGACGAAAGCTTATACCCGGACGATGTTCGAGCAAATTCATACGCTGTCGGATGGCTTGGGCGAGGCGAGCGAGGGCGCGAGCGAGATTGCCCAAGGCACGAGCAGCGCCAAGGACGGAGCTGCCCGAATCGAGCGTAATCTGAGTCAACTGGCTGAAGGTTCGGTAACGCTGAAGAACGGGGTCGCGAAGCTGGCAGAGGGCGGCTCGAAGCTCGTGCACGGAGCGTCCGAATTGAAGCGCGGCGGCAGCGCGCTTGCGGAAGGGCTGAGCAAGCTTGCCGAAGCAGGAAAGCCGCTCGAAGCGGGCGCTCTGATGACGAAGCAAGGATCGTCGGATTTGACTGCGGGCTTGAAGCAGTCCGTTGAAGGCGCGGAGAGACTGAGCACGGGGGCGCATACGGTCGCAGTCGGCTTGAAGCAGTATGCCCAGGCTCATCCCGAGCTTGAAGCCGACGAAAGCTGGCAGCAGCTTCTGGCCGCCAGTCAGCAGGTGGCGGCGGGCGCGGATGAGGCCAAGAAGGGTCAGAGCAAGCTTGCGGATGGAGCGGCAAGGCTGAGCGAAGGGACGGCGCGGCTGGCCGACGGTCTTCGCCAGTTCGATTCGCAGGTGAATACGGCGGCGGACGGAGCGGCTTCGGCGGCGGACGGGGCGGACCGATTGTATAGAGGCGCCTCGCGGCTGCAAGAAGGGCTAACCGGCTTATCGGGTGGCGTGGAACGGCTGGCGGACGGCTCCGCGCAATTGGATCAGGGCGCACGGCAGATCACGAACGGGCTGATCAAGCTGACGAACGGTACCGGCGAGCTGTCGGGCAAGCTTGAGGAAGCGGCGGCGTCAACCGGGGGCATTGGCGGAGATGAGCGGCTGGTAGACATGTTCTCGAATCCGGTTCAGCTTCATGTCGAGAAGACAAGCGACGTTCCCAATTACGGTACGGGCTTCGCTCCCTATTTCATATCTCTGGGATTGTTCGTAGGGGCGCTGCTCTTGACGGTGGTCTATACGGTGAAGGAGCCTCTGCACGAGCCAGCCGGCGCTTGGAGCTGGTTCGTCGGGAAGCTGCTGACGATGGCGGCAATCGGGCTGGGACAAGCCGTTATCGCGGACGTTATTCTGCTCTATGGGGTCGGGCTTGAGGTGGAAAGCGTTCCTCTATTTTTCCTGTTCAGTGCCGTGACCAGCATCACCTTCATGGCGATCATTCAATTTCTGGTCGCTTCGATGAAGAATCCGGGGCGGTTCCTGGCGATCATCCTGCTGATTTTCCAGCTCACCAGCTCGGGGGGCACCTTCCCGCTGGAGATGATTCCGGGCGGACTGCAGAAGGTGAGCGAATGGCTGCCTATGACTCACGCTATCTCCGGATTCAGGGCGGTTATTTCCAACGGAGATTACGCCGTGCTGCAGCACAACGCCGGTTTGCTGCTCCTCTACTTCGCGGCGTTCGCGCTGCTCTCGTTCGGCTATTACGCGATCGCCTATCGCAGGGAATACCGTTCCACAGACAGGGGGGATCAGCCGCAAACGGCTTAAAACGACAAAGGGTTATGACTCGGGGCAACTAACTGCGTCCGGGACATAACCCTTTTGTCTATTGGCCTTAAATCGTCCATTGGCCGTGTACGATTCCGGCAAGCTTCCACTCTTCTCCGGATGGAACAAAGACGAGCACAAGGCTTTGCCAGTCCATTCCGTCGAGTTCCTCGTCGAAGCCGGGAAAGTGAAGCTCGACGTAAGAGGCGTTCGGGTACACGCTGGGAACATTGAATTCGGAATTGCCGGTGCCGATGACCTGGTTAACGCTGACGTCGGGCGCATCGGCAAAATCCTTGTTGTACACAAACTTCTCGTAATAATCGCGGAACGAAAGCTCGATCGGCTCTCCGCTGCCGTCAGCCGTGCCCCAAATCCGTTTTTCCTTGTCCTTGAAGGTCGGAAAATCGTCCGGCTTGAACACAAGATCGCTGTCGGTGTTGACATGAGAGTACGGGGAGAAGCGCAGGCCCTGCTCGGGATCCACCAAGGTCACCAGGGAAGCGAGGTCTCTTTCCCGCAAATAACCGATCGTTTCCCGCGCGAGCTCTTTTAGAGTGCTTTGCTGGTCGTTGGCCAGCTCTGCAGTCGGAGTTCCCGAGGGGCTCTCTCCGCTTGAAGGAGCGGGCGCCTCCTTGCCGGCGCCGCCAGTAGACGGGGTTCCGAGGGACGCAGGAGCAGACGAGAAAATATTCGGAGCTTCAGTTGCTTCATTCTTATTGGAATCGGCTCCGCATCCAGCCAATAGGACAGCGAGAAGGGCCGCGGCCAGCAACGGGTAAATTTTACGCATGGTCTTCTTCCTCCTTGCAGTCAAGTATTAAGTTAGACGCAGAAATGACCGAGATGTTCCGATGGAAAATGCTGTTTTATTTGCGGGGCGTCGCCCAATCGGGCCGGTGAAAGAAGGGAAAAGGCCGATTATAGGAGGGTGCATTCCACGCGCGGGAGAGCGCGGGTGCTTTCGGCTTTCTCTGGTTAAGCTACAGGGAGGAAATAGCGCCAAGCAGGAGCTCGGCTTCGAGAATGAGCCCCCTGAAGCCAGGGGGCTGAAGTGCAGAAGAGCTGAGGGCGATTGGCCGATTATCCGAAGAGCATGCTTCTTAGTCCGTCTCCTTCTTGGCGGATGGCACCGGAGCGACGGATTTGGTATTCTCCAGCGTGTCGTTGACGAAGGCCATATCTTGATGGGGGGCTTTCATATGTGTCGTGCCTTTGTAATTGCCGCGACGCGATTTATTTTCCATGGATATCCCTCCTTCCTCGTCGTCATTGTGCGCATTCCATAACCGTGTTATCCAGATAAGGAGGTCGTTGGTGTTGATGAAGGGAAGGTCGGCAGTGTGTCGAGCTCTAGGGTATATCGGGCTTGCCGGCGTATTGGTCGTCACCGCTTGTTCAAGCAAACAAGCGCAGCCAGCCCCGGCGTTAGAGAAATCGGCCGCGCCGCTCCAATCGTCGGCTGACGAATGGCTGGCCCGGGCAGAGGCGGCGGCCAAGAAGATGACGCGATACAGCTTCGAACTGCGGATGGATCAGCATCTGGGGCCGGATGGGGACAAGGCGCGCACGAACGTTCTGGTCGACATGACGGGCCGAGTGGAGCGTGAGCCGTTCCGGCTGGATCAGACGATAGACAGCGATATCGACGGAGAGAAGTCGAAGCTGCGGACCATCCTTACGCCGGAGGCTTATTATATGTATCTGCCCGAGTATGAGGAATGGAGCAAGCTCTCCAAGCAAGTGTCCGCCGAGAACCGGGCGACGCTGTCGGAGTTTCAGGCAGATCCGGAGCGCGCAATCGAACGGATTCGCGGGCTTGCTCCGAATCTTGAAGCCCGGCGCAACGGGGCGGAAATCGTGGTGGGCTATGAAGGGACCGGACCGGCGGCCAAGCCTTTTGTCGCAGGCATGCTGCGAAGCACGCTTGGATTGACGGAGTCGGAAGGGGAGATTGCGGCCAAGCTTGAGGTGGAGAAGCTGAGCGTAGTTTACCGGATAGACGCCGAACGCGACTGGCCGCTGGCTTACCGAATCGAAACGAAGCTGGCGATCGAGCTTGAGCCTGGACAGAAGTCCCCAATCGTCCAAACGGTGTCGGGCAGCTACGGCAAGCCGAACGCAACATCGCCTATCGCGGTGCCCGATGAAGCGTTGAGGGCGCCGGACCCGGACGAGCTTGGCGAGCAGTTGGAGCTGAACGAGTAAGCGGGAGGGGCGAGCGCCGGGATTAGCCGGAGGCTTCGGTCGGAATGCGGAGGTTGGCGGTGGACGTTCATGCGCAGTTCCGCTATAATGGCGTGAGAATGGAACAGCTTGACGATTGGCTTCGCGCTATGGCGAAGGGCGGTCGCAAGAAGTCAGGAGTGTTAAGATCATGGCACTGTCGTGCGGAATTGTCGGCCTTCCGAACGTAGGGAAGTCGACCTTGTTTAATGCAATTACCCAAGCGGGAGCGGAGATGGCGAATTATCCGTTCTGCACCATCGATCCGAATGTCGGAGTTGTCGAAGTGCCGGATGTGCGCATGGATAAGCTGGCCGAGATCGTCAATCCGAATCGGATCGTCCCTACGGCCTTCGAATTCGTCGATATTGCCGGTCTGGTCAAAGGCGCAAGCCGGGGAGAAGGGCTGGGCAACAAATTCCTGGGCAATATCCGCGAGGTTGACGCGATCGTTCACGTCGTTCGCTGCTTTCAGGATGAGAACATCACGCACGTCTCGGGCAAGATCGATCCGATCGGCGACATCGAGGTCATTAACCTGGAGCTGATCTTAACGGATATCGATTCCGTAGAGAAGCGTATGGAACGCACGCGCAAAGGACTGAAAGGCGGGGACAAAAAGGTCGCCGAGGAAATGGAGGTTCTGGAGCGCCTGCACGCAACCTTGACGGCGGAGAAGCCGGCGAGAAGTCTTGAGCTTACGCCGGAGGAGGCGAGACTCGTTCGCGACCTCCATCTTCTGACGATGAAGCCGGTGCTGTACGCGACCAATGTCGGCGAGAGCGATGCGGCCAATGCCGACGGCAATCCGTACGTGCAGAAGGTGCGCGAGTTCGCGGCGGCAGAAGGCTCGGAAGTCGTTCATATCAGCGCTAAGGTGGAATCCGAGATCGCCGAGCTTGAGGGCGAGGACAAGGAAATGTTTCTGGAGGAGCTGGGCCTGACCGAATCGGGACTTAATCGCCTGATTCGCGCGTCTTACAAACTGCTTGGACTGTTCACTTATTTTACGGCGGGCGTTCAAGAGGTTCGGGCCTGGACCATTCGCAAAGGAACGAAAGCTCCCCAAGCGGCGGGAGTCATTCATACGGACTTTGAGCGCGGATTTATCCGGGCAGAGGTTGTCGCATATGAGGATCTGGTCGGCAACGGTTCGATGAAGGCGGCCAAGGAAAAAGGTCTTGTTCGTCTGGAGGGCAAAGAATACGTCGTTGCGGACGGAGACGTCATGCACTTCTTGTTCAACGTATAAGCTCGATATAGAAGAAGCAGCTTGAGGGATAGCGGTTCCCTCCGGCTGCTTTTTTGCCGTTTTGGACCAAGTTAATTTTTTCTCATGTAACCTTTTTGAAGCTGGCTGCGTCAATGAGGCTGATAGCAAGTCATACCTGGTCTGATATCTAATACATTGCGGCATATGCCGAAGGGAGAAATGAATATGCAGAAAAAATTGTTGGTCGTGCTGACGGCCGTGGGGCTTCTGGGCACAGGCGCCGCTGTCGGAGCCAGCGGAGTCGTGAGCAAAGTAACGGGAATCTGGCATAAGGATATCACCGTATCGGTCAATGGCCAGAGCACGTCGCTGACGCCGGTCTATATTAACGGCAAAGCCTACCTGCCTGCGCGCGATGCGGCGGCCGAGCTTGGCTATACGTTGAACTGGAACGCGAAAGGCAAAGAAATTCAAATCAACGCGAAGGAGGCACAGGAGGCCGAGCTTGCCAGAATGCTGGGCGTCGTCGTTGACGTGAAGCCTACGGATAAGGCGGGGCAATACCGCGTCGAGCTGCTCGGCTACGGAGATCAGCGCTGGATGATTCTTACAGTGGATAAGGATACGGAGCTTTCCGATGAGAGCGGCAAGGCGATCGCCGCCGCCGATCTGAAAGCCGGAAGCAGAATCATGGCGGAATTCGGGCCGATGATCACGATGAGCTTCCCGGGACAATCCCATGCTCATAAGATCGTCTTTAGCAGCGAATCGCTTGTGAAGGAGGATGTCATCCAGTCGATCGAAAAAACGGAGGACGGCTGGCAAGTCAAATTCGGCGAAACGAAGGACGGAAAGTCCGTCACGACGCTGGTGCTGAACGCGGGCAAGGAAACGAGCGTCATGACGGCGCAGGGCGAGTCCGTTCCCTTCGCAGACCTGAAGGCCGGCGACCATGTGCGTGCCTACTACGGCCCGCATCTGCAAGAAAGTCTTCCTCCGAAAGGTCCGCTTCACTTCCTCGTCGTGCTGTCGGATAAGGCACAGCTTGCCCCGGCGACAATCGAGGAATATCGGGAGCTGGCGTGGAAGCACGTCCCTGCCGGCGAGAAGTCGCACTTGATTACGAAGAAGGAAGAGGCGGCCGTAGAGGAGGTCGATTCCGCTAACATAGGATTGATGGCTTCCACGGAGGCCCAGAAGAAAAAGCTGCAAGAGATCCAGGCCGCGAACGGCAAGCTGGTACAGGTGACCTACAGTACGGATCAAGACGCTCTGCTCGGTCCCTTGTCGATGCTGTTTACTACGGACACCAAAGAGCTTCTGGGCTTCATGCCCCGGAAGTAGACGTCAATATTGAGAATAGACGAAGACGGCCCCGCTTGGGGTCGTCTTCGTCTTTGGCGACAGGGGTCCGCACGAAACGTCCATCGTGTGTTATAATAGGGATTAACGAAAACACTGATGGTTAACGGAGGATGAGGAACAGTGCTGGACCGTCTGCAAATATTGGCGGAACGATACGAGAAGCTTAACGAATTGTTGAGCGATCCCGACGTGGTAAACGATTCGACGCGGCTCAGAACGTACGCGAAGGAGCAAGCCGGCCTTGAGGAGGCTTACCGCGCATACGAAGAATATAAGCAAGTGCTTGTCCAGCTGCAGGATGCGAAGGCGATGCAGGATGACAAGCTGGACGAGGAAATGCGCGAGATGGTGAAGCTGGAGATCGAGGAGCTGGATGCCCGGCGCTCCGAGCTGGAAGAAAATATCCGCGTGCTGCTGCTGCCTAAGGACCCTAATGACGGCAAGGACATTATCGTGGAAATTCGCGGCGCGGCCGGCGGGGAAGAGGCGAATCTGTTCGCTTCGGAGCTGTACCGGATGTATGCGAAGTTTGCGGACAGCCAGGGCTGGCGCACGGAAATGCTGGAAGCCAGCGTAAGCGATCTGGGCGGCTTCAAGGAAGTTATCTTCTCGATCAGCGGGCCGGAAGCCTATCGCAAAATGAAGTACGAGAGCGGCGCCCATCGCGTGCAACGGGTTCCCGAGACGGAATCCGGCGGCCGGATTCATACGTCGACGTCTACCGTTGTCGTTATGCCTGAAGCCGAAGAGCTGGACATTGTCATTCACGACAAGGATATTCGCGTAGATACGTTCTGCTCCAGCGGCGCGGGCGGTCAATCCGTCAATACGACGAAATCGGCGGTTCGCGTGACTCATGTGCCGACGGGCATCGTGGCTACCTGTCAGGACGGCAAGTCGCAGAACGATAACAAGGATAAGGCACTTCAGGTGCTGCGGACAAGAATTATGGACGTCAAGCGGCAGGAAGAGGAAGCCAAGTATTCGGGCGAGCGCAGGGAGAAAATCGGGACCGGGGACCGCAGCGAGCGGATTCGCACTTACAATTTCCCGCAGAGCCGGGTAACCGACCACCGGATCGGCCTAACTCTTCATCGCTTGGATTATGTGCTGAACGGAGATATGGAAGAGATCGTTCAAGCGCTGACGCTGGCCGAGCAGGCCGATATTCTTGAACGCGAACAGATGAGGCAATAATGGAGGACTTGGCGTGAGTGTAGAACGTGAGACCGGCGTCGGCTCGCTGGGCGAGCTTTGGCGCCGGGGAGCGGCGCAATTGCGGCAAGCCGGGGTGGAGGAAGCGAACGCGGATGCGGAGCTTCTTCTTCTTTATTTGCTTGGCATCGGCAAGTCGGCTCTGCTTCGCGATTGGCGCGAGGCCTTTCCTGCGGGCAAGTCGGAGGACTGGCAGGCGCTGCTGGCGCGACGGGCGTCGGGCATCCCGGTGCAGTACGTTATCGGGGAGCAATACTTCTATGGCCGAGCCTTCAAGGTGACGGAAGCCGTGCTTATCCCGCGCCCGGAAACGGAGCTGCTGGCGGAGGCGGTGCTGGAGGCTGCGGATCGCATATGGCCGGGAAGCGGCAACTCTGCGCCGGTCGTGCTGGACGTCGGAACCGGTAGCGGCGCGCTTGCGGTTACCCTCGCGGCGGAACGGCCTGATTGGCAGGTGGTCGCTTCCGATCTGTCGGACGAGGCGCTTCAAGTGGCTCGAAGCAATGCCCAGAGTCACGGGGCGGACGCCCGAATAGCTTTCATTCAAGGAGATCTGCTGTCGCCCTTCCTGCGGGGATCAAGCCATGAGCTTGCCGTCGACGTGCTTGTATCCAATCCGCCCTACATTCCCTCGGCGGACATTCCCGGTCTGCAGCGAGAGGTGCGGGACCACGAGCCCCGGCTTGCGCTTGACGGCGGAGACGACGGCTTAGATCCGTACCGGGCGATGGCGGGACAATTGCCGCTGCTCCCCCGGCTGCCGCGTATTGTCGCATGGGAGGTTGGAGCGGGGCAAGCCCCGGAAGCGGCGGAGCTGCTGCGAGCTGTTGCCGACTGGGGAGACGTGCGCTTCGTGAAGGATTATGCAGGCATAGACCGCCACGTCGTAGCTGTAAAGTAAGAAGGCGACAGCCTGACCGCACCTTCCTTCGGGAGAGGGGCGGTTTTTTCTATTTCTGCGGGAATTTTCTATCAGACGATTCATGGAAATGAATAGAGAAGGTTTATAGATTTGAAATCCGGACATAATGAGGCTAAGACGTTCCGGAACGCATAGCGCTGCACCGACGGGTGCGACAAGGAGCGGGAACTATGCGTATGAGCCCTTTTCTTCATTTATCCTTTTGCCGTCTGATTGCCAAAGCCATGATTATTGCCATTCTATCGGGGTTTATCCTGATCTCGCTAAGCGGACGTTACGTCAATGCCAGCGCCGGAGAGCCTATCCCTGAGGATGCGATCCGGATACGAATTATCGCGAATTCCGACAGCGCCGAGGATCAAGCCGTGAAAAATAAAGTACGCGCCCAGATCGCCGCGTATATTCGGACATGGGGAGGCATGCCGGAGACGCATGACGAAGCGTACGAGCTGATCGAGTCCCGTCTGCCCCGAATTCAGAGACTAGTCGATAAGAAGCTGAATGAGCTCAAAGCGCCTTACGAAGGAGTTGCAGAGCTGGGCGTCGTGCCGTTCCCGGAAAAGTCCTTCGAGGATGCGGTGTACGAGGCAGGGAACTACGAAGCGCTTCGCATTACTCTCGGAGACGGATCGGGCGCGAACTGGTGGTGCGTGCTGTTTCCGCCGCTGTGCCTGACCGCTGCCACCGCGAAGGAAGACAAGGCTTCGGGGAACGCCGTGAAGTCTGCGTCCTCAGCCGAAGCCTCCGGCACGCAGGCAGGTGCGGAGGAAGCGCCGAAAGCGAAGTTTTTTTTGTGGGAGCTGCTCCAGCAGCTATTCTCCTTCATCGCTTCCTTGTTCTCTTAATCGATATGCTATAATAGCAACAAAACAAGGCTTTGCAGGGACAAGGCAATCGATAAGGATGAACGAACGATGAGATGCGATACGAAATACTGGCCGGCGGAGCAAGCGCGGACCCAGATCGAGGAAGCCGCCGCGGCTCTGGCCGCAGGCGGCGTTGTTGCTTTCCCGACAGAGACCGTATACGGTCTGGGCGGGGATGCGAGAAGCACGGAGGCGGTGCAGCGGATCTTCGCGGCCAAGGGCCGTCCGTCCGACAACCCGCTTATCGTTCATCTGGCGCGAAGCGAAGATATCGGGGCGTTGGCCCGGGAAGTCAACGACGTAGAGTCGGCGTTGATGAAGGCCTTCTGGCCGGGCCCGCTGACGCTGGTGGTTCCGGTGCGGGAGGGTGCGGTATCGCCGCTGGTTACGGCCGGGTTGGATACGGTAGCCGTAAGGGTCCCGGGCCACGAGTTGGCGAGGGAACTAATTGAGCGTTCGGGCTGCCCCATTGCCGCGCCCAGCGCCAACCGCTCCGGCCGCCCGAGCCCGACATGCGCCGCGCATGTCAGGGAAGATCTTGATGGACGGATAGACGGCGTGCTGGACGGCGGAGCGACAGGGGTCGGCCTGGAGTCTACAGTGGTTCGCGTGCGGGGCAGGGAGATTTTTATTTTGCGGCCGGGAGGCATTACGGAGGAGCAGCTGCGCCGCGCGGTCAAGGAGATCGGGGCGAGTGTGGCGCAGTCGGAGTCTTCGGAGGCGACGGAAGCTAGCGCAGGAACAGAGGCGACGGGCGGGGCGGATGCCCCCCGTTCCCCCGGAGTCAAATATACCCATTATGCTCCCAGAGGAGAGATGGTGCTTGTCACCGGGGAGGCTGCTCCAATGCTCTCCGCCGTTCAGGAGCTGATACGGGACGCAAGCCTGGCCGGGAAACGGGTCGCGGTTCTCGCGTGCTCCGAGCATGCTGCCTTCTATCGGGCCACTGCCGTATTCGATTGCGGACCGCGAAGCGAACCGGAATCTGCGGCTCGTTCCTTGTACGCGATGTTGCGACGATGCGACGAGCTCGATATGGCCTATATCGTCGCTGAGGGCTATCCGGAAGCCGGAATCGGCGCGGCGCTCATGAATCGTTTGCGCAAGGCGGCCGGCGGGCGGGAAATGATCGCGCGCGGTTAGGGCCGGCAAGACCCCCTTTGCATGAACCCCTCCTTGTCCGCATATGCTGGAAGAGGAAAAAGGCAGATGTCGCGCATGACCGAGCGATGCGTATCGGCGAACGCTCTCGGTGCGGGAGGGGGACAAGCGATGGTTGACGTGTCTGCGGCAACCGGACAGGCGCTGACCATATTGGTTATGGCGGTCGCGTTGGGCATGGACGCATTCTCGCTGGGGATTGGAATCGGCTTGAAGGGCGTGCGGCTCTACGATATCGTTAGGCTAAGCGGCCTGATTGGCCTCTTTCATGTGCTGATGCCGCTTGGCGGCATGTATACAGGCCAGTATGTCGGCGAGCTGCTTGGGGAAATCGCCACATCCGCTGCCGGAGCGCTGCTGCTTCTCTTGGGCGGGCATATGGTCTACAGCTCGCTGCGCGGGGAATCGGTCGACTCCATTAACCACCGGACCTTGTGGGGGATGCTCGTGTTTTCGTTCAGCGTCAGCATAGATTCCTTCTCCGTTGGAGTATCGCTGGGCATGTTTTCCTCGCATATGTGGATGACCGTTATACTGTTTGGCATTTTCGGCGGATTAATGAGCGTGTCGGGACTTATGCTGGGACGGCGAGCCAGCCGCAACTTGGGCGGATACGGGGAAGCGCTGGGCGGTGTCATTTTATTCGGATTTGGTCTATTATTTCTAATATAAGCTTACACATCGAAGCATGCAGGAGGAAGCCATGAATCGGGTTTTGATCGTTTGCACAGGCAATACTTGCCGCAGTCCGATGGCCGAAGCGATATTGAAGGATCTGGCCGCTCGAAGCGGGAAGCCGCTGGAGATTCGCTCCGCCGGGGTAGCGGCGGCGAATGGAACGCCCATCTCCGCACATGCGGCAGAGACGCTCCGCAGACGCAAGCTGGAGCAGCCCGGCCCGTCGACAGCGTTGACTGCGGATGAGGTGCTGTGGGCGAATGTGATTCTGACGATGACCTCGGGACATAAGAGGGCGATTCTGGAGCGTTATCCCGAAGCGCTATCGAAGACGTACACGTTAAAGGAATACGCTTTGCGCGGGGACCCGGTGATGGATGACGTAGCCGAGGCGGAGAGGCTTTATTCGGAGTGGCAGGTGAAGCAGCTTCTGGGTCATCCTCTGACGGATGAGGAGAAGGCTCGCCTGTTCGAGCTGCAACGCAGAATTCCCAATTTCGATATCGGGGATCCCTTCGGGGGGCCGCTGTCGCTGTACGAGAGAACGGCGGATGAGATTGAAGATATTTTGCTGACGCTTGTCGACAAATGGGACCAACAACCGCGAGATAGATGATTGCTTTTTTGCGGTCTGTTCGGTATGATAGGGCTATAACTTCAAGATTCCGATGTAACTGGCGACGACAGTGGAGCCTACCACGGTGGAGCATCGGAATGACGGCCGGTCGCCTGGGCAAAGAGCAGCGTGCTTATGCACGCTAGCTCTTTTTTGTCTTTTTCCCCCTTGAAGCCGTCGTTCGCTGGTATCCGTCCGGCGGGAAATATCCTCTCCCGATGACTGAGCCCGGACAATTCAGGTATAATACCTTTAACGTTGTCCGCAGTACAAACTTCAGGGTTGGGAGGCTGGGAAATGGCTTCGGAGCTTCATTCTATCGCCGATCAAGCGGAAGGCGCGCTGCAGGAGCTTGTGCGATCGGGAGGCGTTCGCCCGGGGCAGATCGTCGTGCTGGGCGTCAGCACGAGCGAGGTCAGGGGCGAACGGATTGGGTCTTCCGGCGCGGAAGCGATCGCGGAGCAGATTCATGAAGGCATCGAGCGGGTGCGCCAACAAGCGGGCGTTCATATCGTCTGGCAATGCTGCGAGCATCTGAATCGGGCTCTGGTGACGGAACGCCGTCTCGCCGAAGCCCAAGGCTGGACGGAAGTGTCGGCGGTTCCCGTTCCCAAAGCGGGGGGCTCCATGGCCGCATACGCATATCGCCAGATGGAGGAGCCGTGCCTCGTCGAAGCCGTTCAGGTTCACGCCGGCATAGATATCGGCGAAACGCTGATCGGGATGCATCTTCGGCCGGTGGCCGTCCCCTTGAGGCCGGCGATTCGCTCGGTGGGGCAAGCGCGGGTCAATATGGCGGCGACCCGGCCAAGGCTTATCGGGGGCGCCCGAGCCGTCTATGAGGCGACACGCGAGGATCGGAATCATTCCGATACGCAGAATTGCGATTAACAACAATACAAACTCTCGGGAGGAATCGCTATTATGTTGGAAAACTTACGCAAGCAGGACCCGGCAATCGTCGAAGCTCTTAATCTGGAATTGAAACGTCAGCGCGATAATATTGAATTGATCGCTTCGGAGAACATCGTAAGCGAAGCGGTGCTTGAGACGATGGGAACCGTGCTGACGAACAAATACGCGGAAGGCTATCCGGGCAAACGCTACTATGGCGGCTGCGAATATGTAGACATTCCGGAGCAAATCGCCCGCGACCGCGCGAAGGAATTGTTCGGTGCGGAGCATGCCAACGTTCAGCCGCACTCCGGCGCCCAAGCGAACCTGGCCGTCTATCTGGCCGTTCTTAAGCCGGGCGATACGGTTCTCGGCATGAATCTCGCCCACGGCGGCCATCTCACGCACGGCAATCCTGCCAATGCTTCCGGCTTGCTGTACAACTTCGTCGCTTACGGCGTAGACGACCAAACCTTCAGAATCGATTACGAGGAATTGCGCAAAGCGGCGTTCAAGCACCGTCCGCGCTTGATCGTAGCGGGCGCTTCAGCGTATCCGCGCACGATCGATTTCGAGAAAATCGGCCAAATCGCTAACGACGTAGGCGCGCTGTTCATGGTCGACATGGCGCACATCGCAGGCCTCGTGGCCGGCGGCGAGCACCCAAGCCCGGTGCCGCACGCGCACTTCGTTACGACAACGACGCACAAAACGCTTCGCGGCCCTCGCGGCGGTCTGATCCTTTGCCGCAAGGCATGGGCGGCGGCGATCGACAAGGCGGTATTCCCGGGTACGCAAGGCGGACCGTTGATGCACATCATCGCAGCCAAGGCCGTTGCCCTGGGCGAGGCACTGGAGCCTTCCTTCAAGGAATACGCGCGCAATGTCGTGGCGAATGCCAAAGCGTTGTCCGAAGCGCTTGTCGCGGAAGGCTTGAACATCGTTTCCGGAGGCACGGATAACCACCTGATGCTGATCGACACGCGCAGCCTGAACATTACCGGCAAGGAAGCCGAGCACGTACTGGATTCCGTAGCGATTACGGTAAATAAGAACGCGATTCCGTTCGATCCGACCAGCCCGTTCATCACAAGCGGAATTCGGATCGGCACGCCGGCCGTCACGACTCGCGGCATGGATACGAATGCCATGAAGACAATCGCGAAGGTGATCGCCCTGACGCTGAACAATCCGAAGGACGAGGCCAAGCTGGATCAAGCGCGCAAGATGGTTGCCGACCTGACCGCGCAATATCCGTTGTACCCGAACCTGGGCTATTAAGAAATACACCTGAAAGCCGGAATTCGCCTTGGGCGGATTCCGGCTTTTTTGCTTATAACCCGAGATTCTATCCAGTTAACATGTCGCTAACAATCGTCTGCTATGGTGGGAAGGACGAGGACGAAGGGCAACGACGTCCCGGAACGACGAGAGGGGATCGGACATGTCGCGGGTGTCGCAGCTTGGCTTTGGAGCGCAGAGGAGAATCGCCGCCGTCCGCAAGCCGGAACATTTGCAGGCCGCCTTGAGCAACGATTGGCCGGTCGTGTTTCTGCTGATCGGGGATTTGTTTACATCGGAAGAGTATGTCGCCAGGGCGAAAAGCGCGGGCAAGACGGTGTTCCTGCACGTGGATTTCATCGCCGGCTTGGGAGGCGACCCGGTGGCGTTGAGGTTTGTGGCCGAGAGAATAAAGCCGCATGGCATTATCTCGACGAAAAGCCATTTCGTCAAGCACGCCAAGAAGTATGGAATGCTGGCCATCCAGCGTCTGTTTATTATCGATACTTCGGCACTGGAGCAAGGAATCCATAATATCCGGCAGAGCGAGCCGGATGCAGTCGAGATCATGCCCGGCCTGATTCCCCGGGTAATTGCGGAGCTTCGCGCAACCGTCTCTGTTCCGATCATCGCCGGAGGCTTGATTCAGGACGAGACGGAGATCGAGACGGCGCATCGCGCGGGAGCGAGCGCGGTGTCGATGGGCAACCGAAAGCTGTGGAGCTAGTCTTTGACTCTAGCAGATCGGTTATGTTCTTTAATCGTGCGTTCACTTCCAGTTAACGCTGGAAAAACAAATGGGCGGTATAGTAGAGTCTGAGAACAATCGAATAGCCAAGGGTACGAGACGTGGAGAAAACCCCTTTAGTGCGTGTGGACGGAAGAGTCGCCAGCGGCGACGCTTCTCTCTTAAGCGTGATAAGGGGTTTTTTGGCGTTCTCTTCCATCGGCTCATTACTAACAGGAGAGGAAGAAAACCATGAAACGAGCAACAAAGCTGTTCTCTTACGTCATGATGATTACCTTGCTCAGCAGTATGTTTTTTAGCTTTCCGTTAGCCTCCCGCGCGAGCGCGCAGGCTGATGGAGGGAAAACGCTTGAGGTGAGGAAAACGCTGCATGCGCCGGTCATCGACGGCTTGCTCGACGATGCGGTATGGCATCTCGACCAGACGATGGGCGTTCACGTCGGAGGCGCTCCCGGGCAAGCGCCGGCGTTCGGCTTGCTATGGGACAACCAATACTTGTACGTAGGCGTTAAGGTGGCGGATACGACGCCTGCCTCCGACAAGGCCGGCTACTGGTTTGAACAGGACAATATCAATTTCTTTTTCGATCCGACGCTTCATCGTTCCGCTCCTTTCGCCGACGATGACATGCAGGTCGGGTTCGTATTCGATCCGTCCTCTTCGACGCCGAAGTTTCATTTCGGCGCAGCGCTCAACAATCATAGCGCCAAGGACGAGAAGCGGATTTTGCGGGCGATTCATTCGACGGGCGACGGCTGGACGCTGGAGGCGGCGGTGCCGTGGGATATGCTGAATATGGATCCCCAACTGACGAAGCAGCTTGGCTTCGAGATCGGGGCGACGGATCGCTTCGGGGAAGACGCGTCCCAAGCGAGGTCGAGCTTCTGGAGCGCGAACGGGACGACCTCGTTCTGGAACGATACGAGAGGATACGGAACGCTCGTGCTTGCCGATACCGATCCGCAAACGGCTGCAACGAATTCCGTTCTGCTGGAGGAGTCCTTCGACGGGACGGCGGACGGCTCCCTGCCGTATGGCTGGATTTCCAGCGTTAATTCGGGCAGCGCGCCATTCAGCGTTACGCAGGATACATACGGGAATGGAAGGCTGACGTTCAGCGGCAGCTCTTCAGGCAAGCAGGCCCGTGTCGTGGCGCCCGTTCAATGGGACAACTACGCCATCGAAGCCGACGTACGGTTCGAGAGCGTCCTGGATTCGGGCCGTTGGGCCTCTGTGATGTTCCGCGGCTCTTCGCAGGGGAGCCAGCCCTATAACCAGATGGCGATTCGCCAAAGAGGGACCTTCGAGCTTGCTTATCGGAAGCCCGACAACAATTGGGTCGTCATGGAGAATGGGGAATGGAGGCCTCTCGACCTGAATGGCGACTATACGATGAAGGTGCGGGTATTCGGCAATAACGTGAAGGAATACATCAAAGCGAAATCCGATCCGGATTATACGCTGCTCCTGGATAAAAGCTTGACGGCGAACTTGCTGGAGCGCGGCAAGGTTGGCTTCCAGGCCGATCAGAGCAAAGTATCGTTCGACAATCTGAAGGTGACGCGCATTACGGCCGATCGGCTGGACTTGTCGGTTCCGTCCTCGGTGGAAGCATTAACAGGGCCTATGAGCGTCACGGGTGCCGTGTATTATTCGGACGGACTGGCGGAGCCGGTTGATCCCGGCCAGCTCAAGCTCTATTCCAGCGACGATACCGTGATTAAGATCATGAACAATCAAGCCTATCCGGTTCAGGCGGGCAACGCGACGATCAAGGCGGTATACGCTAATGCGGAAGCGACCGCAGCCGTTGCCGTTGCGCCTTCGGCGACGGGAGCGCAGGTGGTTGCGCTGAAGCATGGAACGGGATACGAGTTGGCCGAAACCGGCAAGTCGGTCGACTTGGCCAAGCTTGCCTTTCAAACGGAGCTTAGCGACTTCACGTCCGGGACCCTCTCCGGCGATCAGCTGGAGTGGGTGCCAGACACCGACGCTCTGGAGTTCTCGAACGGCCAAATGGAGGCGCTGCGCAAGGGCGTCCATACGGTAACCGTTCGAAAAGACAATGCGACGCTGACGCTGCTCGTAGTCGCGAAGGATGCGGGAGACGCCGAATACGTGCTGTATGAGGAGAATTTCGACGCGGCGGCGGACGGATCGATGCCGGCGGGGTGGACGAGAATCGAAGGCGCGACGCCGGCCGCAGCCGCGGTCAAGTCCGGTGCGTTCGAGATGAACGCCAGCGCATCGCCGGACAATCCTTCCCGGGTGTTGCTGCCGGAATATCTGGGCCTGTTCGGCGATTATAAAATCGAGGCCGACGTTACTCATCTGGCTGCGAACGATGCCGCAAGATGGCATTCCATCATGTATCGCATCCAGAACAATAACTTTCCGTATTATCAGATGGCTGTACGTAAAGACGCAGCCTCGGCTAACGGAGTCGAATTCGCGGAGAGAACGCCGGGGAACGCCTGGAACGTCATGGACCGAGGCTCGCATTCGGAAGCGATCGATGCGGGGAAAATGTACCGGTATACGGTGAAAGCCTACGGCAACCGCGTGCAGGAGCTGATCGACAATCGGTTGGTCGTGAACACGGACGCTGCGTCCGCATATGCCAAAGGGAGAATCGGATTGCAGGCCAACGGCAGCAAAATGAAGGTGGACAATGTTCGCGTGACGCTGCTGCAGGAGCCTCTTCCTCCCATGCCAGCGGATCGGTTCGTGACCGTATCCGAGCCGACGACGAAAATCTCGATGGCGCCTTCCATTGTCACTGACATCGAAAGTGCCGAGCAGTTGGCCGGCTTGAATGCAGACGCCCTGCCGGCGACGGTCGTCCTTCATGTGGACGATGAGCTGAACTGGACCGATTCTACGGGGCTTCTTCGGATCGGCACGTTGGATGCCGCGCTTGCGGCGATCGGGACGAGGATGATTCCCGCGTTCGAGGTGAAAACCGCGCAAGCGGCCGATCGTCTGGCCGAATATGCGCTAACGAACGAGATTGAGGATGCATTCGTGCTCGCGAGCGATGGGGAATTGGTGAAGCGCGCGCGGCAGGCTTATCCGATGCTGCGGGGAATCGTCGATTTCAGCCGCATGCCGGGCATCACGAAGGAGCGCTTGCTCGATATTCGCCGCCAGACAACGACCGCTTTGGCCAAAATCGCGATTCTGCCGGAGAATGCGGCTACGCTTGAGAACGTGACCTATTTGCAGCAACGGCTTATCGTAACTTGGGCGAAGCAGTCCGCAGATTCGAAGGGCAAGAGCTTGGCCATGCATAAGCTGATTACGGCAGAGGTCAACGGCATCGTCACCGATTCGCCGAAGACGGCGTACGACGCCTTGAAGCTGTATTCGAACGAAACGACGCTCATACGCAAGCCTTACATCATCGGGCATCGGGGCATTCCTTCGGAGGCTCCGGAAAATACAATCGAGAGCAATAAGCTGTCGATCGACTATGGCGCCGATTTTATCGAGAACGACATCTATGTAACGAAGGACGACAGACTCGTCATCATTCACGATTCGGTGCTTCAGAATACGACGAACGGCCGCGGAAACGTGGAAGATTATACGCTGGCCGAGTTGAAGCAGTTGAACGCCAACGTAAGCGGCCGATACCCGCAGTACGGGGAGCTGAGAATTCCGACGCTGGACGAGCAGATCGATTTGGCGCGCGAACGGGGGGTCATGATCTACGCCGAGATCAAAACGACCAATCCGCGGGCGGTCGACGTCTTGGTGCGGTTGATTAAGGAGAAGGACGCCGAAGATGTCATGAATGTGATGGCATTTCTGCCGGACCAGCTAAAGCGGTTCGCCGAGCTCATGCCGGAAATGCCGATCGGTCTGCTGGCGAACGGCTTTCCGACCGAAGCCAACGTCAACAAGGCGCTGAGGGACACGCAGAGAATGACCCAATCTCTGAATGCGACCTATAATCCGGGATACTTCGATATGGGTAAAAAGTATTTCGAAGCGACGAAGCACCGTGGCATTATCGTATCTCCGTGGACAATCAACGATTTGAATGCATACAAGACGTTTTTCGGGTATGGCGCCTATGCCATCACGACCGATTACGCCGCTTGGTCCAAGGATTGGGCGTATTCGCTTCAGGCCGACAAGAGCGAATATTCGATGAAGCAGGGAGAGACGCTGGCCCTGTCGGCGACCGCGCAGCTATTCGGTAGGGACGAGGTGATCGACGATGGCGCTCCTGCGGGTTACGCGCAGGCGACAAAGGCTGTAACGCCGGTCATCGTGCTGCTGGACGGACAAGATGTCGTGCAGGTAAACGGCAATTCCGTTACGGCCGTAAAGCCGGGAACGGCACATGCTCTGCTGCGCTATACCGCCTCGATGGACGAGACGAATAAATACGATCTGTATACGCAGCCGCTGACCATCGAGGTCAAGCGCGAGGGCGGCGACAGCGGGAACGGCAATGGCGGGGGCTCCGGCAACGGAAATGGTTCCGGCTCCGGGTCGGGAGGAAGCAACGGCAGCAACGGCGGCTTGGAATCCGATACGGCTTCGCTTGCATCGACGGGTGGACAAGTGGATGCCGAAGCGTTAAAGCAAGCCTTCGCTTCCGCATCGACGGTCATCGTTTCCTCCGCCGCAGATACTGTGGAGATAGCGGCTGGCGCGCTGCCGCTCGGAACTGGCGCGAATGGCAAAACGCTTGTCATTGAAGCGGGCAACGCCGCTTACCGCTATCCGGTATCGGCAATGAACATCCAAGAATGGGCGCGTCAAATGGGCGTAGACGAGAACGAGGTATCCATCCGTTTCACGCTTAAGAAGCTGAGCGGAAGCGAGCTCGAGGCGGTCCGCAGCGCCATTGGCGCGGCAGGCGGCAAGCTGGCGTCCGACGTGTATCGCTTCGAGGTTGCGGCGGTGGGGAGCAACGGGAAATCGGTTCCGGCTGCAAAAGGCACGGCTTCCATCGTCGCGGCCGGCAGCTTAGACCCGGCGAAAGCAACGGGGGTACAGCTAGCGTCGCCATCGCAGCAAATCCGCTTCGTTCCGACTGCATTCGCCTTGGCGAACGGCATAACGACGGCTCTGTTCAATCGGGAGGGCAATCATGTCTTCGCGATCGTCGAAAGCGGCAAAAGCTTCGACGACCTGGTCGGGCATTGGGCCCGGACGGACGTTGAGCAACTTGCAAGCCTGTTCTTGATCAAGGGCGTAAGCGAGAAGCGGTTCGACGCCAATCGCAGCATCTCCCGCGCGGAATTCGCCACGCTTCTTGCCCGGGCGCTGGGACTGACTGCGGATTCGGAAGGCTCCGGATTCCGGGATGTTCCTGCCGATGCCTGGTATGCCGGAGACGTGAACGCGGCGGCGGCGGCCGGTCTTCTGACCGGTCAAAGCGACGGAACGTTCCGTCCGGAGAGGACGATAACGCGGCAGGAACAGGCGGTCATGCTGATGAGGGCTCTGGCTTATTCGGGAATCGAGACGAAAGTCTCGGAATCCGAGCAAACGCGCCTGCTTGCCCCGTTCAAAGACGCGGCAAGCCTCGGCTGGGCGCGGTCGGACATTGCGGCGGCCGTGGGCGCGGGGCTGATGAACGGGACCTCGGGAGGTTTGCTTGAAGCGGAAGGCACCGCTACGCGGGCTCAAGCGGCAGTCATGCTTAAGCGGTTCCTGGTCAAAGCCGGTCTTCTCGATTAAGCAGGTATTACACAGCCTTGACTTCGGCTTAACGATCGGATAACAATCGGCTGTTACAATGTTCATGAAGTCGAACAACCTAATATAAGGGTACGAGACGAGGAGAAAACCCTTTTATTCACCGGACGCAAGACGGCCATCCGCTTTTTTGGGGCAACCGTTTTCCGCTCCGGTGCGTAAAGGGGTTTTTGCGTTTCTCGGAAAGGGAGCTGCAAGCCATTTGCCGGATGTAATGAAGTATGAGGGGTATTTTTTCGATCTGGATGGCACCGTCTTTCTCGGAGAGCGACTGCTTCCCGGAGTCCAAGAGACGATCGGACTGCTGCGGAACGCGGGAAAGCAAGTGAGGTTTCTGACTAACACGACGATCCGTACGCGCAAGGAGTGCCAGGCCCGTCTATGGCGGTTGGGCTTGACGACTGAGCTGCACGAGATCGTGACCGCCGCATACGTCGCGGCCGTCTACATGAGCGAATTGGAGCCGAAGCCGATCGTTCTCGTCGTAGGAGAGCCTGCCTTCGCCGAAGAGCTGCGGGAATGCGAGGTCGGCATGACGGAGCTGCCGGAGGAGGCGACTCACGTGCTTGTCGGCATGGACATGCATTTCGACTATGTCAGGCTCCACCGGGCGATGAAGGCGGTACGGCTCGGAGCGAAGCTGGTCGCGGCCAACCCCGATCCGAATTGTCCGGTTCCCGGCGACGTCATCCCGGATACGTGGTCGATGGTCAAGGCGATTGAAGCAGCCAGCTGCGTTGAGCCTTCGGCTGTTATCGGCAAGCCGTCTTCGTTCTATGCGGCCAAAGTGCTCGAATGGAGCGGGTTGTCGAGGGAACGGTGCCTGATGATCGGGGATCGGCTGGAGACGGACATTCTGTTCGGGGAGGCCAACGGCTTTCGGACCGCGCTCGTGCTGACGGGTGTCGCCTCCGAGGAAGACGCCGTCCGATCTTCGATTCAGGCGGATTACGTGTGGCGCTCGCTGGAGCAGTTCGTGAAGCTGGCCCGGGCGGATGACGGAGCCCGGCCGAATTAACCGCCCAATGACACTGCTCTAATCGTGCGAGGACGCGGAGCGGTTAAAGTCAAAGGGACTTGTGATCGGGACAGGCTGTCGGTTGTACAAGATTTAAACCCAAATTGAAGGAGAGAATTTCATGCGCACTCAAACCATTAAAGGAATCCTGTTCGCGATATGTATCCTGCTGCTGGCGGCCTGCTCCAAGCCGGCGGCCGAGTCTGCTTCGCCCGGCGCAGCCAGTCCGACCGGACAGGCTAGCCCAAGCGCTTCAACGGAGCCTAGCGGCGATAAGGAAGAGCAAGTGGAGCTGACGTTCTACTATCCAATCGCCGTCGGAGGGCCTCTGACCGAGAAGATCGAGGGGATGGCCAAGGAATTCACGGCGCTTCACCCGAACATTACGGTCAAGCCGGTATATACGGGCAGCTATGCCGACACGACGGTCAAGACGCAAGCGGGCGTCAAGAGCAAGACCCCGCCCGATGTCGCCGTGCTTCTGTCGACCGAGCTGTACAGCTTGCTCGATATGGATGCCATTATTCCGCTGGACGACTTTATCGCCAAGGAAAACGGCGACTACTTGTCGGACTTCTATCCGGCCTTCATGGCGAATTCGCAAACCGAAGACCGCACGTACAGCATTCCGTTCCAACGCAGTACAATCGTGCTCTATTACAACAAGGAACTGTTTAAGGCCGCCGGCCTTGATCCGGAGAAAGCGCCGCAGACGTGGGATGAAATGCGTGATTACGCCAAACAGCTGACGAAGGACGGCAAATGGGGTCTTGAAATTCCGGTATCCGGTTTCTCCTACTGGATGCTTCAGACGTTTGCCTTGCAGAACGGCGATAACCTGATGAGCCCGGACGGAAAGAAGGTCATGTTCAATACGCCGGAAAATATCGAAGGCTTGCAGTACTGGGCGGATCTTGCGATGAAGGACAAGGTTATGCCGGAGGGAGTTACGGAATGGGGAACGGTGCCATCCGATTTCCTTGAGGGCAAAACGGCGATGATGTATCACACGACCGGCAATCTGTCGAATGTGAAGAGCAACGCCAAATTCGATTTCGGCGTCAGCTTCCTGCCGAAAAACAAAAGCTTCGGAAGCCCGACCGGGGGCGGCAACTTCTATATTTTCAAAGACATCGACCCGAAGAAGCAGGCGGCGGCATGGGAGTTCGTCAAGTTTATGACCGAGACCGAGCGCGCGGCGCAATGGAGCATCGACACCGGTTACGTCGCGGTCAAGAAGTCGGCTTACGAGACCGAGCTCATGAAGAGCTATGCGGCGGATTTCCCGCAGGCACTCGTCGCACGAGACCAGCTCGAATATGCGGCGGCCGAGCTGTCCACCCACAACAACGGCAAAGTGACGAAAGCGCTCAGCGATCAGGTCCAAGCCGTATTGACCGGAACGATATCGGCGGCGGATGCGCTCGCGAAAGCGCAGGAGGAAGCGGACAAGGCGCTCGCTCCGTTTAATAAGTAACTGCTTGCGTCATCGGCTCGGAGTCCCGCTGCTGTTCTGGGCAGCGGGACTTCCGTCCGTATGCGCCCAAATCGACTAGGCTTGGAGGTTTTCCCCAGTGGGCAAATCGAACCTGCATTGGAGAACGAACGCGTTTGCCTGGCTGCTCTTGCTGCCTTCGCTTTTGTTCCTGTTTCTGTTTACGTTCTACCCGATCGCGAAGACGATTCGCCTCAGCTTCTACCAATCGGATCTGGCGACGCCGGCGCCGTTGTTCGCCGGATTGGACAATTACGTCCGGTTGCTGGGCGACGAGGTGTTCGCGAAAGTGATGGCGAATAATGCGCTCTTCGCTCTCGGCACCGTCCCCACTTCCATTGCGCTTGGGCTTGTTATGGCCCTATTCGCCAACAAGGCCATTCGCGGAACGGGCTTCATGAGGACCGCCTTTTTCTATCCGACGCTCATTCCGATGATCGCTGTCGCGAACATCTGGCTGTTCATCTATACGCCGCAATACGGTTTGTTGGACAGATTGATGCGAAGCTTGGACATTGGCTCTGTCAATTGGCTTGGCTCCCCCGATTACGTCATGTGGGCGATGATCTTCATGATGATCTGGAAGGAAGCGGGCTACCTGATGATCTTTTATTTGGCCGGGCTGCAGAACATTGCTCCCGATCTGTATGAATCGGCGCAGGTGGACGGCGTAAGCCGATGGACCGTGTTCCGCAAAATCACTTTCCCGCTGCTCATGCCGACGACGCTGTTCGTGTCCATCGTCGCCTTGACCAACGCGTTCAAACTCGTCGACCATCTGTTCGTGATGACGAAGGGCGGACCGAACAATGCGAGCAGCCTGCTTCTCTATTACATCTACGAAACGGCGTTCGGCTTCTGGGATCAGGGCATGGCTTCGACTTTGACCGTTGTGATGATCGCTGTGCTGCTGCTGTTCGCCGCGCTGAACTTTTTCGGATTGGACAAAAAGATCCACTATCACTAAAGGAAGAAAGGCGATAGGATGCGATTACGCAAATGGAATATCGGCCACGGGTTGTTTCTGGCCTTGTCGGCGGTCTGGTTCGCCCCGTTCATCTGGATGGCGGCGACGGCCTTTCGGCCGAAACGGGAGGCGCTGTCGCCTTCCTGGACGTTCAATTTGACCTGGGACAATTTCGCCGCAGTGTGGTCCGCGGCGCCGTTCGCCCAATACCTTGTCAATACGCTGCTCATCGTGGTCGGGATTTTCGCCGTTCAGATGATTACCGCGACGATGGCGGCGTTCGCGTTCGCGCGTGTCGAATTTGCCGGGAAGAACATCTTGTTTCTTCTCTTTCTGGCACAAATCATGATTCCGGCGGACGTGCTCATTTTTCCGAATTACAGCATTTTGAACGAGATGTCCTTGCTGGATACGAAGCTCGGCATTATGATTCCCTATTTCGCCTCGGCGTTCGGCATATTCCTGCTTAGGCAGATGTTCAAGACGCTTCCTCCGGAGCTGGACGAGGCGGCTCGCGTGGAGGGATATTCGAGGTGGCGGATCTTGTGGAAAATCTATTTTCCGCTTGCTCGCCCGGCCTATATCGCTTTCGGGCTCGTATCGGTAAGCTACCATTGGAACAATTTCCTGTGGCCGCTGATCGTAACGAACTCGGTAGAGAACCGTCCGCTGACGGTCGGACTGGCCATCTTCGCGCAATCGTTCGAAACCGGAGCCCAGTGGACCGAGGTGAGCGCCGCTACGCTGATCGTCGTAGCCCCGCTGTTGATCGCCTTCGTGTTTTTTCAGCGGCAATTCATGAACGGCTTCATTCATTCGGGAATCAAATAATCGGAGCGGGAGGGATGGCGCTTGCGAGCGAAGGAGCGGTATGCGGTGTCGACTTACGCCTACATGGACAAGTCGCTGGAAGAAGCGGCGATTCAACTGGCCGAAGAGGGCTGGAAGTCGATCGAAATCATGTGCGAAGGTCCGCACGGCGAATTGCTGGAATGGTCGGAAGAGAGGCTCGGCAGCTTAAAGAGGCTTGGCGACAGCCGGGCCATCGCTTGGACGCTTCATGCGCCGATCGCCGGTTGCAACCCGGCCGCGCGCGATGCCGAGGAGCGCAACGCCTCGGCCAAGCTGTTGAGGCGTACGCTTGAGGCGGCCGGTCGCTTGGGCTGCGCGCATATCGTCGTGCATCCCGGTATGTGGGCTGATGTCGGAGCCCAGGGCGGGGACGAGGAAGCGGCGCTGCGAATCGCGTCGTTCCTGAGCGAGGCGCTGCAATCCGCCGAGGCAACGAATGTCGAGATCGCGTTGGAGAACGTTCCGCCTTATCCAGGCCTCCTTGGCGCGAGAACGGATTTTCTGCTGCGGGTTCTCGAAGCGGCGCGCACGCCGAGGCTCCGAATCGTATATGATATCGGGCATGCTCATCTGTCGGAGCCGGGGGAGGAGATTGCTGCGTTGCGGCTTGTTCTGCCCCATTTGGCAAGTCTCCATCTGAGCGATAACGGCGGCATAAACGACGATCATTGGCGGCTCGGAGCGGGAACGGCCCCGTTGGCGGAAACGGTTGCGGTGCTGCAAGCGGAGGGCTATTCCGGCTCGTATGTGATCGAGATGCGGGAGGAGTTCGATGTGGAGCCGTCCGCCTCATGGCTTGTCGAAAGGTCCGTGTAAAGGGCTGCTGAGAGGGGAGGGGACGACATTCTCCTGTCCGCTCTCGGCTCCCGCATCTCCCGCCCTGGAAGCCGTTCGCTGCTGTTAAATGCCTGAGAAAGTGTCACCTTAACTCGTCCGAGAAAATGTCATGTTCAAGTGGTGCCGAGGCGACTCACCAGAGCGCATCGAAATGGCGATTATGTTGAGAATACAGGACGCCATGGGAATTGTACTTGTTTGTGGTATGCTGGATACCTGCTCTGTACTAGCCGTTAGTTCCACTTTGCAGCACTATTCTGCTCATCACCTACTCCGTACTGGCCGTTAGTTCCACTTTGCAGCACTATTCTGCTCATCCCCTGCTCCGTGCTGGTCGTTAGTTCGACTATGCAGCACTACTCTTCTCCTCACCCGCTCCGTGCTGGCCGTTAGTTCGACTATGCAGCACTACTCTTCTCCTCACCTGCTCCGTACTGGCCGTTAGTTCGACTTTGCAGCACTACTCTTCTCCTCACCTGCTCTGCGCTGGCCATTAGTTCGACTTTGCAGCACTACTCGTCTCCTCACCTGCTCCGTGCAAGCTATGACTCTGAGGAATTCATGTTTTCCTAACACATACTCGCTCGGGCCGAGTTCGGCTGCTCCTTCCGCATTCGTCATCCGTCCGCTAATGATTTTCTCCACGACGACAATCTTCTTCAATTCCGCTGCTCAATGTCACTGTCTCCTGTCTCCTGTCTCCTGTCCCATGGTGACATTATCTCAGAACAGTTATAGGGTGACATGATCACAGCATAACGACACTGAAAGCCGTTCGCTGCTTGACGTTATCGGTCCGGCAGTGGTATATTTCATGTGCAATGTGTAACCGGTACCACATAGTGTGCGGCCGTAATGATATTACGAGACACTCAAGAGAGTGTTATTTAATGAGGAGGCTGCACCATGCCTACGATCCGCGATGTCAGCAAGCTGGCGGGCGTCTCCGTGGCGACCGTCTCGCGGCTGCTTAACAAAAGCGGATACGTCAGTCAGGAGGCCGAGAAATCGATTCTGAGCGCCATGCGCGAGCTGGACTATTCGCCGAATGAAGTGGCCCGAAGCCTGGCAGGCAAGAAGAGCCATACGATTGCGCTGATGGTGCCGGATATCTTGAATCCCTACTTCCCGAGAATTGCCAAGTCGGTCGAGCGAGAGGCGGAGGCGCGCGGATACAACGTCTTGCTGTGCGATTCCGATCATGACCCGGCGAAGGAGGAGCGCTATTTCGAGACGCTTCGCCGGAAGAAGATGGACGGGATTATTCTGGCGTCGTACAGCGCCCGCCCTTCGGGACTCAGGGAACTGCTGGAAAGGGACTTTCCGGTCGTCTCCGTAGACAATGTGTTTGATGCCGATTATCCGATGCTCGCCGTCACGGCGGACAACCGCGGCGGCGCCAGATTAGCGGTACGCCATCTTGCAGAGAGCGGCTGCCGGAGGATCGGCCACTTGCGCGGTCCTCGCGGCGTGTACACGGCGGAAGAAAGATATGAGGGCTACAAGGAAGAGCTGCTGCAATCGGGAATATTCGAGCCCGATCTGATTGCTCAAGGGGATTATAGCGCCGAGAAAGCGTATTCCGCAACGCTGGCACTGCTTGATCGTCATCCCCGAATCGACGGTCTGTTCGCAGGCAACGATCTGATGGCGGCGGGCGCGTTGCAGGCGCTTCGGGAAGCCGGACGCCAGGTTCCGGGGGACGTGAAGGTCGTCGGATTCGACGGCCTGGACATGCCGCTGCTGGCGCAAGAGCTGTCCACCGTCTCGCAGCCGATCGACGAGATGGGCGCGACGGCCGTCAGGCAGCTGGCGGATCTGATCGACGGCAAGCCGATCGAACGAACGGAACGGCGGCTGGGCGTGTCCCTGATCGTTCGCGGCACAACCGGCGTTTCTTCGCAAGATTCCTTGTATCCGTAGGGCTGTCTGCCGTACCTATTCTCGAATTGCAAAGGAGATCATCATGAATAACAAGAAAATCTTCGTCGTAGGAAGCTTGAATATGGATTTGGTCGTGAGCGCTGAACGCATGCCGAAATCGGGCGAGACGATTCAGGGGAGTGCGATCCGCTACGTTCCAGGGGGCAAGGGGGCGAATCAGGCGCTTTGCTGCGCAAGGCTCGGCTCCAATACAACGTTGATCGGCCACGTCGGGGACGACCTGTTCGGCAAGCAACTGGTTTCCTACTTGAACGAGAACGGAGTCGATACCCGCCATGTCGGCGTTCGCGCGGAAGCGGCGAGCGGAATTGCGGCGATTACGCACACGAAGGAAGACAACAGCATCATTGTCGTGGCCGGAGCGAATGGACTGTTATCCGCAGACGATGTCCAGGTGCTGGAGAATCTGCTGGAGGAAGGGGATGTCGTTCTCTTCCAGCTGGAGGTGCCGCTTGCGACCGTTCGCGAAGCGATGCGGATCTCCCGAAGCAAAGGAGCGGTGACCCTATTAAACCCGGCCCCCTATCGCGAGCTCGATGAGGGTATTCTTAAAGCGGCCGATTACTTGACGCCCAACGAAACGGAGCTTGAGCAGCTTGTAGGCCAGCCGGTCGGCGAGGATTCGGAATTGCAGGAGGCGCTTGTTCGTTGGGAAAGCCTTCATGCGGTGAGGCTGATCGTCACGCGGGGCGCGCGGGGATGCGCTTATGTGGCGGACGGACAATTGAAGACAGTCGCTCCCTTGAAGGTCGAGGCGGTCGATACGGTAGGCGCCGGGGACGCGTTTAACGGCGGCCTGGCTCACGGGCTATGCAAGGGCTGGGACCTCGATGCCGCTGTTGCCTTCGCGGTTAGAGTGTCCTCGTTGGCGGTTACCCGCTTCGGGGCGCAAGAGGGAATGCCGACGCTGGATGAGGTTGAAGCGACGATGCGGGCAGACGGCAAATGAATCGGAATGAAAAGAACGGAATCGGCCGGCGTTCATCGCCTGACGGTTCCGTTCTTGCGCTTGAAGCCTAGATGAGCAGCGTAATTACGAGCAGTTCATACAACACTAAAGTCAAGATGGCGTTCGAAGCGTACGGCCCGAAGAAACGCGCGTCTCCGGTCATCAGGTGGAGATACGTGTTATCCGAGCCGACGACGATGCCGTCGTAGGAATGACCGTCGATCGTCTCGACGCGGACCCGGCGGTTAATGCATTGTCCGCACACGCCCGACAGCTTCTGGCGGGTTTTGCGAAGCTGGTCGGACCATTGATTGTCCGCCTTGTACAACGGGGAAGCGCTGCTGACGGAACGGGATGGCATAGGCATTCCTCCTTGAGATATCTGCTTTATGTTATGCGCATGCCCAGGATGTTGTTCCCGGAACGGCGCTCGCCCGCGGGCAGGGTTCGACGATTTTCGAGCAGGGCTGCAAGGATGTTATGCACCTGTTCGGAGACAATGATATAATGTACGGGCAAGCTACATAGGAGAACGGACGGGGGAGCCGAAGACGCGCCTCCGGTTCGTCGTAGAAAGGGAAGAACATAATGGGACGACTCGTCATTTGCGATCATCCGTTGATCCAACACAAGGTCACGTTTATCCGTGATAAAATGACAAATACGAAGCAATTTCGCGAGCTGGTGGATGAAGTGGCCATGCTGATGGCCTACGAGCTTACGAGGGAAGTGCCGCTGTCTACGGTCCGCGTAGAGACGCCGGTGCAGAGCGCTGAGGGCAAGGTGATTGCCGGCCGCATGATGGGCTTGATTCCGATCTTGCGCGCAGGGCTCGGCATGGTCGACGGCGTGCTGAAGATCATTCCTTCCGCAAAGGTCGGGCATATCGGGCTGTACCGCGATCACGAGACGCTGCAGCCGGTGGAATATTACTGCAGCCTGCCTTCGGACGTGACGGAGCGCGAGCTGATCGTGATCGATCCGATGCTGGCTACGGGAGGCTCGGCCATTGCGGCGATCGATATGCTTAAGGCGAGAGGCTGCCGCCCGACGAAGCTGATGTGCCTGATTGCGGCGCCCGAAGGGGTCAAGGCGGTTCAGGAGAAGCATCCGGATATCGACATTTATTTGGCCGCTCTCGACGAGAAGCTGAATGAGCATGGCTACATCGTTCCGGGGCTGGGAGACGCCGGCGACCGACTATACGGGACAAAATAGAGCTGTATGCCGGAAAGGGAGAGAACAGATTTGAGCGACAAAATCAAAGTCATGACGATATTCGGCGTTCGGCCGGAAGCGATCAAGATGGCGCCGCTGATCCTGGAGTTGCAGAAATACCCCGATCGAATCGAATCGATTGTTTGCGTCACCGCGCAGCATCGGCAGATGCTGGACCAGGTGCTTGAGGTGTTCGATATCAAGCCGGATTACGATCTGGACGTGATGCAATCCGGTCAGACGCTGAACGAAATCTCGATCCGCGTTCTTCAGGGCCTGGAGCCTGTGCTTCGGGAGGCCAAACCGGATATCGTGCTGGTTCACGGGGATACGTTAACGACGTTCCTGGCCAGCTACTCCGCATTTATGCAGCAAATCAAGGTCGGTCATGTGGAAGCGGGCCTGCGGACCTGGAACAAGCTGTCTCCTTATCCGGAGGAGATGAATCGGCAGCTTACGGGCGTGCTGGCGGATATGCACTTCGCCCCGACAGAATGGTCGGCGGGGAATCTGCGCAAGGAAAGCAAGAACGAAGAGCATATCTATATTACCGGCAACACGGTAACGGATGTATTCCAGTACACGGTTAAGCCGGATTTTACCCATCCGGTGCTGGAATGGTCGGCGGGCAAGCGGCTAGTTCTGATGACGGCGCATAGGCGGGAAGCCCAGGGCGAGCCGCATCGCCGTATCTTCCGCGCGGTCAGGCGGATAGCGGATGAGTTTGAGGACATCGCGATCGTCTATCCGGTGCATCCGAGCCCGGCCGTGCGCGAGCCTGCCCAAGAAATATTGGGCGATCATCCGCGCATTAAGCTGATCGATCCGCTGGATGTCGTTGAATTCCATAACATTTACGCCCATACGCATCTGATCCTGACCGATTCCGGGGGGATGCAGGAGGAAGCTCCTTCCTTCGGCGTGCCCGTTCTGGTGCTGCGGGATACGACGGAGCGGCCGGAAGGCGTGGAAGCCGGAACGCTTGAGCTTGTCGGCACGGAGGAAGAGGCGGTTTATGGCCGTGCAAGGGCGCTGCTAACGGACAAGGCATTGTATGCAAAGATGTCCAACGCTTCCAATCCCTATGGAGATGGTCATGCCTCGCAGCGGATTGTCGAAGCGATTCTCCACCAATTTTTGGGGGCGCAACGCCCGGAAGCTTTTCGGAGCTAACCGGGTTATCGCGAGGAGGATATCGCGGAAGGCTTGGCGGGCGTACAGTATACAGTGCAACTGTATGGTTTGAGAGGCTGAAAAGTCGCGGCATTACGCGGTTTTCGATGTCGGTGTTCACATAAAATTTGAATTTGGTTTGATTGACAAACCGCTTTGCGCAAAGCTACAATATATCGTGGAACTTGGGTGGAAAGGGCTTACTTTGTCCATTATCTGACCTGAGGGAATAGCGAGGAGCGACGAAAGATGGCGAATTCCCCGAAGAGCCCTCCCCAGGACGAGAATCCTTGGCGGGCGGCCGGACTTGTGACGGCCATCGGTGTGGAGCTTGCCGCATTGGTCGGTCTTGGTTGGTGGCTTGGCAGCGTATACGATGACAGAAACGGTACGGATAACGGATACGTCATCGGGTTGGTCGTAGGTCTGGTGGCCGGAATCGGTTCAGCGATAGGCCTTATCCGCAAATATGCGGGAGGCAGGCGGTCATGATGGACGATTTAACGGTTCTAATGCGCAAGATCAGCCGAATTATATTCTTTTTTCTGTTCTTGGGTTGCTTAGGCTGGGCGATCTGGCCCGAGTGGGAGGTTTACTTCGGCGGGTTCCTGATTGGGACGGTTGGCAGTATCCTGTTTACTTGGCAGCTGGCTTGGAAGGTCATACGCATTGCCGAGATGGCGGTTGGAGGGCGTCGAGGAAGAGGCTTTGGCTTTTTATCCAGAGCATCCCTTGCATTGCTGGCAGCAGTCATATCGGTAAGAACATTGGGGTACGATCCTGCGGCTACGGTGGCTGGATTAATTATGGCCCCGATGGCAACACTCGTATTGGGATTATCGTCCATTCGCCGCAAGCGCGGAGGACATCGTTCAGACGAAAGGGGTGAAAAGCAATAACATGGATCATTTAGTGCCCATAATTAAAATCTTCGGGATTGAATTCGATCTTTCGGCCATATTGATGGTCTTCATCTCCAGCGTGGTCGTTTTTATTCTCGCAAGATTGGCGGTTCGCAATCTTTCTGTGGAAAATCCGGGCAAGCTTCAGAATTTTCTTGAATGGGTCGTCGAATTTGTTCAGAGTATCATCGGCATGGCGACGGACTTCAAGAAGGGCAGAATTTACACCGGGCTTGGCCTGGCGCTCATTATGTATATCTTCGTGAGCAACATGCTTGGACTTCCCTTCGGTATCGTCACGGAAGGCCATGAAGGCCAGACCGTGTTCGGACAAGAACTGGTCGTCAAAGAAGCCCACGATCATCTGGCGTGGCTCTGGTGGAAATCGCCTACAGCCGACGCTGCAATGACGATGGCGCTGGCGCTTACGGTTATCGGACTCTCGCATATTCAAGGTCTCCGCCACAACCGTAAGCACTATCTGAAGCATTACTTCGAGCCGTGGCCTTTCTTCCTGCCGATTAACTTGATCGAGACGGCCGCTAAGCCGCTTACGCTCGGTCTTCGTCTTTACGGGAATATCTACGCGGGCGAAGTCATGATCGGAATTATCTTGGGAATGGGCTGGATCGGTATTCCGGCGTTGCTCGTCTGGCAGGGCTTCAGTATTTTCGTCGGCGCCATTCAGGCCTTCGTCTTTACGATGTTGACGATGGTATACATCGGTCAAGCCAGCATTCACGAAGAACACTAAGCTATTGAATTACGCAAAACTAAAAATAAACCCACACTCTTAAGGAGGATTTACAAATGGTATACGGTCTTTTGGCAGCAGCAATTGTTTTTGGTCTTGGTGCGTTCGGCGCAAGTATCGGTAACGGTATGATCTTCAGCAAAACGATCGAAGGCATTTCCCGTCAGCCTGAGCTGCGCGGCTCCCTTCAAACGACGGCGTTCATCGGCGTAGGTCTGGTAGAAGCCCTTCCGATCATCTCCCTCGTTCTTGCGTTCATCTTGATGAATCAAGCGGTTTAATAAGGATTCAGGAATAAGGCGGGGAGTGCCGATGCCTCCACGCCTTCGCTTTGCGAGGCATGAAAACAGCTTATGAAAGCCGTGTGAAAGGAGAGCAGATCCGTCCATGAATATCATATGGTCTAACTTTTTCGTTCAACTGGTCGCGTTTATCATCTTGTTCCTCCTGCTGCAACGCTTCGCGTTCAAGCCGCTGTTCGGAATTATGGAGCAACGCCGCCAGATGGTTCTGGAGCAAATGAACAGCGCCGAGAAAAATCGCGCGGAAGCGGATCAATTCATAGAAGAGCAGAAGCAAGCGCTTCAGCAAGCGCGCAAGGAAGCTCACGACATTATCGAGCAAGCCCGTGTGACAAGCTCGAAGCAAGCGGACGATATCGTCCAGTCGGCTCGCAATGAATCCAGCCGAATGAAGGAAGAGGCGCTTCGCGAGATCGAAGCCGAGAAGAACAAAGCGGTTGCGGCGCTTAGAGCGCAAGTCAGCGGCCTGTCCGTGCTGATCGCATCCAAGATCATCGAGAAACAAGTTGACGAGCAATCGCAGAAGGAACTCGTTGATCAATACCTGCAGAATGTAGGGAAGCAATCATGAGCCGCAGTTCGGTAGTCGCCAAGCGCTATGCGAAGGGGCTGTTCCAAGCGGCGCAAGACAAAGGGCTCGTAGCGGAGACGGAATCTCAGCTTAGTCTGGTCGTCGAGGTGATCGAGGGAGACGCGAATCTGCGGGCTTTCCTCACCGCGCCGAACATCACGCTTGATACGAAGAAGCAGACGCTTCTGCAAGCATTCGGGGCGCAGGTTTCCCCGCTCGTGCTGAACGTGGTCGGTCTGCTGATCGAGCGCGGCCGCGAAGGCGAGATTGCGTCCGTTCTGGCCGCGTACCTGCAAGTCGCGGGTAACGCTCTGGGGCGTTCCGACGCGCATGTGACTTCGGCCGTGCCTTTGAGCGCGGAGGAGCAAGCGAAGCTGGCCGAGAAATTCGGAGCTTTGCTGAACAAGAAAATCCGGGTAACCAATACCGTTAATCCCGAGCTGCTGGGCGGTCTCACCGTCCGCATCGGAGATACGCTGTATGACGGAAGCCTGAAGGGCAAGCTTGAACGTCTGGACAAAGCGCTGCAATCGGCGGCGATCTAACGAATAACAATACCATTTGCAAGCAATGGAGACAGGGGTGAACGAATTGAGTATTAGGCCCGAAGAAATCAGCACGCTGATCAAGCAACAAATCGAGCAATACCAATCCGATATTCAAGTCGTCGACGTAGGCACCGTCATCCAGGTCGGTGACGGAATCGCGCGCGTGCACGGTTTGGAAAAATGTATGTCCGGGGAGCTTCTGGAGTTCTCCAACGGCGTTGTCGGCATGGCCCTCAACTTGGAGGAAGACAACGTTGGTGTCGTTATCATGGGACCTTATAAGGGTATTCGCGAAGGCGACCAAGTGAAAAGAACCGGCCGGATCATGGAAGTTCCGGTAGGCGAGCAATTGCTTGGCCGCGTCGTGAACGCTCTGGGTCAGCCGGTTGACGGCAACGGCCCGATCAACACGACCAAAACCCGTCCAGTCGAATCCCCGGCTCCGGGCGTTATGGCGCGTAAATCCGTTCACGAGCCGATGCAAACCGGCATTAAAGCGATCGACGCGATGATTCCAATTGGCCGCGGCCAACGGGAATTGATCATCGGCGACCGTCAAACGGGTAAAACGACGATCGCGATCGATACCATCGTTAACCAGAAGGGCAACGGTGTTATTTGTATCTACGTCGCAATCGGCCAGAAGCAATCGACCGTGCGCGGCTTGGTCGAAACGCTGCGCAAGCATGACGCTCTCGATTACACAATCGTCGTTACGGCCAGCGCATCCGAACCTGCTCCGCTCTTGTATCTTGCGCCGTATACGGGCGTATCCATGGGCGAGGAGTTCATGTACAACGGCAAGCACGTTCTGATCATCTATGATGACTTGACGAAGCAAGCGGCTGCATACCGTGAGCTTTCCTTGCTTCTTCGCCGTCCTCCGGGCCGCGAAGCTTATCCGGGCGACGTCTTCTACTTGCACTCCCGTTTGTTGGAGCGCGCGGCCAAGCTGAGCGACGAATTGGGCGGCGGTTCGATGACCGCGTTGCCGTTCATCGAGACGCAAGCGGGCGATGTCTCCGCTTATATTCCGACCAACGTTATCTCCATTACGGACGGTCAAATCTTCCTTGAATCGGATCTGTTCTACTCCGGCCAACGTCCGGCGGTTAACGTCGGTATTTCCGTATCCCGGGTAGGTAGCTCCGCGCAAATTAAAGCGATGAAGAAGGTTGCGGGCACGCTCAAAACCGACCTCGCGCAATATCGCGAATTGGCGGCGTTCGCGCAATTCGGCTCCGACCTCGATAAAGTCACGAAGTCGAGACTGGATCGCGGGATTCGTACGCTCGAAATCCTCAAGCAAGGCGTTAACCAGCCGCTTGCGGTCGAGCGCCAAGTCGTTTCCCTCTACGTTGTAACCAAAGGCCACTTGGATACGATTCCGGTTCAGGACGTTCGCCGTTTCGAATCCGAGTTCCTGTCTTATGTGGATGCGAATCGTCCGGAAATCTTCAGCTCGATCCGTGACACGAAGGATTTGACGGCTGAAACCGACAAGGCTTTGATCGACGCGATCGCAGCGTTCAAGAAGGGCTTTGCCGTAACTGGATAAGCTTGAATGACCGAATTCGGGACGCAACAATAGCTTGAGCCGGGCTTGCCGTCGGCAAGTCTGGCAATAAGGTGGTGAAACGATTGGCTAAAGGCATGCGCGAAATTAAACGCTCGATCAAGAGCAAACAAAATACAAAGCAAATTACGAAGGCGATGGAAATGGTCGCGGCTTCAAGATTGCGGAGAGCCCAGGAGGCTGCGCTTGCCGCCCGACCGTACACGGACAAGCTGAAGGAAGTAGTGTCCAGCATCGCGTCCGCATCCGGAGGGAGCAAGCATCCTATGCTTCAAAGCCGTCCGATCAAGAGGACGGCCTACCTGGTCATTACCTCCGATCGCGGTCTGGCCGGCGGATACAACGCCAACATCCTTCGTAAAGTGCTATTGACGATTAAAGAGAAGCACCGTTCCCAGGACGAATATGCGGTATTCGTAATTGGACGCAAGGGGCGCGATTTCTTCCAGCGCCGCAACATTCCTCTTGTCGATCAGGTAACGGGCTTATCCGATTCGCCGAAGTTCTCGGACATCAAAGACATTGCCGCCAGAGCGGTACAAGGCTTCGAATCCGGCACTTACGACGAGCTGTACCTGGCTTATAACGAGTTCCAGAACGCGGTCACGCAAATCCCGACGCTCAAACGCCTGCTTCCGCTTGCGGATATGAAGGCAGGAAGCGACAAAGCCGACTACGAGTATGAACCGTCGTCGGAGGAAGTGCTCAAGGTACTTCTTCCGAAGTATGCGGAGACGCTTGTGTTCAGTGCAGTTCTCGAAGGCAAAGCCAGCGAGTTCGGAGCGCGGATGACGGCGATGGGCAATGCGACGAAGAACGCGACGAAGATGATCGGCGACTTGACGCTCGTCTACAACCGTGCGCGTCAAGCGGCGATCACGCAAGAGATTGCGGAAATCGTCGGCGGAGCGAACGCACAGCAATAACAAGCGTGACAGTTGATCTAATACCATGCGGTTAACGATACAATTGCACTATAGGAGGTAAATCCATGAGCAAAGGTCGCGTTGTTCAGGTACTGGGACCGGTCGTCGATATCGAATTCGACCACGGGCACCTGCCTGACATTCTCAATGCGGTTAAAATTGAAGCGAAAGCCGAGAGCGCTGGCGGCAGCGATGTCAGCTTGACGGTTGAAGTCGCTCAGCATCTGGGCGACAATCTTGTTCGCGCAATTGCAATGTCTTCCACGGACGGTCTGGTTAGAGGTACGGAAGCCGTGGATCTTGGCGTGCCAATCACAATTCCGGTCGGCCCTGCGACGCTTGGCCGCGTCTTTAACGTCCTTGGCGACCCCATCGACGGCAAAGGTGAGCCAGATCGCACGCACACGAATCCGATTCACCGTTCGGCGCCTACCTTCGAAGAACTGACTACCCAGACCGAGATGTTGGAGACGGGAATTAAAGTCGTCGACTTGCTTGCTCCTTATACCAAGGGCGGTAAGATCGGACTGTTCGGCGGTGCGGGCGTAGGTAAAACCGTTCTTATGCAAGAGTTGATTCATAACATTGCATCCGAGCACGGCGGTATTTCCGTATTCGCCGGCGTAGGGGAGCGTACTCGCGAAGGTAACGACCTCTATCACGAAATGACCGAGTCCGGCGTTATCGCCAAGCTGGCGATGGTGTTCGGCCAGATGAACGAGCCTCCAGGCGCGCGTATGCGTGTCGCTCTGACAGGCTTGACGATGGCGGAATACTTCCGCGACCAGGACGGTCTGGACGTGCTTCTGTTCGTCGACAACATTTTCCGTTTCACCCAAGCGGGCTCCGAGGTTTCCGCCTTGCTCGGCCGTATGCCTTCCGCGGTTGGTTACCAACCGACGCTGGCAACCGAGATGGGTCAGCTTCAAGAGCGTATTACCTCCACGAAAAAAGGCTCCGTTACGTCGATCCAAGCGATCTACGTTCCTGCGGATGACTATACTGACCCGGCTCCGGCTACGGCGTTCGCTCACTTGGACGCGACGACGAACCTGGAGCGTAACATCGCGGCGATGGGGATTTTCCCTGCGGTTGATCCGCTGGCTTCCTCTTCCCGGATTCTTGCGCCTGAAATCGTGGGCGAAGAGCACTACAACGTTGCTCAAGGCGTAAAGAGATTGCTCCAGCGCTACAAAGAGCTTCAAGATATTATCGCGATTCTCGGGATGGACGAATTGTCCGACGAAGACAAACAAGTGGTGCAACGCGCACGCCGCATCCAGCTGTTCCTGTCTCAGCCGCTGCACGTCGCCGAGGCGTTCAACGGTATCCCGGGCGTGTATGCGCCTATTAAAGAAACGATCCGCAGCTTTAAGGAGATCCTCGAAGGGAAACATGACGATCTTCCGGAACCGGCTTTCCACAACGTCGGCGTCATCGAGGAAGCGGTCGAGAAAGCGAAGAGACTCGCTGCTGAGGTATAATCAAGCGGCCGGTTTGGAGGGAACGATATGAGTACCTTACGGTTGGAGATCGTCACTCCGGAGCACAAGGTTTACGAGAAAGACGTGAATATGGTCGTCGTCAAGGGCGTTTCGGGCGAGCTTGGGATTCTGCCCAACCATATTCCTCTGGTTACGCCGCTGAAGGTGGCTCCGGTGAAAGCCAAGATCGGCAATTCGGAAGAGTTTATTGCCGTTCACGGCGGCTTTATGGAAGTGCGTAAAGACAAAGTCGTCATTCTCGCCGAGGCTGCCGAGCTCGAAAGCGACATCGACGTCTCTCGCGCTCGTCTTGCCAAGGAACGCGCTGAGCGCCGTTTGGCGCAAAAGCAAGCGGATATTAGCGCACAGCGTGCCGAAATGGCCCTCATGCGCGCGATTGCCCGGTTGGAAGCGGTCGAGCACAAGAAATAAGTCAGACCGCCTTCTGCGGGATTCGAGAGAATCCTGCGGAGGGCGGTTTTTTTTGAACGATCAGAGAGGTTAAGATTCAGGCATGCTTTATCGACATCTGATAGCACGATACAAAATGTCTGCCACCGTGCCCAGGGACGGCGACAGACATTATTGATTGAGTGAATTGATGTAAGTTGCTATGGCTTGCGCTAAGTTGCTGTGAGTCACCCTAAGCTGCAGGACCGCCATAAGTAGCCGAGTCACTTTGGATGATTGAATGACTCTCTAAATCGCTTGGACTATCCAAGTTTGCGGACATCAGAGACCTTATTTTAAAAATCAGAGCGATTTTTAAGATGATGTGGACCTGAGAGCCGTTAAATGGTCTAGAAACCCTTAAATTTCCGAAATATAGGGTGAATAACGGTGCTCATGTCCGCGAAGAGCTTAAGTACTGGGGAAATCGCATGAATAAAGGCTCCTGTGTCCGCCACACCATCGACGCCAAAGAGGAACCGCCCCACGCTAGCACAAGATGCTAAATCAACCGCTATCTAT